>CAMPCO010000009.1 GCA_946646305.1 uncultured Clostridia bacterium | reverse complement strand
ATCAACGAAATCATAAACAGATTTTCAAAGAGCAGTAAAACAGAAAGTTCGCCGCAGGAAACTGCCACTCAAAGCGAACAAGTATCTACTGATGAAAATATGGCGGTTTATGAGATAGTAAACCGCGAGCGGGCAAAAAACGGGCTTTCCGCCCTTAGTTACCGATATGACCTGCAGACGGCGGCAGATAAAAGAGCCGAAGAAATCGTAACCTCTTTTTCTCATACAAGGCCAAACGGCAGTTCTTGCTTTACGGTGCTTTCCGATTACGGCATAACCTATAGGGCGGTGGGCGAAAACATAGCAGCAGGCCAAAGAACACCCGAAGAGGTTATGAACGGTTGGATGAATTCGCAAGGCCACAGAGCAAATATTCTGAATTCTAATTTTACGGGAATAGCCGTTGGCGTTAAAACAATAGGCAGCAAAAAGTACTGGGTACAAATATTCATAAAATAGCAGAAAACCCGTTATGGAAAAACCATAACGGGTTCTTTTTTATTATGATTTATGCTTTTATATAAAATGTTTCAACAACCAAATCAAGAAGCTGATCCTCATTTATATTAAACTCATTATATTTAGACTCACTCATTGTGCCCTCGATAGATTTATAAACCATCTTTGAGCCTATATCCCTTGAAAGGCAGGTGGAAGCAAAATAGGTGAGCTTTGCAAGGTCCACATTGGTTGAAGTGTAAGGCTGCATGGCATTGTAATAATCGGAAAGCTTGGTAAAATCATCCAAGACCTGATTTCCCGCTTTGCTTAATAATGCTGACAAAAACTGCTTTTGCCTTTGCATTCGGCGGTTGTTGGCATCGATATCCTTGCCGCGAAGCCTTATATAGCTTAATGCGCTTCTGCCCGAAAGGGTATATTCTTCACCCTCATAAAACTTATCATCAAGAGTTTCAATAGATGTCAGTGTTACACCGCCGACCATAGATGAAAACTCTATCATTCCGTCAAGGTCCACAGTGACATAAGAGCTGATGTTTATGCCGTAAAACATTCGTTTTACCGCTTTTAAAACATTCTCACTGCTCTCCTTGGGTGTGCCGCCATAGGCATAAGCCAGACAAATCTGCTCTTTTTTTATGCCCGAAAAATTGCCCGATTCGGTATAGGTTTCTATATCGACCATAGCTTCTCTTGAAATGGGGATAATGGTATAGGTCTTTTTCTCGGTATCAACCGCCGCCAAAAATATGCAATCGGCCTGACCGTTTATTCCCCTTTCACTGTTATCATTTATATCCCTTTTATCAACACCCATAATAAGTATATTGATAATGTTGTTATTAAGGCGATATTTTTGACCTTTATAGGTGATATAGGTTTCATCTTCTATTACAACATTTGTATTATCGATATGCGTATCGTTTTTATGAAAACCGCGAAAGCCCATATACCTTAAAACAAAAAAACTGCCGACAAAGGCGATTATAAGCCCCAAAAGAACGCAAAGAACAATAATCAAAACCTTTTTGCCCTTCTTTTTAGGTGCTTTTTCTTCTGTTTTTACCTCTGTTTTTTTTGTGTTTTCTTCCATAATTTTACTCCGAATGACTGCAGCTTTTAAAAAGCTTGTCCATATCAAGTTCCCGCGTTTTTTCATCCTTTATAAAGCTTAGTCTTTTAAGCAAATCAATCAGGTTATCATTATCGCAAAAGGCTTTAAAAACAAACCTTTGGGAAGCAACATACAATGCGCTTCTGAGAACGCCATCCGCCATAAGAATATCATCCCGTGGCATTATTTCGTGGATGGTAACCGTGTTATCAACGATGGAAAAAAGGCAGTAGCCCAAGATTTCATCGCCGTCTGCCGCGGTAACACACTCGCCGTTTTGAATGTTTTTTCCACACTTTTCAAAAAGCTCTTTTTTTAATTTTTCATCCTTTAAAGGCAAAACCTGTATCATTTATTGTTCCTCCGTTTTGGCTGTAACATTCTGAAGTCTTGCAAGCTCGCGGTCGTTTAGCGGCCGCCAGTCGCCGAGTTTTAAGCCGCCGAGCTTAACGCCGGCAATCTCGGTGCGTTTAAGCCGTAAAACTTCGAGATTTACCGCTTCACACATTTTTCTTATCTGGCGGTTGCGCCCCTCGTGAATAACAAAGCCCAGGACCGTTCTGTCGGGCTTTCGTTCTATTACAAAAACATCGCAAGGCTTGGTTTTTCTGCCCTCTATCATAATGCCGTCCGCCATTTTTTGAAGCAGTTCTTCTTCTGCCTCTCCGCGAACGGTAACGCGATATGTTTTATTTACATTGCTTGCAGGATGGGTTAAAAGATTTGAAAGCTCGCCATCGTTTGTCATAATAAGCAGGCCTTCGGAGTCTTTATCAAGCCTGCCGACAGGGAAAAGCCTATCGCCCGCGCCCTTTACAAGGTCTTTAACCGTTTTTCTGCCGAATTCATCGCTGAGCGTTGTAACAACGCCGCGCGGTTTATTAAGCATAATATATGTTTTGGTATCATTTGCGGCAACCGGTTTTCCCGATACGGTTACCCTATCTCTTTTCGGGTCAACACTCTGCCCGATTTCGGCTTTTCTGCCGTTTATTTTAACCTTGCCGGCAATTATCAGTTCTTCTGCCTTTCGGCGGGAAGCAACGCCGCTTGCGGCAAGGAATTTTTGCAATCTCATCTTTTCCGCTTTCATAAATCTATATCCTTATTATCATCCTTAAATATGTAAAAAATCTTTCTTTTTTTGTATACTCTTCTGCCGGAATATCTTTATCCGCTTTTATGCTGAATTTTTTTGCAAACTTATAATCGGCAAAATACTCTATCTCGCCTAATTCTTCGCCCTTTTTTACAGGCCTATATAGAAACCGTGGCAAATATATTTTTTCGCTTATATTTATATCTTTTAAAGCAAAGTAATTATATTGCGGCAAGCAAAGGGTTATTTTCTCCCCACCTGCCAGCGGCAAAACGCAATCTTTTACGGCTTTAACCCTTTTTTTGGTACCAAGAAGCGAATAGCCTTTATCTAATAGCGCCCTATGGTCCGAAAAGTCGTTTTTATCATTCAGCGTTACCGCGATAACATACTTGCCGTCCCTCTGTGCCGCGGAAACAAGACATCTGCCCGCCCGCTTTGTAAACCCTGTTTTTACACCGATAACATCATCATACATAAAAAGCAGTCGGTTATGATTTTTAAGGTAATGCGCGGTATCGTTTTCGCCGAAATTAAGGGTTATGCTTTTGGTTGCCGCCGCCTTTTTAAACTCTTCGTTTTGCATGGCAATGCGAGTAAGTCTTGCAAGATCAAGGGCGGTTGTGTAATGGCTTTTGCCGTCAAGCCCCGAAGGTGTATCAAAATGGGTGTTTTTAAGCCCCATCATGGAAGCGCGCCTGTTCATAAGCGAAACAAAGGACTCTATACTGCCGCTTACCGCCTCTGCCGCCGCGTTTGCGGCATCATTGCCGGAGGGAAGCATCATCCCGTACAAAAGGTCATAAGCCTTAACGGTGTCCCCCGCTTTAAGACCGAGCTTGGTGCCCTCGGTATTTACGGCATTTTCGCTTACCCTGATAACGCTTTCAAGATCCGGGAATTTTTCGCAAAGCAAGAGCGCCGTCATTATCTTTGTTGTGCTGGCAAAAGCGAGCCTTTCCTCCGCATTTTTTTGATACAAAACCTCGCCTGTGTCACCGTTTATCACAACCGATGCCTTAGCGGAGTCCTGCGCATAAACTATGGGAGAAAGGCCGAAAAGCAAAACCGCAAAGAGTATCGCCGATATTATTTTTTTCATTTTCTTCACCCATAAATTTTATGGGGAATAATAATGCTTTTATGTTATTTGTCCAAAAATTTATCGGGATCGCTCTTTTTAAACAAAGATTTAACCTTTTCAAGCAGTTCCGGCGCCATACTTACCGCTTTATCAAAACTATTCATATTGCTGTAAACCGGCAACATTCTGACACTCTCGCCGCAAACGGCAACAAAAGCCATCGGTGTTATGGTAACACCGGCACCGCCGCCGCCGCCGAAAAGCGCGCCCGTTCTGCCGGGGAAATCGCTTCCGCCGGTCGCAACGCCGAATGATGCGCGCGAAACGGGAATAAGGGTTATTTTTCCTGCCGTAACAGGTGTGCCGATGATGATATCGGCGTCAACAAGTGCGCGAAGCTTATCAAGGGTTACATCCATTATGCCTTTTGCTTTGTTTTCTTCACTCATCTGTTTTCACACTCTCTTCTTTTTGTGTTTTATCTTGTATTTCCTTTTTTTCATTTTCTGTTTTGTAGGTTCCGCTATCAAGTTCTTTATAGATTTTAAAAAGTTTTAATCCGTAAATCAAAATAAACAAAAGGGCTATTTTAAAATTTACATCCGTTTTGAAATAATATTCGTTCCCCACAAAATCGGCATAGATATTAACGCGTCTTGCCTTTACCTTTGTGTATTTAAAAATAAGCAAAAGCACAGGGTCCAGCGCGGCGCTTATAATGCCGAACTGCATTGCGGTATCATAAGCATCATCACTGCCGACAGCCAGCGTAAAATCAAAAATCTTTATGCGAATGTGTTTTAAAAGTCCTGAAACCTTTTTTAGCACATCTTTTAATACGGCCGCATAGAATTTTATAAAATCTATTTTGTCCATTTTATTAAAATCTCTTACAATAAAGATTTCCTTTTTTTCCTTGCTTTCTTTATGAAGCTCTTCCTCTTGACTTTCGTGGTCCTTTTTGTGGTCTTCCGATTTTGCTTTTGCAGTATCGAAAACCTTTATTCCGCTGTAATAAGCCTTTAAACCAAACTCGCGGTCAAATTTTATTCTGACCGATACGGGAAGCAGAAGCAAAAGGCCGAGGAATGCGATAATTCCGACTATGATATAAAGCGCAATCACAGCGGCATATCCTCTTGCTCGGTGATTTCGGGAGCATCGATAACAAGCTGCTCACCTAAGTCCTGCTCGGTTGCCTGCTCCTTTGGAAGGGGCGGCAGCTCCGAAAGATCGGAAAGGGAGAAACATCTTAAAAAGTTTTTGGTTGTGCCGTAAAGAAGCGGTCTGCCCGGCAGTTCAAGTCTGCCGCGTTCTTCTATAAGTTCTTTTTCAACAAGGGTTTGAATAACGCCCGAACAATCAACACCGCGCACCTGCTCAATAAAAGCGCGGGTTACGGGCTGGTTATATGATATAACCGCCAAAACCTCCATAGCCGCGGGAGAAAGCGGGGTTTTGCGCTTTATATCAAAGGCATTTTTTATATATTCGGCATATTCTTTTTTGGTTGCCATCTGGTAGGCGTTTTCAAGCTTTAAAACCACAAGGGCGCTATTGTTGCTTTCAAGCCGCTCATTTAAAAGCGCAACCGTTTTATCAATCGTTTTTTCATCGGTGGAGAGCGACTCGGCTATTCTTTTTTTGCTTATCGGCTCGCCCGAAGCGAAAAGCACCGCTTCAAGCGCCGAAACTAATTGTTTGTCATTCATCTGCGGTGACCTCCCACAAGTTTGATTTCCGCCGTTTCGGCGGTTTCGCCTTCTATTTTAATGCGGTTTGCTTTGCAAAGCTCAAGCACCGCCAAAAATGTTGCAACAAGTTCAGATCTGCTTTTTGCCGATTTGTAAAGTCCCATAACACGGTTACTGCCGCGCCTTACAAGACTTCTGAGCACAAAAACAATCTTTTCGGAAACCGATACTATTTTTTTAGCAACAATCTTTTTAAAGGGAGTATCGGGCGGGGGCAGGCGGCGTTTTCCGCGGCCGACCGCTTCCATATAAGCGGTGTAAAGCAAATCGGGTGTGTGAACAAGCTCATAACTCTGCGGAAAATCATATTCGCCCATTTTGCGGACAAAATAATCAAAGCCATCATTTTTATCGGTCAGCTTGGCAGCCATCTCGCGGCAGATACTGTATTCGATAAGCTCGCCCGTAAGTTCTTGTGTCAGGCGCTCTATCTCATCCTTGCGCGGCAAAAGACTTACGGTTTTCATATAGATAAGCCTTGCCGCCATTTCAAGAAACTCGCTTTTTATTTCAAGCTCCTGCTTTCTGAAAGCATCAATCTGCGCAAGGTACTGGTCTATAAGCACCGAAAGCTTTATATCATAAATATTAAGTTTATTTTTCGCTATCAGTTGCAAAAGCAAATCAAGCGGGCCTTCAAAGCCTTCGATTTTGTAAGAAATTGCAGTTTCCAAGTTTTTAAACCTGCCTTTTGTTTTTTAAAAGGGTAATGATGCCAATTTATATATAGCGGTAAAAAGATAATTTGAAAGAAGACTTATCGGTGCCGATAAAACACCCAGCCACAAAAGGGCTATAAGGGCTATATAAATATATCTTTCATACCGCATAACCGCGAAATAATATTTTTGCGGCAAAACCGCAAACAAAACGCGAGAGCCGTCAAGCGGCGGAATAGGCAAAAGATTAAATACCGCAAGATAAACATTTATCCTTGCAAGGTAAGAAAAGAAGAATAAAACGGCAAGGGTAACCCCCGTTATCGGGGCTAAAACCGTAATGGTGTTATAAATCAAAAGGGATATTAGCGCCACCAAAAGATTGGAAACAGGGCCCGCCGCCGCGGAAAGCACCATTCCCCATTTCGGGTTTTTAAAATAGCGGGCGTTTATCTGCACGGGCTTTGCCCAGCCGAAGCCGAAAAGAATGATACAAAGCGCGCCGAAATAATCGATATGGGCAAAGGGGTTTAATGTCAGTCTGTTTTGATATTTGGGAGTGGGGTCGCCGAGTTTTGTTGCCACAAAGGCATGGGCAAATTCATGAATGGGCAGGGTTAAAAAAACAACCGCAATGCTTGAAATTACCCCTGCTATTATTTCGGAAATGCCGGCGCCGTTTCTTATAAGGCTAAGTAACAAGATATACCACTCCAATCTAAATATATTATATACTAATAATAGATAAAATACAAGACAAAAAGAAAAGGCAGGGGTTAAACCCCTGCCGATAAATTTTATGGCTTTAATCGTGCAGATAAATGGTTCTTGTGTTTCTGTGCATATAAACGCTGAGCACAAGCCCCAGTCCCGTATAAACGCAGACAAGCGATGTTCCGCCCGCGCTGAAAAACGGCAGTGTTACACCGATAACGGGAAGCAGCGCCAAACACATACCGAGATTTATAAGCATCTGCGCAAATATCATACCGAAAAAGCCGATGGCGATTATTTTGCCGCTGTCCTTTCGGCAGAGATAGGCGGTTCTGATACACCTGAAACATATAACCGACAAAAGAATGATAACCAAAAGGCAACCTAAAAACCCGAGTTCTTCGCCGATGCTTACAAAGATAAAGTCGTTTTGTCCTTCGGGCACGCCGCCATTCCCCGTAAGAGTACCCTTAAACAAGCCTTGTCCGAAAAGACCGCCGTTTGCAAGCGCCATTCTTCCGCGATACTGCTGGTAGGTAGCGCCGGTTATATCGCCCTCGATATCAAAAACACTGATAACCCTTGACCGCTGGTCATCGTTCATAACAAGGAAATATACAAGCGGAGAAGCCACAAGAAGAGCCGCTATGGCAGAAACAAAGTATTTCCACGAAACACCTGCGGCAAGGAGCATACAAACCATCATTATTGCAAAAACAAGGGCGGTGCCGTCATCCCCCTGGAAATGGATAAGCGCCACAGGCAAAATGCCGTGAAGCACCGCAAGCAGCAAAACCTTTGGTTTGTTTATATTCTCTTTAACCCGTGTTAAGTGTGCCGAAAAGGTGACAATAAAGCAAACCTTTACAAGCTCTGACGGCTGAAAGGTTGTGAACCCCAAATCAAGCCAAGCCTTATCATCGGTGCCGCCGGGGGCATAACCGAATAAAAATGTTATAACGATAAGACCTATCCCCAGCGCCGCCGCGGCAGGCCAATGGCGGGTGAAAAAATCAAAATCGATATTCGCAATTATAACTGCCACAACAATGCCGATAACCGTGCCTATAATCTGAACTATAAACGGGCGGTAGGTTTCAAGATACCGCGTGGCAGAAAGAACAGCAACACTGCCGAAAAGACTTGCCGCCACCGCGACAAGCAAAAGCGCTTTATCTGTTTCTCGTATAAAATCGGCAATCTTTGCCGCGATTTTTGACATTTTTACCCCCACCTTTTTAGTTTCAACTTGATTGTATCATAATTTTTAAAAAAAATAAAGAGGTATATATGGAAAAACGCAGGCTTTTTAGCCTGCGTTTTTAAGATTATTCTTTATAATCGTTGCCGATTTTAAGTGCTTTAAGGTTTATTTCCTTTAAAGCGGCGTGGCGGGCGGAAACGATTTTATTTACCGCGTCCTCCATACCATCCATTTTAACAACCTGACACTCGCCTATAACCTTGCCTATCATAATCATATTGGCAAGGGTGGGCATATCATTTTGCTGAGCGAGGGCGGTTGCCGGAATATAGCATACATTTACATCGGTGCGGTTTACCTTGCGCTTAATAAGTGTTGAGTCAACAAATATCGTACCGCCCGTTTTTACCGCGTTTTCGTACTTATCGAGAGAAGGCAAATTCATAACTATAAGCACATCGGGGTTTGTTACGATAGGCGAGCCTATCGGGTCATCCGATAAAACAACACTGCAGTTCGCCGTGCCGCCGCGCATTTCAGGACCGTAGGAAGGAAGCCAGCTTAAATTTCTGCCTTCGAGAAGGCCTTTGTTCGCAAGGAATTTTCCCGCAAAGAGAATTCCCTGTCCGCCAAAGCCCGCTATTAAAATTTCGGTAGTCATCAGCCTTCCTCCTTTGCGCTTTTATCCTTAAACACGCCAAGCGGATAATAAGGAATCATATTATCATCAATCCATTTAAGCGCCGCATCGGGTGTCATACCCCAGTTTGTGGGGCAGGAAGATATAACCTCAACAAGTGAAAAGCCCTTGCCGTTTATCTGATTTTCAAATGCCTTTTGAATGGTCTTTTTAGCCTGCTTTACATTTTTAACATTGTTAACGGCTACGCGGGCAATAAACTCGGGGCCGTCAAGCGCAGATAAAAGCTCGGCAATTTTTACGGGGTAACCCGCAGTTTTAACATCACGGCCATAGGGGGATGTCTGGGTTACCTGACCGGGGAGAGAGGTCGGCGCCATTTGGCCGCCGGTCATACCGTAAATGGCATTATTTACAAATATAACGGTTATATTTTCGTTTCTTGTTGCGGCGTGAACGGTTTCCGCCATACCGATTGAAGCGAGGTCGCCGTCACCCTGATAGGTGAAAACAATATTTTCGGGCAGACTGCGTTTGATACCCGTTGCAACAGCGGGGGCTCTGCCGTGAGCGGCTTCTACCATATCGCAGGCGAAATAGTTATACGCCATAACCGCGCAACCTACAGGCGCTACACCTATTGCCTTACCTTCGATACCGAGAGTATCAATCGCTTCGGCAACAAGGCGGTGGATAATACCGTGTGTGCAACCGGGGCAATAATGCAGCTGCGCATCGGTTAAACTTTTAGGTTTATCAAAAACTACCACTATTTCGCACCTCCCATAAGTTTTTTGATGCTACCAAGCACCTCATCAGGCGACATTATCATACCGCCTACACGGCAACAAAGTTCTACCGGAACCTTGCAGTTTTCGGCGAGTTTAATATCCTCTATCATCTGACCGGTTGAAAGTTCAACCGATAAGAAGCCTTTAACCTTGCTTGCCGCATCGGCTATCGCCTTTTTCGGGAAAGGCCAAAGGGTTATAGGTCTTATAAGACCGACCTTTATGCCCTGCTTTCTCGCGGCAACAACGGCGTTTTTGGAAACACGAGCCGCAATGCCGAATGCCACAACGCAATACTCGGCATCCTCCATCATAAAGCTTTCATATCTGGCTTCGTTTTCCTCAACAACCTTGTATTTTTCATATCTTTCAAAGTTTTTCTGTTCGAGCTCATCAGGGGCGAGATAAAGCGAATTGATTATATTATGTTCGCGTTTCATCTCGGTTCCCGTAACCGCCCAGGGCTTATTAACTTTTGAAATTTCTTTTTCTTCCGCTAAAACTACCGGCTCCATCATCTGACCGATTGTACCATCCGCCAAAAGCATGGCGGGCATACGGTATTTATCGGCAAGATCAAAGCCGAGCGCGGTAAGATCAGCCATTTCCTGAACGGAAGAGGGGGCTAAAACTATAAGATGATAGTCACCGTGTCCGCCGCCCTTTGTGGCTTGGAAATAGTCCGACTGGGAAGGTTGAATACCGCCAAGACCCGGACCGCCGCGCTGAACATTTACTATAAGGCAGGGCAGGTCACTGCCGGCGATATAGGAAATACCCTCTTGTTTAAGCGAAATACCGGGAGAAGAGGATGAGGTCATAACCCTTTTACCCGTTCCCGCAACGCCGTAAACCATATTGATGGCGGCAATTTCGCTTTCCGCCTGCAAAAATGTGCCGTTTATTTTAGGCATTCTTTTTGCCATATAGGCGGCAAGCTCGGTTTGGGGGGTTATGGGGTAGCCGAAATAATGTCTGCAACCGGCTCTGATAGCCGCTTCGGCGATGGCTTCGTTGCCTTTCATCAAAACTTTATTTTCCACGAAACACACCTCACCTTTCTACCTTGATAACACAATCAGGGCACATAGTTGCGCAAAAAGCACAAGCTATGCATTTTTCCTGGTCGGTAATGCGCGCGGGGTTGTGTCCCTTGGCATTGATTTGGTCTTTTGCGAGTTCGATAATGCCTTTCGGGCAGGCGGAAACGCAAAGTCCGCAACCCTTGCATATATCGGTTTTAAAGGTTACCTTTGGCATAGTGGCAACTCCTTTTATTAAATGATTTTCTTTTGTAATTTTATCATAAACGCGTCTTTAATATCGGGCTTTTCGGTTTTTTCCGAATAGCAGGTAAAGGCTACCGGAAGCCCCGACATTCTTGATAGTTCAGACACCTTTTCCAATGTGTTTTCAATATCTTCCGCCCTTGTTTGGTCGCCTAAATTAGAGTTGTTTATTATCTTTGTGAATTTAAGCCCCGCGGATGCCGCTTCTATCTCGCGAAGAACATCGAGAGCCTCACCGGGGGTACTAGTCAGCGGGCGATAAAAATTCACGACAAAAAACATATCATAATCGTTTTCTTTTAGAATATACGGCGCAAAACGGCCGAGCGCCAGCGCGCCCCTGTCATCGCCGCCTATATCCATAACGGCGTAAATATCCCGCCGCTCTACAAGACCGTAAACCTGCGAAGGAATGGCAGGCAGGTCAACATTTGAATTGGCAAAGGGCAGGGTTATAACCTCTACCCCCGCCGCTTTCAGTTCATCTGCCGAATCGGCGGAGCGAAAATACGGGTTTACTATATCAATATCGCATAGCGCCACCGCCAAACCACCCGTTTTCAGGTGCATGGCATAGTTTACCGCGATATTTGATTTGCCGCTGCCGTAATGACCGCAAAAAAGATTAACGCGTTTCATTATTTTACGAAAATATCGAGCGGATAGGTCCAGCCCATATAATCTTCAACCTTGCCTGTTTGCATACCGTAAAGGTCATGATAAAGGCGGTTTGCGATTTCGCCTGCTTCACCATCTGCAACCTGGTAATCAACACCCTTAACATTAAGACAGCCGATGGGTGAAATAACCGCGGCGGTACCGCTTGCAAAAATCTCTTTAAGCGAGCCATCCTTTGCGGCAGCCATAACTTCATCGATGGAAAGTTTTCTCTCACTTACCTTAACTCCCCATTTTTTGAGAAGCTGAATTACCGAATCACGGGTAACGCCGGGAAGAATTGTGCCCGAATCAAGCGGAGCGGTGATAACTTCATCACCTATGCGGAAGAAAGCATTTGATGTGCCTATTTCTTCAACATATTTATGCTCTTTTGCATCAAGCCACAAAACATCCTTGCAGTTGAATTCCTGAGCATCACGGCTTGCCTTCATAGCGCCGCCGTAGTTGCCGCCTACCTTTGCAAAGCCTGTGCCGCCTTCTGCCGCACGGATATATTTATCCTGAACGAAAATTCTTGCCGTTCCGAGCTTGCCGTCATTTGAAGCATAGTAAGAGCCGGAAGGAGCAAGCAGGATAATGAATGTATAATGCTTTGCCGCCTGAGCCGAGAAGGAAATCTCGTTGCCGAAAATAAAGGGGCGAATGTACATAGATGTGCCTTCGGCTTTGGGCATCCAATCGGCATCTTCTTTAAGTACCGCTTCAATACCCGAAAGCAATATCTCTTCGGGAAGAACGGGCATCGCCATACGGTCGGCAGTGCGCGCCATTCTCTTGGCGTTCATATCGGGGCGGAAAAGCTGCAATCTGCCATCGGGACGAAGATATGCCTTCATACCCTCAAACATCATCTGCGCATAGTGAAGCACGCAGGATGCGGGGTCTATCGGAATGGGCTCGTTGGGTACTACTCTGCCGTCATGCCAGCCGATACCCTCATCATAGTCCATCATAAACATATGGTCGGTAAAATAGTTTGCAAAACCGAGATGGTTTTCATCCTTCGGTCTTGGCTTTGGATTTTTGGTCCTTGTTACGGGATACTTAATCTCACTCATAATTTATCTCTCCTTAAATTATTTTATATCATATATTTCGGGACGACGGTCACGGAATACGTTTATACTTTCTCTGATACCGCTTAAAACAGACAAATCACACTCGCAGGACAAAATTTCTTCATTTTCCCCTGCCGCCAGAATTTCTTCACCCCAGGGGTCAAAAACACGGGAATTGCCGCCGTAAACGGTATCGCCCGCCTTGCCGCAGGAATTGGCGCAAACAACAAACATCTGGTTTTCAATAGCGCGGGCTTTAAGCAAAGCGGTTAAATGCGGAATGCGAACCTTTGGCCACTCGGAAACCACAAAAAGGCAATCGGTGCCGCGGGTGGTATAACTTCTTATAAGCTCGGGGAAACGCAGGTCATAACAGATGATAATCGCGCATTTAACCCCATCGAGAACAAAGGGGGAAAGATGGTCGCCGCGGGTATAATAATCATCCTCGCCCATAGGGGTGAAAAGATGGGTTTTATCATATTCGGCAACCGTTTCGCCCTTGCGGTTAAAAACATAAGCGGTATTGTATATCCTGCCGCCTTTTTGGTTTGTAACACTGCCGGCGACTATATTTACATTATACTTTTTTGCAAGAGAGCCTATTTGCGATTTAACCGCTTCGCCATCCTTATCGGCAAGCGCGGTTATATTCTCTTTCGGGAAAAAGCCCGTGTTCCAGGTTTCGGGCAAAACAATAACATCGGCGCCGCCCTTTGCGGCAGTTTCTATCATCTCGCCCGCCCGCTTAAAGTTCTTTTCAGGCTCGCAAAAGAGCATATCCATCTGTAAAACTGATACTTTCATTTTTTGCCTCACAAAAGATTTCTTTGTATCTTGCCGCTTACCGTTTTAGGCAGACTTTCGCGGAAGACTACAATTCGCGGATATTTATAGGGTGCTGTATGGGTTTTAACATAATTTTGAATTTCTTTCTTTAATTCCTCGCTCGGGGCAGTCCCCTCTACAAGCACTACGGAAGCCTTAACAACCTGACCTCTTACCTCATCGGGGGCGGCGGAAACACCGCATTCAAGAACATAAGGCAGTTCCATTATAACACTTTCTATCTCAAAAGGCCCTATTCTGTAACCCGAAGATTTAATAACATCATCCACACGGCCGACATACCAGAAAAAGCCGTCTTCATCACGCCAGGCGGTATCGCCCGTATGATAAAAGCCATCGTGAATTGCCTCATCGGTTTTTTCTTTATCATTATAATACTCGGTCATAAGTCCGCAGGGGTGACCGCCTTTAAGATTTACAACAATCTCGCCCACTTCACCAACGGGAACACTGTTGCCCTCCATATCAACAAGGTCAACATCATAAATCGGTGCAGGCTTGCCCATAGAACCTATCTTATGCGGCGCGCCGATAAGATTGCCTAAAATCATGGTGCTTTCGCTCTGGCCGAAGCCCTCCATTATCTGAAGCCCTGTCGCCTTTTCAAACTGGCGATAAACCTCGGGGTTAAGCGCTTCACCCGCGGTGGTCATATGTGTAACCGAAGATAAATCATATTTTGAAATATCCTGCTTTACCATCATCCTAAGCATTGTAGGCGGAGCGCAAAATGTTGTTATATGATATTTTGCAAACATCGGCAAAATATCCGCCGCGGAAAAGCGGTCAAAATCATAAACAAAGGTTGCCGCTTCGCACATCCACTGACCGTAAAGCTTGCCCCACATGGCTTTTGCCCAGCCTGTATCGGAAATGGTAAAATGCAAGCCATCCGAGTCAACGGCATGCCAATATTTTGCAGTATGGAAATGACCGAGGGGGTATTTATAGTTATGAGCCGCAATTTTGGGATAACCCGATGTGCCCGATGTGAAATACATAAGCATTAGGTCATCGCCGCAAGCGGTATCTTCACTGCGGTGGAAATGGGTGCTGTAAAGCAGGTATTCTTTATCAAAACTGCGCCAGCCTTCCCTATCGCCGTTTACAATAAGTTTGTTTACGATGCCATCATATTCGCGGCAGGCTATATCTATCTGCTCTGCCGTATCTTCATCGGCGGTGGCGATAACGGTGGTAATACCCGCCATTTTAAAGCGGTATTCAAAATCGTGGGACTGCAACTGGCTGACCGCCGGAATGGCGATGGCGCCGAGCTTGTTAAGACCTATCATCGCAAACCAGAACTGATAGTGGCGTTTGAGGGTTAAAAGCACCCTGTCGCCCTTTTTTATGCCGAGGCTTTTAAAATAGTTTGCGCATCTGTTTGATTGCTGTTTCATATCGCGGAAGGTAAATCTGCGCTCGGTCTTGTTTGCCGAAATATGTAACATTGCAAGCTTTTCGGGGTCTTTTTTTGCTATTGCGTCTACAATATCAAAGCCGAAATTAAATTTATCGGTATTTTTAAAACTAATCGAAACGGGTGTTCCGTTTTCATCCTCTTTAACATCTACGAAATTATGCCAAACGCGCTTTTTATCATCATCTTTTCTGACCCTGCGCTCGGCTTCGGGAATAAGCTTTGTGGGGGTGAGTTCGGGAATAGGCTCGCCGGTGGGGTTTAAAACAATCGCGTAAAAGTAGCAGTCTTCATTCTGCACCGCTATCATTCCGTGGGGGGTGGAGCTATCGTAATAAATACTGTCGCCCGGGCCCAAAACCTCTTTATGATGACCCACCTGAACCATAAGGTGACCCGATATTACAAGGTCGCATTCCTGACCCGCGTGGGTGGTGAGCTGAATATCCTTATGCTGAGCCTCTTCACTGTATGCACTGTGAACATAAAGCGGCTCGGCAATTCTGTTTTGAAAAGATGAAGCGAGGTTGTAATACTCCATTCCGTGGGCTTTGTCTATTATCTGCCCCTTGCCCGCACGGGTTAAGGTGTAGGAAGTAAGGGTAGGGCTTACACCCTCGATAATATCGGTAACATCAACGCCGAAAGCCAACGCGCAACGGTAGATAAAAGCAAAGTTTAAATCGCTTTCCCCGTTTTCGCATTTTAAATACTCTTCTACCGAAACACCTGTTTTCTCCGCCATTTCGGCAGGGGTAAAACGGGTTACCTCTCGCAATTCTCTTATACGAATTGCCATCTCTTTGATTTTGAAATCAAGTCCTGAAATTTTTTCCAAAAAACCCACAACCTTTCTCGGAACGAAAAACACCCGTCCCAAAGTAATGATCTTTGAGACGGGTGTAAATATCAAACACTCGCGGTACCACTCAAATTACGGTAAAAAAACCGTCACTTCAGAGTCTTAAAAAACCCCTATGCACTTACGCAGCCTGCTCGGGAAGGTTCTACTCGGGTGTCTCCCTTTCTTCCTTCCGGCTCAGAAGTTACATCACAAATCTGATATCGCCGATCTTGCACCAACCGCCGGCTCTCTAAACATATCAGGGTATTTATGACCTCTTCGTCAAAGCCTTTTTGAATGGAGATATTATATCATTACTTTTTTAAGTTGTCAATATTTTTATTTCAAAAAAATCACAAAAGATTTCGCTGAATTTTGCCGCTTATGGTCTTTGGCAGGCTATCGCGGAAAACAACTATACGCGGATATTTATAAGGCGCTGTGTGGGTTTTAACATAATCTTGAATTTCTTTCTTTAATTCCTCGGTGCCTTCAACACCATCCACCAGCACTATCGAAGCCTTAACAACCTGACCCCTTACCTCATCGGGGGCGGCGGAAACACCGCATTCGAGAATATAAGGCAGTTCCATAATAACGCTTTCTATCTCGAAAGGCCCTATGCGATAGCCGGAAGATTTGATAACATCATCCACGCGGCCGACATACCAGAAGAAGCCGTCTTCATCGCGCCAGGCGGTATCGCCCGTATGATAAAAGCCATCGTGCCAAACTTCCGCTGTCTTTTCAGGTTCTTTATAATAACCTTTAAAGAGTCCGCAGGGAACCTTATCCTTTGTTTTTATAACAATTTCGCCAACTTCACCATCGGGCACAATGTTGCCGTCGGGGTCGTGCAGTTCAACATCGAAAAGCGGAGAAGGTCTGCCCATAGAGCCGAGCTTATGCGCTCCGCCCATAAAGTTGCCGATTGAAAGGGTGGTTTCGGTCTGACCGAAGCCCTCCATTATTTTAAGACCGGTAGCCTGTTTAAAGAGTTTATAAACCTCGGGGTTGAGCGCCTCGCCCGCGGTGGTCATATGCTTAACCGATGAAAAGTCATATTTTGAAATATCCTGCCTTATCATCATACGAAGCATTGTAGGCGGCGCGCAGAAGGTGGTTATATGATATTTTGCAAACATCGGCAAAATATCCGCCGCGGAAAAGCGGTCAAAGTCATAGGTGAATACCGCCCCTTCGCATAGCCACTGGCCGTAAAGTTTGCCCCAAAGCGCCTTTCCCCATCCTGTTTCGGAAATGGTGAAATGCAGTCCGTCATCATCAACGCCGTGCCAGTATTTAGCGGTTATATAATGACCGAGCGGGTATTTATAACTATGCGCCGCAATTTTGGGATAACCCGTTGTGCCCGAGGTGAAGAACATAAGCATAGTATCATCACCGCAAGCGGTTTCCTCGTTTCTGTAAAAATGCGCGCTGTAGCTTGTGTATTCATTATTAAAATCGCGCCATCCTTCGCGGCTGCCGCCCACAAGCAGTTTTGTTTTAAGTGTAGGGCTGGTCTTTTCCGCCTCTTCTACCATGGAAGCGGTGTCGCCGTCTGCGGTGCAGATAATGGCGCTTACCCCCGCCGCATTAAAACGGTACTCAAAATCATGGGCTTGCAGCTGATTTGTTGCGGGAATGGCGATAGCGCCCAGTTTATGAAGCGCCAAAATCGAGAACCAGAACTGATAATGCCGCTTTAAAACAAGCATTACCCTGTCGCCTTTGCCGATGCCGATGCTCTTAAAATAGTTTGCGCACTGGTTGGAAGCGCGTTTCATATCGCGGAAGGTAAATCTGCGCTCGGTTTTATCGTTCGCTATATGAAGCATTGCGAGTTTTTCGGGGTCTTTTCGTGCTATGGCATCTACTATATCAAATGCAAAGTTGAATTTATCTTCATTCTTAAATTCAATCGAAAGCGGATATCCGTTTTCGTTTTCGGTGCAGGTGATAAATTTGGAGGCAACGGTTTTTCTTGAGTCTATGCGCGCGGGGATAAGAGTATCGCGAACGATACTTTCCTCTTGATTTATTCCGGGCAGTACTACCGCCAAAAAGATACAATCTCTGCCGTCAACCGCTATCATTCCGTGGGGGGTTGAGCTGTTGTAGTAGATACTGTCGCCCTCGCTCAGATATTCGATATTATCGCCGACCTGAATTTTAAGTCTGCCCGAGATTATCAGGTCAAATTCCTGACCCGAATGCTTTATAAGATGAATCGGTTTATCCTGAAGGGACTCATTATATTCATATTTAACCCAATATGGCTCGGCAAGTTTTTTTGAAAACATAGGCGCCAAGTTGCTGATTTCTATACCGTCTTCCTTAGCCGTTTGCTGACCTGTTCCTTTCCTTGTTACCGTATATGAGGAAAGGTGGGCGCTTCTGCCTTCGAGCAAATCGGTAATACCAATGCCGAAAACCTGTGAACACTTATGAATAAAGGTAAAAGGATAATCTTCCTTGCCGCTTTCATAGCGTATGTAATCATCAAGCGTTACTTCAACCTTGCTTGCCATTTCTTCCTGTGTAAGGCCTGAAATTTCACGCATTTCACGAATACGCGCGGCAACCTCCAACATTTTTTCCTGTTCTACAGATACCATAATCTACCTCCAAAAAAATAACACCCGTCTCATCTTTGAGACGGGTGTATAAAAATCAAAACACTCGCGGTACCACTCAAATTGCAATTTAAAAATTGCCTCTTACAGGGTCAAACAACCCCTTTGCCTTTACGCGGCAACTACGGAAGCGCCTACTTAAAATAAATTTTGTTCGGACTTCAGCTCGGAAGTGATAGGTACTTTTGTTTCCACAGCATCGGTTTTCACCGGCCACCGACTCTCTAAACCCGTAAAAACAAGACCGTCTTCGTCAAAGCCTTTGTTATTTTTTGTAATAATACACCCAAAACCTATCTTTGTCAAGCGATTTTTTCAAATTTTCAAAATTTTTTTAGGGCACATTACTGTTAATATTTACACTTGACTTTATTTTACATTTTCGATACAATAAAATTGAAATTTAAAACGATGTAAATTGTTGATTTTTAACTTTTTTCGGGAGATTTTAAAATGTTTAAATCAAATTTAAAAAGGTTGTTTAGTTTCGTTTTGGCGCTTATGGTTTTTTGCGCTTGTTTGCCTGGCCTTTCTTTTGCAGAGGACACCTTTGCCGCCACCGTTTATTTAAACGGTGCCGAGGGTGCCGATACTGCCTCGGGGCTAAGTGAAACGCAGGCGGTAAAAACGCTTGATGCGGCTTACTCAAAACTTTATTCTGCTATGGGCGATGACCTGAGCAACGCCGAGGCAAAGGGCAGAATAATCGTTTCAGGCAATACCGCTATATCGGGCTCCGCCTGGAAACTTGCCGATAAGCACGGGTTTACACTTTACATAACATCTAAAACGGGAAACGAGGGTTTCACCCTTCCGACCGATAGTTTAACTCTACCCGGTCCCACCATTTTTGAAAACATAACGCTAACACACACCGGCACCAAAACTTCCGCCTATATCTGCGGCGGCGGTTATCCCCTTACAATAGGTGATAATGTTACCACTGTGCCTAATTCAAGTGATGTTTATTATAATCTCGCCGGAGGAAATTTTTCGTCCACAAAAACGGGAGATACCAACCTTACAATAAATTCCGGAACCTGGAGAACGGTTTGCGCCGGCAGTTATAATTCAAGTTCTGCGAGTATAACAAGCGGCAACGCCACCCTTACAATAAACGGCGGCAGGGTAACGGGAAATGTTACGGCTTCTTATTCAAGTTATATAAGCGGAAATCTTGATATAACCATAAACGGCGGCAATATAGGCGGCATAAGATTTGGTCTTGGCAAATACCTTACACCCAAAAAAAATGCCGTTAGCGGCAACATAAACTTTACCGCCAAAAACTGCACGATAGGTGATATTACCGCCATTGATTGCGGCGGAACATACACCGCAAACTACTATGCGGAAGAGGGCAAAACCTTAAGCCTTGCCGCCACATCAGTTACGGGCAATAGCTTTACAGGCGGCGGCACACTTATAATGCCTGCAAACGGCGCTTATGCTTTTGATACGGTTTCAGGCTCTACCGCGGTTGAATTTACAGGCGATATTATTGACGGCACTCAAATCACAGCCGGCAAAACCGCAAGTGAAGATGCGTTTACCTCCACGGCAGATGGTTTTAGGACATACATTAAAGGTGCAAAACGCGTTTGGGGCTTTGGCGAGCCGGACAGTGACCCCGCGCTTGTTATCACCGCGCCAAAGGCGGTAACCTTAACCCTTTATACAGGCTTTTCCGGCGGCAGTCAGGTAGCGCCCACAAGCACCGAAACCACAGGCGATACCGTAACTTATACATTCTTGGGTCTTGAAAGCGGTATGTACAGATACAATGTTACGGGTGCCGGTTATTACACCGTTACAAAACAGATAAACTATTCCTCTTCAAAGCGCAAAGAGATGGATGCCGACCCAGGCAAAAACTCGGGAACCGAGCGTTTTGACCCAAGCGGCGCTATTGAGCTTGTGGAATACACAGATGAGGTTCTCGCAGGACCGCTGGCTTCTTCAAAAGATATGTTCGGCGAATATAATAAGATATTCACAACCCCTGTTTTCACAAACACAAACCGTGCGCGCCACCAGGCGACCACTCAGGATGAAATGATGGCTTATATCGAGTCCATTGAACGGGAAAACGATAATATGTATCGCTATAATTTAGGCTATACACCTAATTATAACTACCCGATGCCCCTTTGCATTTTCACCCGCCTTGATTTATCGGGCGCTGATACAATAGAAGAAGCGGCGGCTATATTAAAAACAGATACCCAAAAACCCCTTGTTTATATTACCGCGCAAATTCACGGAAACGAGGTTGCCGCAACCGAAGCAGCACTTGCTATGATGACCTCTTTGCAGGGGGAATACGGTGATAGCATACTTGAAAACATCAATATTCTATATGTACCCCGCGTAAACCCCGAAGGCACCAGATCTTACTACCGCAGAAATAATCTTACAGATAATGTTGATATGAACCGTGACAACCTTTTCCAGGAAACAGCGGAAGCGCAGATGGTACACAATGTATTTAATGTTTTCCGCCCGCAGGTTATTATCGACCAGCACGAATACACCGCAAACACCACTTCTGTCAGCAATTCACTCGACGATGTTTATGTAGGCTTTAACCAAAACCCCAACAACAGTGACAGAAACAATGCTCTTGTTGATACGATTTCACACAGTGTTATCGATAAGGTTATATCTAACGGACTAAGAGGTTTCTATTATACCGAAACAGGACCTTCTACAACCACGGGAAGATCATATTACGGCAATCAGGGTGTAATACCTTTCCTTATTGAAACACGCGGCATAAACGCAGGTCTCGGTTTTTATGAAAGGCGGGTTGTAAGTCAATATATCGCCGTTGAGGGATATCTTGATTATATTGCCGCCCATCCGCAGGATATAATCGACGCCGTTGCCGATACCACAAGCGAATTTATTGAAAGCGGAAAAATATATAATGATGACGACAAGGTAATTCTTGAAAGTCCTGCCGATACATCAAAATATATGGACTATTTTACCCGCTATTTCTACAATATGGCAACGGGCGAGGTTTCAAAAACCGAAAAGGTAAAGTATAACGCTTATCTTAAAATTACAAATTCAAGAATCGAGCCGACCGCTTATATAGTTCCGCTTGGCGAAACTTATAGCGAAAAGGTTATAAACCAGCTAAAGAAAAACGGAATTGAGTATTATACCGTAGCCCCCGGCAGTGTTATAAACGCGGTGCAGTTTTTGGAAAACGGCGGCGATATTGCAAATCTCAGTGATGAAACGGCCGTAACATTTGAAAACGGCGCCATAATCGCCACCTCGGCGCAGGCGGGCAAAAGGGTGCTTGGCACTATGATGGAGCCTGTTTATAAAATAAGCACGGGGCAAAACGCCTCTCTTGTTATGAGCGGTGTTTTATCCGCCACCGACGGCAAATACCCGATTTACCGCTACGAACACGATTTGGAAGCAAACGGCAAAGTAAAAATCGAAAATGAGGAAGAAGTACTTTTAGGCGATGTGAACGGCGACAAGACAGTGGATGATAAGGACGCCACCTATCTTCTGTTTTACAGTTTCTTCCCCGATATATACCCCATAAATCAGGATGGCGACTTTAATCACGATAATAAAGTAGATGATAAGGATGCCATAAAGCTAATGTACTTTGTTTATTTCCCGAAACTTTATCCGCTTGAATAAAAATTAAAAAAGCCCCCTTGTTACAAGGGGGCTTTTTTTATCCTTTTTTACAGTTCGTAAACTTCCGGGAAAAATATATGGAAAAGAAGATATTTTGCATCTTTATCATCTATAATAGAGTCGTTATTAAAATCGCAATCTGTACTTAGAGGGTAAAACTTTTGAAAATAGATGCCGTAAATCAGGCGCACAACATCTGCCGATGTGACCTGTGAATTGTTATCCAAATCCCCGTTGCTCTTTTCAATATGCTTTATTCCGTTTTTGTTTGCATATTCTTCTGCTACACTACCCGGGACACAGGTTACAACCAAATCTTCTGTTTTCGGCAAAGCGTTTTCATTTATGGATGAAACGCTATAAGGTATGACAATACTTTTTGCTTTAATAGCCGAAAACGCGTTTTCGGCGATACCTTCTACACCCTGCCTTATAACAATTCTTTTAGCTCTCTCTAAGCAATAATTCCAGGAATCATTATTTTTGGTTTCTTTTATCGTGCCGCTTCCCCGAATTATAAGGCTGCCTTTTTCTTCATCATATTCCCAGGCTATACCATCGCTTTCGGCGGATAAAAACACCTTTTTTGCATTTTTAAGAGCATCATTTCCCGCAAGAGCAGAAATATTATCAAAGCTTCTCGCATCTCCCGCATAATATACTGTTTTAAGACTATTACAACCGTAAAAAGCACATTCACCTATGCTTTCTATATTATCGCTTAATGTTATGCTCTCAAGAGATGAGCAATTTTGAAACGCACTGCCTGAAATGGTGCGAACGGTATCGGGCAAAACAACCTCGGTTATATCGGTTTTGTTTTGGAATGCACCAAAAGAGTAATCTCTTTTGTTTTCACTTCCTGCCTCCCAGCCGTTAAGACCTTTTTGTTTTATAATTGATGGATAATCTTTATATGCAAAATCTTTATCTACATTGCCGTTTATTCCGTCAACACCGGTTCCGTCTATAAAATTAACGCTTGCGCCATACTGCCACATTCCGTATGGTTTATCGTATTGACATTCGCTGTTCCACTGCGCAACCCATTTATCATATTCCGCAAGTCTTTCATCGTTAAGAATTCCGTCAAACCAGGAAAGTGAAGCATAAAGAGAAACATAGTAGCCCTCTTCCTGCATTCTGTCTAAAAATGTTTTGCAAATATTAACCGCCATCTCTTTTGAAAGGCCGCCATGGCGGGCTTTGTATGTATCTCCGTCTTCCATATCGAAAACGATAGGATATTCGGGTTTTTTGCCCTTTAATTTTCTAAGGCAGTGCGCAACCTCACTATTGGCTTCTTTAATATTTAAAGCATAAGAATAAATATATGCGCCCCAGGGAATTCCGTTTGCCTCGCAACCCTTCACATATTCTTCAAATCTTTTATCATCCTGGTCTGTTTCATCATCGCCGAAGCCAAGCCTTAAAATCGCAAACTGCACGCCTGCCGCTTTAACCTTTGCCCAGTCAATATCATCATTATGAACCGAAACATCTATTCCTTTAAGAACACCGCTTGATATGGCGGTTACCTCATAGCCGTCAATAATTGCAGGCACCTCAACTTTTCCTGAAAGCCCAGCCTTGCAGCCTGTAATTTCCGCCGTTTCACCGGAAACTGTGTATAAATATTTATCCAGGCTATCGGTAAGCGGTTCGTATTTTTTTCCTGCCGTGGTCGCCGCCGCCTCGCACGAAAGGAAGCAAAAAATCAAAACGACTGTTACCATAGTTACAATAATCTTTTTCCATTTGCAAATCATTTTTTTGAATTTACCCTCTTTTAAAACTTCCGATTTATAAAAAGCTTTGAAATATAATATCATATTCATAATTATGGTGTCAATATTCACAAAGGCAAATCCCCGTCTTTCAAACGGGGATTTTTTTATATAAGATTTAGCCTTTTTGCCGCATCTTCGCGCATTTTGTATTTTAGTATTTTACCTGCGGCGTTCA
Organism: uncultured Clostridia bacterium; assembly: GCA_946646305.1. Taxonomy (GTDB): domain Bacteria; phylum Bacillota; class Clostridia; order Oscillospirales; family Acutalibacteraceae; genus UBA737. The sequence goes on along the minus strand of CAMPCO010000009.1, from coordinate 5,695 downwards.
TCGGGAAAGAATCTACAAACTCGATGTATTTCGGTATTTTATGTCTTGCAAGAGAAGCGGTGATAAATGCACGCATTTCGGGTTCTGTAACCTTTTCGCCGTCTTTAAGAATAATAAACGCCATCGCCTCTTCGCCGTAGCGCTTATCGGGAACACCGACAACCTGAACATCTTTTACTGCGGGGTGAGTATAGATAAACTCTTCTATCTCTTTAGGATAAAGGTTTTCGCCGCCTCTTATAATCATATCTTTAAGTCTGCCGGTTATGCGGTAGTTGCCGTTCTCATCACAGCAGGCAAGGTCGCCCGAATGAAGCCAGCCCTCGCTGTCAACGGTATCTTTGGTGGCGCCGGGCATTTTATAATAACCTTTCATTGTGTTATAGCCCTTTGAGCAGAACTCGCCGTTTTCGCCTACTGCTACCTCTTCCCCTGTTTCGGGGTTTATAACCTTACATCTTATATGCGGAAAGGCATAGCCGACCGTTTCTGTTCTGACATCAAGCGGGTCTTCCCAGGATGACATTGTGCTTCCCGGGGAGGACTCGGTCTGCCCGTAAACGCTTACAATACCGCGCATATTCATTCCGTCTTTTCCAGCGGCGCGTTTCATAAGTTCGGGCGGACAACCCGAGCCCGCCATAATGCCTGTTCTGATATGCGAAAAATCGGTGGTCTTATAGTCCTCGTGGTTAAACATCGCGATAAACATTGTCGGCACACCGTTAAAGCAGGTGATTTTTTCCTGATTTATGCAGGCAAGGGCGCTCTTTGCCGAAAAATAAGGTATCGGGCAGAGGGTTGCGCCGTGGGTTATGGAGGAAGTCATGGAAAGCACCATACCAAAGCAGTGGAACATAGGCACTTGTATCATCATTCTGTCGGCGGTGGAAAGTCCCATTCTGTCGCCTATGCATTTGCCGTTGTTTATAACATTATAATGGGTGAGCATAACGCCCTTCGGGAAACCTGTTGTGCCCGATGTGTACTGCATATTGCAAACATCATCGGGGCGGACATTTGCCGCCATTCGCGCGGTCTCCCGCGGGGAAACCATCTGCGCCCTATCCATCATTTCACCAAAGGTCAGGCAACCATCCATCTTAAACCCTACACTTACAACATTCCTTAAAAAGGGAAGCTTTTTGCAGTGCAGCGGCTCGCCCGGTTTACTGCCTGCGATTTCGGGGCAAAGCTCATTTATTATCTGCTTGTAGTTTGAATCAAGGCAGGATTCTATCATAACAAGGGTGTGGGTGTCCGACTGCCGCAGCAGGTATTCCGCTTCGTGAATTTTATATGCGGTGTTGACCGTTACAAGCACGGCGCCTATTCTTACAGTCGCCCAAAAGGTGATAAACCATTCGGGAACATTGGTCGCCCAAACGGCAACCTTACTGCCGGGGCGCACCCCTAAGGACACCAGCGCCCTGGCGCAGGTATCAACATCGCGCCTGAACTCACTGTATGTTCTTGTGTAATCAAGGGTGGTGTATTTAAAGCAATACTGGTCGGGGAACTCTTCCGCCATACGGTCAAGCACCTGTGAAAAGGTGAGGTCTACAAGCTCATCCTTTTTCCAGACATACTGCCCTGTTCCGTCAAAATTGGGATAAAGGCTTTTCCTTTTGCCGCGGGTGGAGGTAAACCTATGCATATAGTTTTCAAAATGCGGCAGAATTACATCGAGATAGGGCAGGTCTTCCATCCATTCGCTTTTCCATTCAAGCGAAATAAAGCCCGCATAGTCAACCGAATAAAGGGCGCGCATAAAGTCTTCTATCGGCATATTACCCTCGCCCACAAGGCGATAGTTATCCTTATCGGAAGAATCGCGCAGGTGAACATGCTTTACATAAGCGCCGAGGTTTTTAATGGTGGTATCGGGGGTTTCGTTATTATCGCGATAGGGGTGGTGAATATCCCACAAAACACCGAGACTGTCGCTCGCATATTCATCGAGCATAAGCCTTAGTTTTTCGGTATCGGAAAAAGCGCCGTTTGTCTTTATAAGCAAAACAACATCCTGTTTCTTTGCAAGGCCTAAAAGATAGTCTAAATCTTTTTTTACAGCATTTATATCCTCGCTGTCGCTTCTAAGGCTTACATATCGGCATTTCATAGCGGCGGCAAGATTTATAAGGGTCTCGGCATTTTTTATATCTTCTCCGCAGCCCATACCTATATTGCAGGAACTGTCAAAAAGCGGTATCGTAAGCCCTTTATCCCTCATTTCCCTCACTGTTGCGGCGGCATTATATTTATGCATCGGCGCCCCCGGGGAAATAAGCGCAGTATCTTTATAGGCATCATAAATCTCAATGCCGGCAAAGCCGTTTTGAAGCGCCAAATCGCAAAGGTTTTCAAACGGCGTGTTTATTCTGCCTCTTGTGGAAAATGAAAGCTTCATTACTGCTTCTCCTCGTAAACAATTTTATTAAGCGCATTTATATATGCCATAATGCTTGACCCCACAACATTTGTGGAGATACCTCTGCCGGAATAAAGCTTTCCGCCATAGCGCAAACGAACAACCGATTCGCCCATCGCTTCTCTGCCCTCGGTAACCGCCCTTATCTGAAAATCATCAAGCTCATAGTGGGTGCCTGTTATCTGCTCAATGGCAAGGAAGGATGAGTCAACCGGTCCATCGCCCGCGGCGATGCCCTCTAATATTTTACCATCCTTTGAAAGCCTTATCTGGCTTGTTGAGGTTATAATATTGCCCGAGTTTATAACATAGCCTTCAAGCTTATATGTGGGCGGCACCTGCAAAGCGCTTGTTGCTATAAGCACATCAAGTTCTTTTGCGGAAATCTGTTCTTTTTTATCGGCGACGGTTAAAAAGGACTCATAAACCGCGGCAATATCCTCCGCCGTCAGGTCATAACCGAGCTTTACAGCCGCCGCGGCAACGCGGTCTTTATCATCGTGAATATTAAGGAAAAAGTCTTCCTCTTCCCTGACGCCGTTATCAAAGGGGGAAGATTTAGGTCTTTCGGTTTTGCAAAGACGCTCTACCGCAATGCAGGTTCTATGCAGTTCGGTCTGTTTAATGCCGCTGTTTGCGTTTACGGTTTCGCTGACGGCATTAAGGGCAAAGGCGGTCTTTTCAAGCGAGGCGGTACCATTGCCGCAGGCGGCGACCTTTATTTCATCAGCCCCTGCCATTATCGCGTTTATTGCGGCAGATTGCGCCATATAAAGATTATCGCTTACATAAGCGCCGCATTTTACATCTCCTATGTTTGTTTTAATCTGTTTTATAAGCTCTGCAAACTGCTCGGGCAAAAGTATTCCCGCGCTATCGCAAACGGTAACTACCTTAGCGCCGCTCTTTGCGGCGGTGTTTAAGGCTTCTGCCAAAAAGTCAAAATCGGCACGGGTTGCATCCTCTGCGCAAAATTCGATATTATCCGTATACTTTTTACATTCTGAAACAGTCTCTTCTATAAGCTTTAACATTCCATCTGTCTTTTTATGAAATCTGTATTCCATCTGAACGGTGGAAACCGGAAGCGATACCTGAAGGCGAGGCTTTTTTGCACCTTTAAGACATTCCCAAATAAACGCGATATCTTCCCGCGTCTCGGGAACAGTTACCGAAATTCCGGCTTTTTCTACCGCAAGGGCAATCGATTTTATAAGCAGACCATCGGTTTTAAGGTTTTGCGGTGTTCCAAGCTCAATAACATCGGCGCCGAGTTTATCAAGCATTTTTGCGAGCTCTATCTTCTCCCTGAAAGACAGCGAAAAATCGCCTTTTATCGCGTTTTGCTTCATTGTTACATCGCTTATAATAATCTTTTTCATAATTTGCCTCCTAAAAACAAAAACCCCGAAATCCTTACGGATTTCGGGGACGAAAATCAATTCGCGGTACCACCCCGATTACTACGCCGCTTGCGGCAGTAATCACTTTCCGACTCTAATAAGCCGTAAGCCTGTAACGGGGCGACCGTGTGGGATTACAGGCAACTGCTTTTACCCCACCTGCTCCGGAACGAGACTGCTTTTGGTTTCCGCTATCGGCTCACACCTGCCGCCGACTCTCTTAAAGCCTACACAAAAAGCATAATTCCTTCATAGCATTTATCTAATATGTGGTTAATTATACCGCCAAAAATTTATTTTGTCAACAATTTATGCGAAAAACTTTTAAACTTAAGAGACATTTTTTAAAGGCATTTGGTCTTAAAAAATAATACATTCTCTTTTCCTTTATGATATAATACTTAAAAAGTTATATTAAATTTGGAGGTATTTTTTATGAGTGATTTTAGAGTAGGCTTCGGAAGAGTTAATATAACCCCCGATTTCCCCGCCCCGCTTGACAGTTTCGGAAATCCGGCGCTTAGAATTCACGACAGGGTTTTAAGCGAAATATATTTCACCGCCATCGCCATCACCGATGAAAACGATAAAACCTTAATGCTTACAACCTATGATATAACCCAATGCCGCGCAGATTACCGTGAAGAGGTTGCAAAAAGACTTGAAGAAGAACTGCAAATCGACCCTGATTATTTTCACCTCAGCGGCACTCATACCCATTCTTCGGTTGCGATTTATTTTGATGACCCGAATGTTAAGCGCTGGCGCAAAGACCTTGTTGATAAGGGTGTTAAAGCCTGCAAAATGGCTATGGAGGACAGAAAACCCGCCGAAATATATGTCGGCGAGACAAGGGCCCCGGGACTTAACTTTGTCCGCCATTATATGAGGGCTGACGGCACCATAACAGGCGATAACTACGGCTATATAAGCAAAGCGCCGAGTGTAAAACATATGACCAAGGCGGATGACAGTTTGCGAATCATAAAATTTGTAAGGAAAAACGCAGACGGCAGTGAAGCGCGCGATGTAGTTCTTGTAAACTGGGCGGCGCATAACCACTTAACAGGCGGTCAAAAAAAGACCGACCTTTCGGCAGATTATTCGGGTGCTCTTAGAAGCTATCTTGAATCAGAGCATAATTGCTTTGCGGCATTTTTTCAGGGTTGCGCCGGCAATTTGAATGAGAAAAGCCGAATAAGTAAAGAAAATATCACACTAAATTACCTCGAATACGGCAGACTTTTGGCAAACCATATAAACGAAATCTATGATAATGAAAAACTTACAAAATTAAATTCCGGACCGGTTGTATCGATTGTTGAAACCGTAAAAGCCGAAGTTAACCGCGATGGACTTGAAAAACTAAAAGATGCAAAACGGGTTAAAGATTACCGCACCGCCCACGGCACAACACCCGAATGCAAACAACTGGCGATTGATTTAGGGTTCCATAGCCCCGCCCACGCGGCCGGCATTGTGGCGAGAAGCAATATAAAAGAAGATTATGTCGAAGTGCCGCTCAGAGTTTATAAAGCGGGCGATATTGCCTGGAGCGCGGCGCCCTTTGAGATGTTTGATAAAACGGGCAAAGAGATAAGAGAAGCATCTCCCTTCCCGTTCACATTCAGTCAGGGCTACACCGATGCAAACTTTTACTATCTGCCCACCGACGAGTCTTTTGAGTACGGCTGCTACGAGGTCGACACAACAAGATATAAAAGAGGCACCGCCGAAATGGTTCGCGATAAACTGATAGAAATGCTCAAAAAAATAAAAGATATGTAAAACAAAAAAGCACCCTTTTTTAAGGGTGCTTTTTTATTGAGTTTATTCCGCCATCAAAAGATAATACTGGCTC
>CAMPCO010000008.1 GCA_946646305.1 uncultured Clostridia bacterium | reverse complement strand
TATTCTTATCGGTTAAATCATCTTCACCTTTTAATTTTGATTTTTTTGCTTTTAAGTAGATAACCACTGCCGATATAGTTACGGCAATCGCGGTTATAAAAATCAGCACTATTACTATTTTGCCTGTTTTACCGAGGTTATTAAAGGCGCTTATTATTCCCTCATTTAACCTGTTTTTTCCCGAATTCTTATAATACTGTTCGGCAAACTCGGGATAACGGGATATTGATTTTTCGAGACTATCATATCTATAATATCCCATTTCGGAATTAAAGTAGCAATAAATTATATAAATGCCCTTGGCTGATTTTTGCTTTGACTGCAAAGCCGGCACCTTGATGCCGTTTATCAAAACATCTTTTTTAGTATAGTCTTCTTCATAATCTATATTATCGGGAATGGGGTTTACTATATAAAGATTGTTTTTATCTATGATATATGATATTTCTTCAAAATAACCGTCATCATTAAGATTAAAAAGCCTCTTTTTTTGATTTGTATCAATCAGATTATATAATCTGTATTTCCCGGCAACATCCCGTAGATACATTACCTCAATATCGCCGCGAACGGTCTTTTCGGCGTAAAAGCCTGAAAAGTTGCCCAGATTTGTAATATCGGGGTCAATTATATAGGTCTTTTCCCCTATTATCACACCAAGCGGGTTTTCAAGCGCTTTTGTTCTTTCATAGATTTCGGTTTCTTCTTTTGTCATTCGGTAAATATTTATACTGTATGATTTTGTCCGATTCCCCGATTTTACCGTTACAGTATGCTTGTTATCGCCCACTTTAAGGCTTACATTACCTTTTCCCTTAATTGTGGTACCGCTTCCGGATGTGGCAGAAATGGTGGTTTTATCGATATTATACCCAACGCGGGCTATATAACTTGTGATATTCCCATTAAAACTCGGTATTAAATCGGCACCGCTTACCTTTAAATCGGTTAAATATACCGATTTTGAAGATGATGATTTTTTTACAGTGGTGCCTTTTGAAGCCGCTTCCTTTTCTTTTTCTTTTTCGGCAACAGTATAATCATAAGAATTATTAACACTAAAAGATTTGCTTACCGTAGTGATTTCACCGCTTAGCACAAAACTGCCTGAGCCTGCCGCCTTTGCGGTAAAGGAAATCGGAATTCTTACCGACCTCTCACCATTCACGGCTTTTGTGATACTGATTATAGAATCGGAAGAAGGAGTAGCGTAATCATTGCAGGAAAGAATACCGTTATCATATTCAATTATAATATCAACCAAAGATATGTTTTCATTTGCTGCAATATCGCAAAATGCGGTAAAGGTTTCTCCTGCCTTTATATTATTACTGCTGAGAGTAATTTCGGCATAAGCAGTATCCGCCAAAGCAGAAAAACACACCGAAAAAGCAATAAACAATACCAAAAAGAGCAACATTGCTTTAAAGTGTGTTTTCATATATATTCCCCTTTAATATATAAAAAGCTTTATAAACTATTTTATTTTTCTTGCTTCTATATAAAAGCGCTTATCATCGGCATGGCCCATGGAGAATGTTTTTCTCGGCAGAGAGCCTTCAAGCTTTACAGAGTCAAAAAGCTCTTCTTTACCCATTCCGCCAAAGAGAAAACCGACCGCCTTTTCCGATTTGCATATCTTAATAAGCGAGTTTTCGCCATGGATATAGTCTATTTTTAAATCTCCGTTTTTCTTTAAATATTCATCCAAAAAGATTTGCAGAGTTCCGACAGGAAGCTTATGCAAAGGCTTTACAAAGATTTCGGTTCTTTCATCCCCGAAAACCGCTTCAAATCTTTGCGCGTCACGGCCTTTATACTCGCCGCCGCAAAATGATATAAATTCATCTATTATCTTTTCAGGGTTTTCGCCGAAGCAGACGCGATAGATTGGCTCAAACTGAAGGGCTTTATCGTGAATGTTCACAACCGATACAAGCGCATAACGGGATTTTTCCGATTTGTTTTCATTATAGCACTCTTTTGCGGTTGCAAGGGAGTGGTTGCCATCCCCTACGCAGAACAAAAAGCCATCGTTTTCTTTTCTTATCGCCTCAAGCTGCGCGATTATTTTATCGCGGGTTCTTATGTCCAAAGCCCATGCCTTTATATGCCCGCCGTTTTGCATTAGTTCAAAATCATAAACCTTTTCAAAATCCGGCTTCCCCTCTTCTATTATTTTAAGAAGAGAAAAATCGGGGTCGGATGTAAGCAGCAGAACATGGGGCAATTCGAGGGGGGCTTCTTTGCGAATTTTAACGCGGGGCGGAATACGGGAAACAACAGTTTTTTCGCTCGCCCTGATGGCGGCGGTGGTTTTAGGGTTGTAATCATATTCTTCTAAATCAATTTTACCGATAATCTCGTGCCGCACCATACCATCGCTTTGGGTGCGCTCAACATAGAAAACGCTATCTTTATAAACCTTAAAAAGGTCGCTATCAAGATATTTTTTCATTTCACTGTTGATGCTGCCGGTTTTATCTTTATTATCATTTTCAAGATAGATTTCGGGCAGGGTGATTTTAAGCGAAGAAGGGCTATCGCCCACAATTTCTTTAACCTTTTCCCAGTATTCGGGCTCGCTTGTATATTGATCGCAGGCAATAACCGCCCATTTTGAAAGGTCGCATTTAGGTATTAAAATATCTGCCGGTGAAAAAACTAAGCTCATAAACTACTCCTAATATTTGGAAACCTCAAGGGATGTAACGGTATCGCTTGCAACATCGATATAAACCCTGATTTTACTGCGTTTATCCTTTTCTGTAAGGAAATAATCAAGATAATACGAATTATTGTTTACGGCATAAAAATGGGATGGAGCACCTAAAAATTCGATTACATCGGTTATTGCCGCTTCATTGCTGACGCCGTTTATGAAAAACTGACCATAAGGCGACTCGGGAACGAGATAATTGTTTTGCGGGATAATAATTTTTACAATTTTGCAATCTTCAAGCTCTACAGATGATTTTGAAGAATTAAAGAATTGCGCAACAAGTTGCTTGCCATAGCTGTTTACAAAATTGACCTTTAAAGATTTGCCCGCGTTTATTTTGGTGTTTTCGTGGTATGCGGAATTTTCAACTATGTTCCAGCCGCTTTTGGTCATATAAGAGTATTTTGCGGGCAGTTCAAATTCAGAACCTGCATAGATAAACTTATATTCATATTTTTTGCCGAGATATATTTCCGAATAATTTTCCTCATCATAAAGGCTTATATCAAAAAAGGTAGGCATAACTTCATCATCCGATTTAATATCGGGCGCTTTGATATTTTCATAGATATTGCTTTCCGCCTTTGACTCGGATGCGCCGTAATCACTGTCAAACTTTGAGCAGGATGTAAGTGTAAAAACAAACATAGCCGCAAGAATTAGTGATAACAATCTGATGCATTTCATTTTAATACCTCCGTAATATCATTTTTTATTGCATTTATAAGTTCATTTCTTGAATTGAATTTTTGCTCGGGCCGTAAAAACTTTTCTAAATAAACGGTAATCTCCTTGCCGTATAAATCGCCCGAGTAACCTATTATATGGGTTTCTGCCGCTATATGGTCAATCGCATAGGTGGGGCGGGTGCCGATATCGGTAACCGCTTTATATTCTTTGCCGTTTATCACTGTTTTGGCGGCATAAACGCCGCTTTTAGGCTTTAATAAACCCTGCGGTAATTCCTGGTTTATGGTTGGAAAACCGAGTTCCCTGCCCCGCTTGTCGCCGCTTTTTACTATGGCGGTTATATGAAAGGGCTTATAAAGATATTTGTTTGCAAGGGCGATATTCCCCTCTTTTAAAAGGGCTCTTAAATAACTTGAAGAAATAGCGCCGTTTTCTCCCTGCATTATCGGCACCACGGCAAGTTTAATATTCTTCTTTTCGGTATAGGTTTTAAGAAGACTAACATCCCCTGCCGCCCCTTTGCCGAAACGAAAATTCTCACCGCAGGCGATAAGGGCGGTATCGTATTTTTCTGTTATGGCATCTAAAAAGTCTTTTGGCGGCATATCTTTATATTTTTCAAGGTCAAGGCAGACAACCTCTTCCATACCGAGTAAAGCAAGCGCCGATTTTCGGTCTTCAAGAGTAAAGAGAAGACCTGTATCTTTATTATCAAATTTCGGAAGATGAAAAAATGTAACAGCCATTCTTTTGTAGCCTTTTGTGGCTTCAAGAACTGCGCGATGGCCGGGATGCAGCCCATCGAACACACCAAACGCGATAGCCGTTTTCATTTTATCACCACCCTGTTTATACAAGACATTTTATAATCAACATATTATTTTCCCGGTCAACGGCGCCAAGACCTAAAAAGGCATCCGCACCGTAAACCCTTAAAACTTCGCCGTTTTCGGTTTCGGGCATATTAAATCTATCAAGAGATAACTGCCCGCCGTTATTAAATCTTACCGCCTGCTTTTCGGTAACATTAACCCTTTTAAGATGTTTTACCGCGGTATCGGCAGGCAGAATGTATTTCTTTATATTTTCGTTTGTCAGTTCGTTTAAATTTACGCAGTCTTCTATCTTAAAGCCCGCTGTTTTTGTTCTTACAAGCTCTGTAAGGGTAGCGCCCGTGCCTAATTTTTCGCCTATATCCCTTACAAGGCTTCTGATATATGTCCCCTTTGAAACGGTGGTTTCAAAGGAAAATTCATTATTTTTATCAAGAGGCGACAAAAGATTTATACTATGCACCGTGATATTCCTTGCGGGAATATCGATTTTTTCGCCCTTTCTCGCAAGGTCATAAAGCCTTTGTCCGTCTTTTTTAAGGGCGCTGAACATAGGCGGTTTTTGAAGACTATCGCCCAAAAAGGATGAAAGCACCCGCGTTAGTTCTTCATCGCCGACACAAACATCTTTTACCTCTTCTGTTTTGCCGGTTATGTCAAGGGTATCGGTTGTGATACCGAGTTTTGCTTTCGCGGTATAGCCCTTGTCCGACATTAAAAGATAGGATGATAAAACCGTCGCCCTGCCTAAAAATACGGGCAAAACCCCTGTTGCCATAGGGTCGAGGGTGCCGGTATGGCCTATCCTTTTTTCACCCGAAAGGCGCTTTACTTTTGCCACCGCGCCGTAAGATGTTATCCCGGCGGGTTTATTTATCAGCAGTAGTCCCAACATTTGCCTGCTCCATCGCTTCACCTATAACACCGAGTATTCTCTCTCTGACTTCACTAAGTTCGCCTTTAACGGTAGCGCCTGCCGCCGCCTTATGACCGCCGCCGCCGAGTTTGTTTCCTATTTCGGAGGCATTGAGCGGATGATATGTTCGAAGAGACACCTTATAGGTATCGGCATCGGTCTGTTTTATGGTCACACCGCATATAACCCCTTCAACACTGCGGGAAAGCACCGCCATTTTTTCAAGTTCGGTTCCCGAACAACCGGTTTTTTCCTGCATTTCGCTTGTAACGGTAAGCACCATACACTTGCCGTCAAAAGGATATTCCGCAGTATCAAGCACCATTCTTTCAAGTTCCAAAAGGCGCCTTGATTTGGTATCAAACATTATTCTGTTTATTTCATCCGCCTTTATGTTGTACTGATAAAGGCCTGCGGCTATTGTGTGGGTTTTGGATGTAACATTTTGATATTTAAAGCAACCGGTATCGGTGGCTATGCCGGTATATAGCGCCTTGGCGATTATATCGTTAATCTTTACCCGCATAATCTTAAGTAGTTCATAGATTATTTCGCAGGTTGCCGAAGCATCCGCGTCAAGGTAAAGATTTTCGGCATATTTGGTATTTGAGATATGGTGGTCTATACAAAGATTAACCCTGTCGCCATACCTTTCCTCCAAAGAGCCGAAGAGCGCTTTATCGGCAATATCAACCGCAACAATATAAGCCCCCTCATCGCTTACCATATCGGTATTGCTTACAAAATAGCGATACTTTTCGGGAATTTGGTCGGGGCAAACAACCTTTACGCGCTTATTAAACATTTTAAGCGCATAAAAGAGCGAAAAGCCCGCGCCCAAAGTATCGCCATCGGGCGAAGCATGGGTTACGATTATAAAATTATTGTTGCGTTTTAGTAGTTTTGCCGTCTTTTTAAGCGACAACATAGTACAGGTTTGTAAATTATTCTCGGTCATAACAACCTCCGCTGTAAAAGGCATTTTAGTTCTTTTCGTTTTTGCCTAACGATTCTATTATCTTTGAGATATGAGCACTGTTTTCAATGGAATTATCGGCGATAAATTTAAGATTTGGAACCTTTCTCAGGCTCATCCGAGCGCCGAGTTCCCGCCTTAGGAAGCCGGCGGCGCTTTTATTCAGCGCCTTAACCGACTCGGCGGTTTTTTCGCTTCCCTCAATAGCGCTGACATATATATCAGCATAGGACATATCGCCCGAAACATTAACCTTAACAATGCTTAAAAGTTTGCTTACCCTCGGGTCTTTTACTTCGCGCAACAATTCCGAAAGACAAAGCTTTATATCGGATGTTACGCGGTTTATTTTATATCCGGGCATTATTCTCTATACTCCTCCATAACAAAGGCTTCGAACTGGTCGCCTTCCTTGATATCGGCAAATTTTTCAAGACCGATACCGCATTCATAGCCCTGCGCTACTTCCTTAACATCATCCTTGAACCTGCGAAGAGATGCGATATTATCTTCAAAGACAACTACACCATCGCGGATTACACGAATTTGGCAAGCGCGGGTAACCTTGCCGCTTGTTACATAGCAACCGGCAATAGTTCCGACATTGGAAATCTTATATGTGTTTCTAACCTCAACCGTACCGAGGATATTTTCGCGGAATTTGGGTGCTAACATACCCTTCATAGCCGCTTCGATTTCTTCGATGCAGTCATAGATAACCCTATATGTCCTGATATCAACGCCATCGCGTTCCGCCGCCGCTTTTGCAACGGCATCGGGGCGAACATTAAAGCCGACAATTATCGCATTTGATGTGCCCGCAAGCATAACATCCGATTCATTGATAGCGCCGACACCGCCATGGATAACATTAACCTTAACCTCTTCATTTGAAAGCTTGATAAGGCTATCCTTAACCGCTTCAACACTACCCTGAACATCCGCTTTAACTATAACGGCAAGTTCTTTTAAATCGCCTTCGTTAAGGTTTTCAAACAGGTTATCAAGAGTAACCTTTTGTTTGGAATTAAAGAGGTCGTTTTTAATCTTTTCTTTTCTCTGCTCAACAAGCTCACGCGCGAGTCTTTCATCCGATACGGCATCAAAGCCATCGCCCGCAGAGGGGGTTTCGGTAAGTCCCATAATCTCAACAGGGATGGAAGGACCGGCGGTCTTTAGCTGCTTACCGTTTTCATCGGTCATCATACGAACACGGCCGACCGTAGTTCCCGCAACGATAATATCGCCGAAATTAAGTGTTCCGTTTTGAACGAGAAGGGTTGCAACAGGGCCTCTGCCCTTATCAAGACGCGCTTCGATAACAACACCCTTTGCCTTGCGGTTGGGGTTGGCTTTGAGTTCCTGCATTTCTGCAACAAGCAGAACATTTTCAAGCAAATTATCAATACCCTCGTGTGTCTTGGCGGAAACCTTAACACAGATTACATCGCCGCCCCACTCTTCGGGAACAAGCTCATGCTCGGTGAGCTGCTGCATAATTCTATCGGGGTTGGCATCGGGTTTATCCATCTTATTGATGGCAACAATTATCTGAACCTTTGCCGCTTTGGCGTGGTTTATGGCTTCAATAGTCTGCGGCATAATACCGTCATCCGCCGCAACAACGAGAATGGCAATATCGGTCGCCATAGCGCCGCGCTGACGCATTGCGGTAAAGGCGGCGTGGCCGGGAGTGTCAAGGAATGTGATATACTGATCCTTGCATTTAACCCTATATGCACCGATATGCTGGGTAATACCGCCTGCTTCGGTATCGGTAACGGCGGTATTTCTTATGGCATCGAGCAAAGAGGTTTTACCATGGTCAACGTGACCCATAACAACAACAACCGGGTCGCGATGTACAAGGTTTTCTTCCTTATCTTCCTCAACATCCATAATCTTTTCTTCGATGGAAACATTTACCATCTTCTGAATTTTTGCGCCCATCTCGGTAACAACGATTTCCGCGGTATCATAATCGATAACCTGGTTAACGGTCGCCATCATACCGAGTTTCATAAGCTCTTTGATAACCTCTGCCGCGGTTTTCTTTAATGCGGCGGCAAGTTCGCCAACGGTTGTTTCTTCGCCAACGGTAACGGTTATCGGGGTTTTCTTTATGCGCTCAAGCTGAAGTCTGCGAAGTTTATCCGCCTCGGTTTCGCGCTTTGCACCCTGCGGGCGGCGATAATCCTGCGATTTTTGCTTAATCTTCTGCTTTTTGTAGAAGTTATCGCGCATGGTGTTTGCAGGGGCGATATTTTCATATTTTTCGTTATATTTATCGATATTTACATTACTGGTTCTGGTATCAACATGCAAAAGATTTGCAGGACCGCGGTTTGGTGTAACGCCGGGTTTCTTTTCCTTTTTAGGCGGCGCAACCAAAGGACCTGTATAAACTTCCTTTTCCTGCTTCTTTTCTGCCGCCGCTTTTGGCTTAGTTTCTTTTGCGGGTTTCTTTTCCTGCTTTTCGGAAGCCTTTTTAGCCGCTTCTTTAGGCTCTTCCGCCTTTTTCGGCTTTTCTGCCTTGGGCTTTGCTTCCGCCTTGGGTTTTTCCTCGGCTTTCGGCGCTTCTTTAGCCTTTTTTTCAGCCTCTGCCGCCGCTTTTAACTGCTCAAGAATAGCCATTTGGTCGGCAAGTTTTTTATCCTTTTCATCCTGCCTTTTCTTGGCGGCTTCTTTTCTTGCGGCTTCGCCGGTTGCAAAATAATCTTTAAAGCTTTTAACCGAATGGGAAAGGGTCAGCGCATTGAAAACAAGAGCGAATTCATCCTGAACTATGGATGCGCCCGATTTCTTTTCCTCGCCGGTTATTTCGGTTACTATTGCAATTATTTCCTTGGAACTTAAAGAAAAGTCCTTAGCTATATCACTGATTTTAAACTTTCTGGTGTTCTCGGTCATATTGTATCCTCCTGTGATAAAATTGATTGTGCGAAACCTTGGTCATTAACAGATAGCATTCCGCACGATTTCCCGACTGCCGAGGATAAAACCGATTTATCCTCACTTATTACCTTTACGGGAAGATTATGTTTATCTGCAAAATAGGTGATTTCTTTTTGACTTTTTTTTGAAACATCGGCGGCGCAAATTATTAGTTTTGCTTTTCTTGAATTTATAGCACTTACTGCCGCATTCATTCCGAACGACAACCTGCCCGCCTTTGACGCAAAGCCTAAAAGTGTTAATATCTTTTGGCTCAAGAGTTTACCTCCTGTAAAAGCATATCGTAAATCTCGTTTTCTATCTTTGTTTCAAACGCGCGGGAAAGCGCCGAAGATTTACGCGCCTTTTCTATACACTCGGCACTGCGGCAGATATAAGCGCCGCGGCCGTTTTGCTTTGAGGTGGAATCGAAAAATATTTCCCCTTGCTTATTGCAAACTATTCGCATAAGCTCTGCCTTCGGTTTCATTTCACGGCAGGCGATACAGGTTCGCATGGGAATTTTTTTCTGTTTAGTCAAATCAAAACACCTCTTTTAATTTTATTCGCCGAAATATCCGCTTTCGGGATGAATATCTATCTTCCAGCCGGTAAGTCGGGCGGCAAGGCGAACATTCTGTCCCTTATTGCCGATAGCGAGCGATAACTGAGACTCGGGAACACTGACCTTGCAGGACTTGGGATCCTCGCTTAAAATCTCAACCGCTACAACCTTTGCGGGAGAGAGCGCCTCGGTAATAAATTCTACCGGGTCTTCGCTGTATTTAACAATATCTATCTTTTCGCCGGCAAGCTCTTCAACAATCTCGTTTACGCGGGAGCTCTTTTCACCGATACAAGCGCCCACAGGATCAATATCGGGATTAGATGAATAAACGGCAATCTTGGTACGAGAGCCCGCCTGGCGGGAGATTGATTTGATTTCGATTGTGCCGTCAAAGATTTCGGGAACTTCCGACTCAAACAGGCGCTTAACAAGGCCCGGATGTGTACGGGAAAGCATAATACGCGGTCCGCGCTCGGTTTCCTTAACATCTACTATATAAACCTTGATGTGGTCGCCCTCATAAAGCACCTCATCGGGAACCTGCTCTGCCTTTGGCAGGGTGGCTTCGCTATTTCCGATTTTGATAATGGCGTTGCCGGTTTTGGGGTCTATTCTTTCAACAACCGCCGTTACAAGCTCGCGATTGCGGCTTTGGAATTCGGCAAGAATTTGACCCTTTTCAGCATCGCGAACACCCTGGCGGAAATTGTTTTTGGAATTCTGGGCTACTACTCTGCCGAACTTTTTAGGCTCTATCTTAATATCAACATAGCCTTGCTCTATTGACTTAGGGTCAATCTTTTTTGCATCTTCTGCCGATATTTCTGTATAAACATCGGTAACCTCATCAACAATCTGCTTTCTTGCGAAAACTTCAAATGTTTCTTTTTCGGTATCGATATTGCAGGTTACAATATCATTGCCGCCGAAATCTTTTCTCGCCGCAACGGCTATTGCCTCGGCAATCTTTTCGGCTATAAAAGCCTTGGGGATACCGCGCTCGGCTTCCATAGCAGAAAGAGCCGCGAAAAACTCCTTTTTATCAAGTGTATCGTTTTGTGTTGTTTTCTTCTTTGCCATTTTTCTATATTCCTCCAAAAATCGTTTGTTTATTAAACTTGGTCCGTAATATATGCTTTGGATATTTCATCCATTGAGAAAAGCAGGCTTTCGCCCTCTTCGGTTTTGATAAGAGGACCGCTATCGAAACCCGAAAGGACACCCGTGAACTGCTTTTTGCCGTTTTGCTCTTTATAAAGCTTTATGGTCACGGTTTTGCCTTGCATCATTTCGTAATGCTCGCGCCTTGTAAGCTCGGCTTCAATTCCGGTTGAGCAAACCTCTAAATAATAGGGAACGCTTATCGGGTCGGCCTCATCAATCACGGGGTCAATCGCGTGGGAAACGGCAGTACAGTCATCAATGCATATTCCCTCGGGCTTGTAGATATAAACCCTTAAATAATGCGATGCGCCCTCTTTTAAAAAGCGGACATCCCATAGCGTTACGCCCTGTTCTTCTACATAAGGTTTTATAAGGTCTCTTACCTTATCGGCTATATTCGCCAAATACATCTCCTCCAAAGTAAAAGTGAGCGGGTTTTAAGCCCACTCACCTTTCTTAAAAACTTACTATAGGTATTATAACATATATTTTTATAAAATCAAGTGTTTTTTATATATTTATTATATAATATACATTTTTACTGATTTTCCTCTCCGCTTGAACCCTCGTAAGAATTGATGTAAATTCTTACAACGCTATCCTCGGTGACCGACTCACCCGCCGCCGGCGACTGGTCGATAACCGTTGCGGGGGCTTTATCGGAGTCATATTTTTCAACAACCTCGATATTTTCATAAAGCAGTCCCGCGCGGAGCAGCTGCACCTTTGCGGCAAGCTCGGACATACCTGTAACCGTTGGCATCTGGAAGTCCATAGGCCCTAAACTGATGGCAATTTTAATCTCACTGCCGACCGGTGCGGAAGAGCCCGCTTCTATCGATTGCTCGCAAACGGTTCCCTTTTGGAAGATATTTGTATAAACCTTTTTTTCAAGGGTTATGGTAAAGCGGGAATATCTGTCATCCGCCTTTATTTCAGCGAAGGTTTTGCCAAGAAGATTTGGAACTTCATAGGTTTGAAGAGAAGCAACGGCAGAGGAGTCAACATCGCCTATCGAAGCGACACTCGGCATACTGTCATCATCTGTGCTTGAAACTTTTTTATTGAAAATCTGATCTCTGAAAACGCCGAAAACAAGCACCGCCGCAACACCGAGGAAAACAAGAATGGTTATAAGTACTGAAATAAGCCAGACCTTAACATTGCTTTTGGTTTCTTCCTTCTCTTTCTTATCTTTTTTGTCCTTTTTTGGCGCTTTGCCCTTTTCCGCCTTTTTGTCTGCGACTGCGGGGGCTATATTCTCTTCATCGGTTTCGCCGTAAACTAGTTCATCGCGAAAACGCTCGGAGGTTTCGGTTCTGTTTTCGGGCAGAACCTGCAAGCCGTTTGCCATAGCGACCAAAACCTGGCGCGGCAGTTCACTTGCAATACTTGATGGAACGGAAAGTTTATCCTCTTTAAGGCGGTCGGTTGCACTCTCGGGCACATTGCCCATAAGCACCCTGAAGAGAGTGGCGCTGACAGAATAAACATCGGTATGCTCACCGATTTCGTATTTTTCAGGCTCATACTGCTCTATCGCGGCATAACCGCCGTAAATCTGGGCGGATATTTTTTTATTCATTCTGCGAACGGGGCTTATAAGAATTTCGCCGAGGCGCACCCTGCCGTCTCTGCCGACAACAATGCTTTCGGGCGATATTCCGCCGTGGACTATACCCGCCTTATTAAGCCCGATAACGGTGTCAAGCAGCGGCAAAAACAGAGGTCTTGCCTGCTCCCATTTTAGAGAGCCTTCATTCTTTTTAAGAAACTCTTTAAGGGTTATGCCCACAACCGCTTCGCTTACCGCATAGGCGGTGCCGTTTTCTTCAAAAACAACGATGATTTTTGCAAGAGCAGGCAGTTCAAGGTCGGCTATTTTTTTATTTAAGTTCCAAAATTCATCGAGCGTTGTTTTAAAGGTATCGGCATATTCTTCGGGGCAAAGAACATCGTTTTCTTCGCCGCGAACGGCTATGCCCTCGGGGAAAAATTCTTTAATATTAACCGCGCGATTTGCGGCGCTGTCAAAAGCGAGATATACCACGCTTTCGCAGGTGTGAGAAATCACCTTGCCTATAATATATCTGCCGGAAAGTATGTATCTAACGGGGAGAAAACGGGCATCATTTTGCTCGCCGTCATACCCGCAAACGGGGCATTTTCCCTCTTCCTCATTTATATGCATACAACCGGGGCAAAGATTTTTTATATCCAATTTTGAACCCTCCAAAACGATATTTTAATCAGCATTTTCTCTGCTTGGCACAGGGATGAGTTTTTTGAAAACACAGGTGTGGTATTCCGAAATAACCTTATCTTCGTGCAAAGAGCCGAAATACCAATGCCTGAACTCACAAGCCCTGCCTATTTCTTCAAGATAGCCATTTAATTTATTAACCCTGTCTGCCACACCCTGCCGCATTAAAACGGCGCTTTTTACAAGGGAGGGCGGCTCGTGGGTTATTATAAAATCGACCTTTCTTCCCGCTTCATTCAGCGCGGCTACGCCCTCAGCCATTTCATCGGGGGTGGCTTCTTCCTCGCGCCACCAAAGGCCGTTTGCTATGCGCATATCTTTATCAATGCTCTCGCCGCCGCCAAAGGTGAAAAAGGTATTGCCTTCAATGGTGAAAATCTGACCCCTTTTCAGGTGGAAAAGGGTGCCTTTTATACGGTTTACCCTGCCGCCGTGCCAAACGGTTTCGCGGCATTTTAAAATCTTTTCAAGGTTATCGTGCGTACCCTCGACAAAAGCCACCGCAAAACGGCGGGAGGAAAGAAAATCTATAACCTTTTTTTCTATCGGTGAACCATCGAATATATACCCGAAATCGCCGCAAACAATAAGCGTATCGCCGCGCTTTAATTTGCGGAATTCTTTATCATAAAGCCTTTCAAGGCAACCGTGCATATCGCCCGTGATATATACCAAATGTTTCACCTGCCTTTTTTAGATTTTGACATATAATAATTTTATTTTAATACTTTATTTTTGTCAATACTTATTATATAATAATAGAAACAAAACTTTTCAAAAAGGAAGATAAAAATGGCAAAGAAAATATCCTGCCTTATTTTTGCGATTATTATAGTTGTACTCACCGCCTTCCCTGCCGCGGCTTACACCCCTACGGGGTTTGATGTTGATGCCAAGGCGGCGATGCTTATTTCCCTTGATACAAACGAGGTTTTGTATGAAAAAGCCGCAGACCAAAAGGTTTATCCCGCTTCTATCACAAAGATTATGACGCTTATTATTATGCTTGAAAGCAAAAACTTTGACCCGGAAGCAAAAGTAACTATGACTGAAGAGGTTGACGCGCTTATAACCGGCACCGACAGTTCGGTTTCCAATGTTCAAGAGGGCGAGCAGATAAGGCAGATTGACCTATGCTATTTCGTGCTTATGCAAAGCGCCGGCGACTGCGCCTATCTTGCGGCTTTGACATACGGCGGAACGGTTGAAAACTTTGTTAAAAAGATGAATGAAAAAGCCAAAAAATTAGGGCTTGAGGGCACTCATTACGGCAACCCCGTAGGGCTTCACGATGAAAAAACCTACACCACCGCCCGCGATACCGCAACCCTTACAAAATATGCCCTTAAAAACGAGACCTTTAAGAAAATTTGCGAGTCGACAAGATATACAGTACCTGCCACAAATATGTCGGATGAGAGAATACTTTCGACCACCAACTTCCTGCACGATAACACCACCGATTATTACTATCAATATGCCCACGGCGTTAAAACGGGTTACACCGATGAAGCGGGCAGATGTCTTGTAAGCACCGCTTCTTATGACGGATATAATTATATGTGTGTTTTATTCGGCTGCACGGTATCGCCGAGCCTCAGATATGAGTTTGTAGACAGCCGAAATCTTTACCGCTGGGCGTTTAATAATTTCAGCTTTAAGCAGATAGCCGATACCAAAAACCCCGTTTGCGAAATTCCGCTTAAGCTCGCCTGGGATACCGACCATTTACCCCTTTATGTTGAGGATGGTTTTATTTCCGTAATGCCCGATGATGCCGACGACTCCACCATTATCATTAAGCCTAATATCGAAGAAGGGCAATCGGTGGAAGCGCCCGTTAAGAAAGGGCAAAAGATAGCCACCGCCGATATAATCTATGCCGAAAAGGTTATAGGCACGGTCAACCTTATATCCCACGAAAATATAAAATCAAACTTTTTCCTTGTGGTTCTTGACAGACTTAAAGCCTTTTTCGGCTCATCGTATATGATAGCAGTGTATATAATAATAGGTATTATAGTTCTGCTTTTTATAATATCGGTTATAAGACTAAACCGAAACAGAACAAAAAAACGCAAGGTGAAATATATACCGATGGATGAGGATAAAGAATAATAAACAGGGCGCAAAAAGGAGAATATTTATGATTAAAAAAATTATAAGTTATGCGCTTTGTTTATGCGTTTTGGTCACTGTTGCTACTGCTGCCGCGTTTCCGGCCGCGGCGGAAACCACGGTCTATTCCTTTGATGAGCTTTTAAAAGCAGATAAGGTAAAAATACTCGGCCGCAGTAAAAAGGACATTATCACCGCCTACTGGGCAGGAAACGGCATAGAGCTTAACATAAATAACTTAGGCGGCGATGTCACCCTGAAGGTTCTCACCACCGAGCCCGCGGTCTACTTTGAAGCGTTTATAGATGGCGAAAGCATCGGCCGCAGCACGGCACCTGCCACAATGTCAAACAGCGAGATAACCTTTACCGGTGTACCCGAAGGCGAGCATCTGCTTCGCATTGTAAGGGAAACCGACACCAGCAAGGAAACCACGGCAATGACCTTATTTGACTCCATAACCTTTAACGGTTCGGTGCTTGAAAAACCCAATGACCGCGAGTTTTTTGTTGAGATAATCGGTGATTCGGTTGCTTGCGGCGCAGGGTCTCTCGGTGTTTTCGGCGATAAGCACAAGACAGAATATCACTCTGCCACACATTCCTTCGGCTACTACATAGCAAATGAGCTTAAAGCCGATTATTCCATAATTGCCGCGGGCGGCATAGGTCTTTATGTTTTAAGCTCCGATAAAAAGGAATGGTACAACGGCGTTCCCGCAAATATACAGAAGATGTATGAATACACAAACGGTATTCCCGATTTTGATATGGAAGAAAATCTGTATGATTTTTCCCGCAAGCCCGACCTTATAGTAATACGCATAGGCGCAAACGATGATACAAAGGATGAAAATGCCTGGAAAAAAGAATTTGTCACCTTTGTTGAGCGCCTGCACGAGCTTAACGGCAAGGATGTTCCGATAGTGTTTTCCGGCAAGGCGGGCACACCGCATTATATCAGTGTTCAAAATGCGAAAAGCGTGGAGCTTAAAGGGCAGAATATTTACCTTGTTTCCACAGATGTGGGCGGATCGGGCACCGCCGCTCTTTCTACCCAGAAAACAGGTCACCCAAATGCCGCCGAACAAAAGGAACTTGCCGACAGTATTCTTAAAGTTATAAAGGATAACGGACTTGATAAGCCGCTCGACCGCTCTGCCGAGGAAACGGATGATACTGATGGCGAAGATGATGCAACGACCATTGGCGCGACAGACGATAATACAAAGTTGTATATTATAATCGGTGCCGCGGCAGTGATGATTATACTTTTAGCCGTGATTTGCATAAGCGCAAGAAAAAGAAAGAATGCGCCAGCACATAACAAAACAAACGAAAGTGACGGGAAAGAATAAACAACCTGAATACTTTGAAAAACATTAAAAAAAAGACCACATCAACGGGTAATTCCGTGTTGTGGTCTTTTATTTAACCTATTTTTGAGTTAAATCGCGGTTTCTTTTGCGAGTTCTACCATACCGTCATCAAAGGTTTTGGTCATATTGTGGGCTTCAAAAATATCAAAGTCAACAATCTTGCCGCGCTTATAGGATATAACGCGGTTGCCTATATCCTGACTTAAAAGGTGTACCGCGGCACTGCCCATCTGGGTGGCTCTTACTCTATCGCGAACGGTAGGACTGCCGCCGCGCTGAACATGGCCAAGCACTGTTGCCCTTGATTCAAGGCCGGTTTCAAGCTCGATTATGCGTGCGATTTCGTGGCTATCGCCTACACCCTCGGCAACAACTACTATAAAGTGGCTCTTGCCCGATTTGCGAACGGTCTTTATATGTTCGATAATGCCTTTAAGGTCAAGCGGCAATTCGGGAACGATAACATCTACCGCACCGACCGCAATGGCGATTTGAAGCGCCATATAGCCTGCTTTATGACCCATAACCTCAACAACACTGCAACGGCAATGAGATTGAGAGGTATCACGAATTTTATCTATCATTTCAGCCGCGGTATTAAGCGCGGTATCAAAGCCGATTGTGTATTCAGTGGAAGCGATATCGTTATCGATAGTAGCCGGAATGCCAACGCAAGGAATACCGTGTTCTGAAAGGTCGCGAGCGCCGAGGAAAGAACCATCGCCGCCTATAACGGCAATACCCTCAATACCATGCTTTTTGCAGATTTCAACACCGCGTTTTACACCCTCTTCGGTTTTGAATTCGGGACAACGGGATGTATAAAGAACGGTACCGCCGCGACTGATAATATCGGAAACGGAACGAGCGTTTAGGTCTACTATTTCTTCTTTTAAAAGACCATCATAGCCGTGCTTAATGCCTTTTACCTTTATGCCGAGCGTCACCGCTGTTCTTACAACTGCACGGATGGCGGCGTTCATACCCGGGGCGTCACCGCCGCTTGTTAATACACCTATTGTTTTCATTTACTAATCAACTCCATAAATATCCTAATATAATTATTATAATATTTTAAAATAGAACTGTAAATTGTACTATTCGACAAATTTAACGTTTTCATTACCGAGAATTTCTGTTAATTTGCCTATTAATTCTGAATTTTTGCTGATACGAAGCCTTTCGGGGGCTTTTAAAAGCTTATTGTTTTCGGTGGTTTTGATATAAACATCGGTTTTGCCATTATATATAGACAAAATCTCACTGACCTTTTGAAATTCTTCTCCATTTACGGAAGCCATTCTGAGATACAGTCCTGCGGGGGTGGTCTTTTTCGGTTTTATGTTAACCGCATTTTCGTTTACTTTTTCGCATTTATCGAGAACTACTTCGGGTTCTCTTTCTTCCCTTTCACTTATTCTGCCGGTGAGGGTTATTATATTGTCTTCAGTCAGTATATCGCGGTATAAAGCATAAGCCGCGGCAAAAACAGTAACCGATATTTTAGCGCCCAAATCTTCAAGAACAAGATTTACCATAACCGATTTGTTTTTTAGCTGGCGCACCTTTACAGACTCAATAATACCGCAAAGATTTACGCGGTCGCCATCGTGTTTTTTGCCCGATATAATATCGATAATACTTGTGAAACCGCCGCTTTTTATAAAGCCCTCATACTGATGAAGCGGGTGTCCCGAAAGATACATTCCCGTAGCTTGTTTTTCCATTGAAAGGCGCATAAGAAAGGGCATTTCGGGGGCATCGGGCATGGTGTATTCCTCTGTTTCACTCTCGCCGAAAAGGTCCATTTGCCCCTCGCCCGTTATCCGCTTTTTAGTTTCAACGGCGGTGAACAAGCCCTCCATAGCAAAGAGCATTTGCCGCCTGTTATGGCACAGCGAGTCAAAAGCGCCGCTTTTTGCAAGCCCTTCAAAGGCGCGGCGGTTAAAATCTCTGCCGAAATTGCGCATACAAAAATCGAAAAGGGTTGTATATTTTCCGCCCTTTTCGCGGTTTTCGGTTATATTGTTTATAACCCCTCTGCCGAGGTTTTTTATACCCAAAAGACCAAATCTTATACCATCCTTTACCGCGGTAAAGTTTTCAAAACTTTCATTAACATCGGGCGGCAGAATACTGATACCAAGCCTTCTGCATTCGGCGGTATATTTGGAAATCTGGGTGGATGATTCGAGAACGCTTGAAAGAAGTCCCGCAAAGAATTCTTTTTTATAATGCCGCTTTAAATATGCCGTTCTGTAAGAAACAAGCGCATAAGCCGCGGCGTGAGATTTATTAAAGGCATAGGAACTAAAAGCGGTAAGGCGGTCAAAAAGATCGCTTGCCACCTTTTCATCAACACCGCGGGCGATGGCGCCTTCGCACAAAACATTGCCCTTTTCATCCTTTTCGCCGTAGATAAAGGCGGTGCGTTCCTTTTGCATAACATCGTGTTTCTTTTTTGACATGGCACGCCTGACAATATCCGCGCGGCCAAGCGAATACCCCGCAACACTGCGGCAGATTTGCATTACCTGTTCCTGATAAACGATACAACCGTAGGTAACCTTTAAAATGGGTTCTAAAAGCGGGGTTGCATATTTTATTCTTTCGGGGTGGTGCCTGTTTTCGATATAGGTATCAATCGACTCCATGGGGCCCGGTCTGTAAAGAGAGATAACGGCTATCAGGTCTTCTAACTTTTCGGGTTTTAGCCTTCTGAGCACATTTTTCATACCCTCTGATTCAAACTGGAAAACACCCTCGGTAGCGCCCTCTGACATCATCTCAAAGGTTTCTCTATCATCTATGGGTATATTATCTGCCGAAAAATCGGGGTTTGTCCTTTTTATGGCATTCTCGGTATCTTTTATAACGGTCAGTGTTCTAAGGCCCAAAAAGTCCATTTTGAGCAGTCCCAGCCGTTCAATAGTGGTCATTGTGTACTGGGTTACCACCGCTTCATCATTGAGCGCCAGCGGAACATAATCGCTGACCGGTCTATCGGAAATAACAACGCCCGCCGCGTGGGTGGAAGCGTGCCTCGGCATACCCTCCACCTTCATAGCCATATCAAGCAGATCCTTTATTGTTTTATCGCTATCATAAAGGGCTTTAAGCTCCGCCGAAATATCAAGGGCATCTTTTATGGTCATATCAAGGGTTTGGGGGATAAGTTTCGCCACCCTGTCGCAAACATTATACGGTATATCCATCGCCCTGCCGACATCGCGAACGGCGCCGCGGGCTTTCATTGTACCAAAGGTTACTATCTGCGCCACATGGTCGCTTTTATATTTTTCTATAACATAATCTATAACCTTTTGGCGGTTTACATAGCAAAAATCGATATCAAAATCGGGCATGGAAACGCGCTCGGGGTTCAGAAAACGCTCAAAGAACAGGTCGTATTTAAGCGGGTCTATGCCGGTTATTCCTATTGCATAGGCGCAAAGACTGCCCGCGCCCGAGCCTCTGCCCGGGCCTACGGGAATATCATGGCTTTTTGCATAGTTTACAAAGTCCCAAACAATAAGGTAATAATCGACATACCCCATCTTGTTTATCATCGAAAGCTCATAGTTTAGCCGCTCATATACCTTTGGGTCGGGGTTTTCGCCGTAAATGCGCTTTATTCCCTTATCGCAAAGGTTTTTAAGGTATTCAAAGTGGTCTACCCCGCCCGTATCGAAAAAGGGCAGTTTTGTTTTGCCGAATTCAAATGAAACATTACATCTTTCGGCTATAAGTGCGGTATTTTCCACCGCTTCCCTGCAATCGGGGAAGGCTTCGAGCATTTCTTCTTCCGATTTTAAATAAAACTCGTTTGTTTTAAATTCAAGCGGGTTTTCTTCATTTATTTTAGTACCCGTT
Source organism: uncultured Clostridia bacterium (assembly GCA_946646305.1). Lineage (GTDB taxonomy): Bacteria > Bacillota > Clostridia > Oscillospirales > Acutalibacteraceae > UBA737. The sequence continues at coordinate 9,953 of CAMPCO010000008.1, read as the reverse complement.
TGAACGCAGAGCAAAACCTTGTGCATAAAAGAGTCATCTTTTTCTATATAATGCACATCGTTTGTGGCAACGGTTTTAAGGTTTAATTCCGCGGCAATTCGCTTTAAACCGGGCAAAATTTCAATCTGTTCAGTAAGTCCGTGGTTTTGCAGTTCTATAAAGTAATTGTTTTCGCCGAAGGTGTTTTTGTACCAAAGGGCGGTTTGTTTTGCCGCCTCATAATCACCCTGGCGCAGGGCTTTCGGTATCTCGCCCGCAAGACAGGCGGAAAGAGCGATGATACCTTCGTGATAGCGGCTCAGCAGTTCCCTGTCAACACGGGGTTTTGAATAAAAACCATCGGTGAAGCCTTTTGAAACAATCTTGATTAGGTTTTCATAGCCTTTGTTATTTTCGCAAAGCAAAATAAGGTGACTGTAATTTGAATCAAGCACCTTTTCTTTATCAAAGCGGCTTCTCGGCGCAACATAAACCTCGCACCCGATAATCGGTTTTACCCCTGCCGCAAGGGCGGCATTATAAAAATCGATAACGCCGTACATAACGCCGTGGTCGGTTATGGCAACCGCGGTTTGTCCCTTTGCTTTTACCGCTTCCATCAGCGGCTCGATACGGCAGCAGCCGTCAAGCAAACTATACTGTGTATGCAAATGCAGGTGGGCAAAGCTCATGCCGTATCAACTCCCTTTTCTACTTCTTTTTTTCTCTTGATTTAAAATCGTTATAAATCTGCTCTATTCTCTCAAAGCGATGATTTAAGCCCGAAACCGAAATATCAAAATCGGCATATTTGCAAAGTTTTGAAAGCGGGTCTATCGGGTATTTTATACGAAGCTCACCCGCTTTTATAAGTTCTTCGGGCAATGTTTCAAATATTCCTTTTTTCTGTAAATATTCAATCGCCCTTCTCTGCCTTACCGATGCGCTGACCGCTTTGCGGATGTTTGCGCCATCGCAATTTGTGGCGCGGTTTGTATTGTTTTTAACATCCTTTATCATCGTGGTTTCTATGAGTTCAAGGCTTCTGGCGGAAGCGCCCATTAAGGTTAAAAGATTTATAATCATTTCGCGCTGTTTTATGTAAACCACAAAACCGCTTGTCCGCCTTGTAACATTAGCCATTACCATTCTTTCTTCCAAAAGGCTTTTAAATTCATAAGCCAAAGACTCATCCCTTACGGAAAAATCAGCGCGATAGCCTTTTTCGGGGTCGCTTATCTGACCGCAAGCCAAAAAAGCCCCCCTTATAAAGCAGGCAACACAACATTCCCGCTCGAAACATTCGCGGTTTATCTTGCCGCTTGCTATACCGAAATCCACCGAAGCGAGAATTTTAAGCCTATCGGAAAAATCGGGCACAAAGGCTCTGTAGGTCGGCCTTTTACTGCCGCCTTTTATAATTTGAACCTCGGCATTATAGCATTCTTTTAAAAGCTTTTGATAAAGTTTTGCCGAGGTTTCATTTTCGGTTTGCATTGATATTTTATCGGCAGTAAAGTTTCTGCTGAAAAGCAAAAAACCGTAGGTAAGCGGCAATTTGCAGCAGGAATTAGGCCTTATTGCGCCGATTTCGTTTTTTATATCATAACAAAAAGACATATTATTTTCCTTTAAGCTTTTCCTATATCTCTATGGATAACGGTTCCTTTAAAGCCGAGCTTTGTTATATGCTTATAAAGCATTTCGGCAAAAGCAACGGAACGGTGCTTGCCGCCGGTGCAGCCAAAGGATATAACCAGCTGGCTTTTGCCCTCATTTACATAAAGGTCAAAGGAATTATCCAAAAATGCAAAGAGTTTTTCGGCAAAGTTGACACTTTCCTTGCTATCCATTACATAGTCGGCAACCTCTTTGTCTTTACCCGTTTTTTCCTTTAGTTCTTTAACATAAAACGGGTTTCTGAGACATCTTACATCAAAGACCAGATCGGCATCGGCATCAATACCGTATTTAAAGCCGAAGGAACGGCAGATTATGCTCATTCCCTTTTTGCCTTCGTTCAAAAAGAGGGCGGTTATGCGCTTTTTGAGTTCTGCAAGGGATAAAAGCCCCGTATCAAGCACATAATCGGCGGCAGATCTTATTTCGGAAAGTCTGCCCCTTTCAACATTGACAGCCTCGCTCAGCGAAATGTCGCTTCGCTCACAAAGGGGATGCTTGCGGCGGTTTTCTTTAAACCTTCTTATAAGCACATCATTTGCCGCATCGAGGAAAAGAATTTTATAATCAACATTATCCTTTTTTAAGTTTTCAAGCACACGCGGCATATCATCAAACATATCGCCGCCGCGAATATCGGTAACAATGGCGAGGCGCACCATTTCCTGAGTTCCGTGCATTGAAAGTTCCACAAAGGATGGAATTATAGCGGGCGGGACATTATCAACACAATAAAAGCCCATATCTTCAAGAATATTTGCGGCTTGTGATTTGCCCGCGCCTGACATTCCCGTTATGATAAGCAGTTCCATTTTTTACCTTACCTCCTGCCCACGAAGATTACCTCTTCAAAAAGGCTGACACCATTCTTTTTCTTTATTTCTTTTTTTACAATATCTATAAGCGATAAAACATCGCTTGCGGTGGCGTTGTCGCGGTTTATTATAAAGCCCGCGTGCTTTTCGCTTACCGCCGCGCCGCCGACCGATTTTCCTTTAAGGCCTGCATTATCGATAAGCGTTCCCGCGAAATAACCCTCGGGACGCTTAAATGTACTGCCGGCGCTCGGGAAGTCCAGCGGTTGTTTATCTACTCTTCTTTTGAATATTTCATCCATTTCGGCGGATATCTTTTCCTTTTCGCCATAAGACAAGCTAAACTTTACCGAAAGAATTATAAAGCCGTTTTTCTTGAAAACACTGCTTCTGTAGGAGAGCTCCATCTGCTCTTTTGTAAGCATAATTTCTTTTAAATCTTTATCAAGGCAAACGGCGCTTACCGTAACATCCGCCATCTCGCCGCCGTAAGCCCCCGCGTTCATAAAAAGCGCGCCGCCTACCGTTCCCGGTATTCCATAGGCAAATTCAAGCCCCGTAAGGCCGCTATCTCTTGCGGCAATGCATAGTTTTCTTAAAGACTCGCCCGCGCCGCAGATAATCTCGTTTTCTTTTACTTCAATTCCGCCAAGACACGACATATCGATAACTGCGCCTTCTATCCCCTTATCGGAAACAAGAAGATTTGAGCCGTTGCCCAAAAGCAGCACGGGAACCCGGTTTTCTTTTGCCGATTTTATTGTCTCTTTTAATTCATCTTTTGTTTTAGGCCTTACAAAAACATCCGCCGCACCGCCTATTTTAAAGGTGGTGTGGTTTTTCATCATTTCGTTTTCAGAAAAAGATATTCCGTTATCCTTTAAAAAACAAAGAAAGTTTTTAAGCTGCATATTTTCACCCTGAAATAAAGTTTAGAACGGATCGATGGGAGTTTCGTTTTTATCGTCAACAGGTTTATCTTCGCCCATACCGAGGCGGTTAAGCAAATCTTCCGCGGCATTGTAGCCGAGTTTTTTCTGGCGGCTGTTCATTGCCGCAACCTCTATAATAACCGCAAGGTTTCTGCCCGGCTTTACGGGTATTGTAATCGCGGGGATATCAAGCCCCAAAATCTCGGTTGTTTGCTCATCTATTCCCATACGGTCATAAACCTTGCTTGTATCCCACTGCTCAATATTGATAACAAGGTCAATTTTTTCGGTAAGTTTTACCGCGCCTATACCGAAAATACGGCTTGCGTTTATGATACCGATACCGCGAAGTTCAATAAAATGGCGAATATTCTCGGGCGCGGTGCCTACAAGCGACTTATTGGAAACGCGCCTTATCTCAACCGCGTCATCGGCTATAAGGCGGTGGCCTCTTTTTACAAGTTCTATCGCGGTTTCGCTTTTACCTACACCGCTTTCGCCGAGCAACAGAATACCCTCACCGTAAACCTCTACAAGAACACCGTGGCGGGTTATTCTGGGCGCCAGATGAATATTTAAAAATGCTATTAGAGAGGATGATATGTTTGATGTTGTTTCAGCAGTTCTGAAAAGCGGAATTTTATATTCCTTTGCCGCTTCTATAAAATAATCATCAATTTGGAGCCCTCTTGAAATAATTACTGCCACAGGCTTTTTGGCAAAAAAGTCAAAAAGGCGCTTTTTGGCGGTTTTTTTATCAAGATTATCAAGATAACTGATTTCGGTTATGCCCATAATCTGAATTCTTTTATTATCAAAATGCTCAAAATATCCCGCAAGCAAAAGACCAGGTCTGTTGGTATCGGTCGTGTCGATAAGGATATTCTCGGGGTCCTCGGGGGTGTAAATGGTTTCAAGCGAAAACTCTTTTACAACATTCGCAAATGGTATTGTGAAATCCGTTTTCATTGCCTTTACCTTCCTTTTTTTAAAACTGTTCAATTTATTATACTATATAAATTTAAAATTTTAAACATTTTTCTTGTAAATATTATAATTTTTTTATATAATTATTATTAGCATATTCCTTTTGAAAGGTTGATTTTTATGAAACTTGGTATGGTTGGCCTGCCGAATGTGGGCAAATCTACACTATTTAACGCTATAACAAATGCGGGCGCCGGCGCGGCGAATTACCCCTTTTGCACGATAGAGCCCAACGTGGGTATGGTAAGCGTTCCCGATGAAAGACTTGAAAAGCTTGCCGAAATATACAACCCCGACAAGTTCACCCCCGCTACTATCGAATTTGTTGATATTGCGGGTCTTGTAAAGGGCGCATCCAAGGGCGAAGGGCTCGGAAATAAGTTTTTAAGCAATATAAGAGAGGTTGACGCGATTGTTCACGTGGTAAGATGCTTTGAAAGCACCGATATTATCCATGTTGAAGGCTCGGTTGACCCGGTAAGAGATATTGAAACCATAAACCTCGAACTGATTTTTTCCGATATGGAAATTGCCGCAAGAAGGCTTGATAAAGCCCAAAAGGCGCTTAAAGGCGATAAATCGATGCAGACTGAGGTTGACTTTTTAAAGCGGCTTATAGCCCATTTGGAAGAGGGTCTGCCCGCAAGAAGTATTGAAATACAAAACGATACCGAGGCGGAAGTTATTGCAACCACATCTCTTTTATCGGCTAAGCCCGTAATATATGCCTGCAACCTAAGTGAAGATGATTTTAAAGGCGGCATAAATTCTTGCGAAAACTATAACAAGGTAGCAGAGATAGCCAAACGCGAAAAGGCGGAGATTTTGCCGATTTGCGCCGCGCTGGAAGAACAGCTTGCCGATATGCCCGATGAGGAAAAGGCGATGTTTCTTGAAGATTTGGGGCTTGAGCGCTCGGGTCTTGACCGAATGATAAAGTCCTGCTATTCCCTTTTGGGACTTATTTCCTACCTTACCGCAGGCAAGCCCGAGGTTCGCGCCTGGACCATTAAAAAAGGCACCAAGGCTCCGCAGGCGGCGGGCAAAATTCACAGCGACTTTGAACGCGGTTTTATCCGCGCGGAAGTGGTATCTTATGATGATTTTATAAACAAATGTGACGGAAATATGGTCACTGCTCGCGAAAAAGGTCTTGTTAGAAGCGAAGGCAAAGAATATGTTATGCAAGACGGAGATATTGTTCTTTTCAGATTTAATGTTTGATTTTTGGCGGTGTTCTTAATGGATTTTATAAGAAGAATATGGGCAGAGATTGATATAGATGCGCTAAAAGGCAATCTAAATGCCATAAAACGACATTCGGGCGGCGGCAAAATAATGGCGGTTGTAAAAGCCGATGCCTACGGCCACGGGGTGCAGAATATTGTTCCCGCGCTTGATGATGCCGGTGCCGACAGTTTTGCCGTTTCCAATATTGCCGAAGCGGTGGCGCTAAGGGAAATAGGGCTTAAAAAGCCTATTCTCATTCTCGGCTATACCCCTTATGAAAATGCTGATTTACTCTATAAATATGATATTATGCAGTGTGTTTTTTCGGCGGAATACGCAAAGGGGCTTTCCCTTGCCGCAAAAAAACTTAATGCAAAGATTAAAACCTTTATCAAGGTTGATACCGGTATGGGAAGAATAGGCTTTAATTGTCGGGATGAAAGGCTTTTGGAACTTGACGATGCCGTTCTTTCCGCAAAGCTCGATAATCTTAAAACCATAGGCATTTTTGCCCATTTTGCCGATGCCGACCGCGAAAAGGATAAGGATGACGGCTTTACCGATGAGCAGTACGCCCGCTTTAAAAGGGTTTTGAAAAAATTTGATGAATGCAATATAAAACTTGCCCATTCCTGTTGCAATTCGGCGGCTATTATGCAGGATGGCGACAAGGTTTCGGGCGATATTTGCCGCCCCGGGATTATTCTTTACGGGCTTGAGCCGAGCAGTAAACTGAGTTTCCCCGAGCTTACCCCCGTTATGACACTGAAATCGGTGGTATCTTTTGTTAAAACGATAAGCCCCGGTGAAACGATAAGCTACGGCAGAACATTCAAAGCGGAAAGGGAAATGAAAATTGCAACCGTTTCCGCCGGTTATGCCGATGGTTACCCGAGAGCCCTTTCAAACAAGGCTTATGTGCTGGTGAGAGGGCAAAAAGCAAAGGTTGTAGGCAGGGTTTGTATGGATCAGATGATGATAGATGTGAGCGGTACCCCTGTTGCCGCGGGGGATGAGGTTATCCTTTTCGGCAAAGATTTATCGATAAACTACCTCGCAGACCTTGCAAACACTATAAATTATGAAATAATCTGCAACGTTAATAAACGCGTGCCGAGAATTGTGGTGAAAAAATGAAAAAGTATATTTTGACCCTTGATGAAGGAACAACCAGCGCCCGCGCAATAGTAACCGATAACAGCGGAAAGATAATTTCCGTAGCTCAACATGAGTTCACACAGATATACCCTTCCCCCTCTCTTGTAGAGCACGACCCAACCGAAATTTTATCCGCGCAATATACCGCCGCGGGAGAAGCCATTATTAAGGCAAAGATACAAAGCGATGAAATTGCCGCAGTGGGTATCACAAACCAGAGAGAGACCACCATTGTTTGGGATAAAAACACGGGCGAACCTGTTTATAACGCGATTGTTTGGCAATGCAGACGCACTGCCGATTACTGCGAACAGTTGATTAAAGATGGCTATGAAGACTATATAAAGCAGGTCACGGGGCTTAAAATTGACGCCTATTTCAGCGCGACCAAAATAAAATGGATACTTGATAATGTTAAAGGCGCGAGAGAAAAAGCCGAAAGCGGCGATTTGCTTTTCGGCACTGTGGATACCTGGCTTTTATGGAAGTTTTCAAACGGCAAAATTCACGCCACAGATTACACCAATGCCTGCCGCACAATGCTCTTTAATATTCATACCCTTGAATATGATGAAAAACTGCTTAAACTTTTTGATATACCGAAAAGTATGATGCCCGCGGTTTACCCGAGCGGACACAATTTCGGCGATATTGAGATAATGAACGCAAAAATGCCGGTTACCGCTATCGCAGGCGACCAGCAATCGGCGCTTTTCGGTCAAAAATGCTTTAACCCCGGCGATGTTAAAAACACATACGGAACGGGTTGCTTCCTGCTTATGAATACAGGTACCACCCCGGGTAAAAGCAATAACGGACTGCTCACCACCCTTATTTCCACCTTTGACGGTGAAGAGCCGCAATATGCACTTGAAGGCAGCGTTTTTGTGGGCGGCGCGGTTATCCAGTGGCTCCGCGATGAACTTAAAATCATCAAAGATGCCGCAGAAAGCGAAAAGTTAGCCCGAAAGGTTCAAAGCTCCGATGGTGTTTATATAGTCCCCGCCTTTACGGGACTTGGCGCACCATATTGGGAGATGAAGGCAAGAGGCGCGGTTTTGGGGCTTACAAGAGGCTCCGGCAAATGCCATTTTGCCCGCGCGGCGCTTGAAGCCATAGCCTATCAAACCGATGACCTTATAAAAGCAATGAGCGCCGACTCGGGGCTTGAGGTTTCTTCCCTTAAAGCCGATGGCGGCGCTTCAAGAAACGGCTTTCTGATGCAGTTTCAGGCCGATATTTCCGCGGCGGAGGTCTATTGCCCCGATAATGCCGAAGCCACCGCAATGGGCGCCGCATATATAGCGGGTCTGGTTGTAGGTCTTTGGAAAGACCGCGACCATCTGCCTGTTGCCGGCGATGTTAAAACATATACCCCCGCGATGAGCGATTATGACCGCCTTTTCCTTAAAAACGGCTGGGAAAAGGCTATAAAAGCCGTAAATCTATTTTCAAAGGAGTAAAAAAATGGAGTTTAAGAAAACAACAATAAAAATGCCTTCAAGCGATAATATTCATACTCTGCGCGGTTATATATATATTCCGCAGGGCGAAGCAAAGGGCATTTTTCATCTGGTACACGGAATGCGCGAGCATATTGGCAGATATGATGGTTTTATGTCAACCTTAGCCGAAAACGGTTACATTGTAGCAGGCTATGATAATTTAGGTCACGGCGCCTCTGTAAACGATGATAGCGAGCTCGGGTTTATAGCAGAGAAAAAAGGCTATAATCTGCTGGCAGAGGATGTTTACAATTTCGGCAACAAGCTTCGCAAAAACAACAAAGGTCTTCCCTTTATACTAATGGGACACAGTATGGGCTCGTTTATAGTAAGGCTTGCCGCCGCAAAGCACCCCGAAGGAATTGATAAGCTTATAATTTGCGGCACAGGCGGCCCGAACCCCGCTTCCGCTGCAGGCCTTTTATTATGCGATATTATCGGGTTTTTTAAAGGCAAAAGAAGTTATTCAAAGTTTATTTATAATATGGCTTTCGGCAAATATAACGATGGCTTTGAAGGAAGGCATAATTACGAATGGCTGACAAAAGACCAGAAGGAAATTGAAAAGCACAGGGTTGACCCGCTTTGTCATTTTAAGTTTTCTGTCGGCGGAATGCACGATCTTGTAAAACTTAATTCTCTCACTAATAAAAGCCGCTATATAAAAATGCTAAACCCCGATATGCCGATACTCCTTATAAGCGGCTCGGAAGACCCGGTCGGCGAAAAAGGCAAGGGTGTTGAAAAGGTTTATGTAAACTACAAAAAATACGGCAAAAATGTTACTAAAAAGATTTATGAAAACTGCCGTCACGAAATACACAACGACACCTGCCGCGATGAAATGATGGCAGATATTTTGGAATTTATTAAATAAAGGACCCGCAAATGATCAGCAAATACAAAGTTTTAGATGCACATTGTCACATTTACCCCGAAAAGATACTGCCCCGCGCGGTTGATGCCACCGGCGATTTTTACGGCGAAAAGCCATATCACAACGGAACGGTTGAGCAACTGATATCAGAGGGTGTAAAGGCGGGAATTGACCGCTTTATCGTTCAATCGGTTGCCACAACCAAAAAGCAGGTTGAAAATATAAATGATTTTATCGCAAGCGAGGTAAAAACCCACGCCGACCGCCTTATCGGTCTTGGCACAATTCACCCCGAAAGCGATGATATGGAGGCCGATATAAGGCATATTAAAGAACTTGGGCTTCACGGCATTAAAATTCACCCCGATATTCAAGGGTTTGCCGCCGATTGCGACGGGTTTGAAAGGGCTTACGATATCTGCGAAGAGTACTCTCTGCCCGTGCTAATGCACACGGGCGACAAGCGGTATGATTTTTCAAATCCGAACCGAATTGCTCCCCTGCTTAAAAGAAGGCCGGGGCTTACCGTTATCGGCGCCCATTTCGGCGGATGGTCGATATGGGAAACAGCGGTAGATTACCTTTGCGATTTTGAGAATTTTTATGTTGATACCTCTTCGGCGGTTTGCTATATATCGCCCGAAAAAAGCCGCGAGATTATCAGGCGATACGGAAAGGAAAGGGTGCTTTTCGGCACAGATTATCCGCTTCACGCCATAAGCGAAGAGGTAAAAGATATTTTGAAACTTAACCTCGATGATGATGAATACGCGGCACTTCTTTATGATAA
>CAMPCO010000007.1 GCA_946646305.1 uncultured Clostridia bacterium | reverse complement strand
TTGTAGAGGGCGGCGCCCACGATGTTGTTCAAAAAGACAGAAATAATAATGTAAAATAAAGTTTAAATATTAAAAGCACTTTCGGCTATAATACCGAAAGTGCTTTTGTGTTTTTTTAGCCTTCCCCTTGGGGGGAAGGGGGACCGCTTGCGGTGGATGAGGTGTTATAAATGCCTCAATATATCCTCGCAAACACCATTAAAATTATTATTAACATCCGCGTTAGAATATCTTAAAACCTGCAAGCCAAAATCGTTAAAATATTTGTCTCGCTTCTTGTCTGATACAATGCCTTTATCTTCATAATGTTGCGAACCATCAAGTTCAATAATCAACTTTGCGGATGCACAGTAGAAATCGACTATATAGTTTCCGATGACTTTTTGGCGGTTGACGGTAACCGGTAAACATTTCAGAAAATCATACCATAAATGTCGTTCTTCTTTTGTCATTTCTTTACGGAGAGCTTGTGCAAAATGTTTTAATTTAGGGTTGTTTTTTTCGTTCACTTTTCCACCTCATCCGCCGGCCTTACGGCTGCCACCTTCCCCTCAATGGGAAGGCTGTTTTTTTATTTTGTCATCAGTTCGCAAACCAGCGCGCTGTGGGCGGCGGGGTCATCAATCGCTCTGCCCGAAATAAGACAAGCCTCATCATAAAGCAGTTTTGCATATTTTGAGAAGGTTTCCTTGTCCTTTTCAAAAAGCGAAATCATCTTTTTGGCTATATCGTGGTTTTCGTTTATTTCAAGCACTATCTGCGCCTTAACCTGACCCGAAGAGCCGGGCATAGCATTAAGCGCCTTTTCCATTTCAAGGGAAATTTCGCCCTCGGTATTAAGGCAAACGGGGTGATTTTTAAGACTGTTTGTAAATCTTACGGAATGAACCTTTTCGCCGATTGCCTCTTTTGCCTGTTTCAGCATTTCGGCATTTTCCTCGTTTGCTTTTTCAAGCGCCTTTTTATCTTCTTCGCTTTCAAGGTCAAGATTTTTATCGCAAACATTAACAAACTTTTTGCCCTCATATTCACCCATAATGCGAATGGTGAATTCATCAACATTTTCGGTCAGATAAAGCACCTCAAAGCCCTTATCGATAACCGCTTCGCATTGCGGGAGCATGGCTATTTTATCTATTGTTTCGCCTGCGGCATAATAGATGGCATCCTGGCCTTCTTTCATACGGGAAACATATTCCTTTAAGGTTGCAGGCTTCTTTTCAAAAGAGGATACAAAGAGCAAAAGGTCTTTAAGATTATCCTTGTTTGCGCCATAGTTATCATAAGCGCCGAACTTTAACTGAACGCCGAAAGCCTTGAAAAATTCTTCATATTTTTCCCGCTCATTTTTAAGCATTTTTTCAAGCTCGCTCTTTATTTTCTTTTCGATAGTGCGGGCGATAAGTTTAAGCTGGGCATCCTGCTGGAGGGTTTCTCTTGAAATATTAAGAGATAAATCTTCGCTGTCAACAAGGCCCTTTACAAAACTGAAATAATCGGGCAAAAGCTCCGCGCATTTTTCGGTTATCAAAACACCTTTGCAATAAAGCGCCAGACCCTTTTCAAAGTCCTTTGTATAGTAGTCAAAGGGCGCGTGGCGGGGAATAAACATAAGCGCCTTATAGGTCGCCTGACCTTCGGTTGATGTATGTATAACATGAAGCGGGTCTTCAAAATCAAAGAATTTTTCTTTATAAAAGGCGTTATATTGTTCGGGTTTTATCTGCGCGCGCGCCTTTTTCCAAAGTGGGGTCATACTGTTGAGCGTTCGATCCTCGGTTATATCCTCAAACTCGCCATCCTTGCCCTCAACCGCTTTTTTCTCGGTGAAAGCCATAACTATCGGGTGGTGGATATAATCGGAATACTGCTTGATTAAAGCGCTTATTCTGTACTGGTCTAAAAACTCGCTGTATTTTTCCGTTTCGGTGTCTTCCTTGATGTGCATTATAACCGTTGTGCCGAAGCTATCCTTTTCGCAGGGGGTTATGGTGTAGCCATCGGGACCTGATGACTCCCAGGCAAAGGCGCTGTCACTGCCATAGGCTTTTGAGATAACGGTCACCTTGTCGCTAACCATAAATGCCGAATAAAAGCCAACGCCGAATTGACCTATAACCTCGACACCCTTGGTCTTTTCGGTTTCGTTTCTGAAATCAAGCGAGCCTGATTTTGCTATAACACCTAAATTTTTATCAAGGTCTTCTTCACTCATACCGCAGCCGTTATCGGAAACGGAGATGGTGCGCTTTTCTTTATCAATAGAAATTCGAATTTTAAAATCTTTTTTCTTAAGGCCCACCTTATCATCGGTAAGCGAGCGGAAGTATAGTTTATCGATAGCATCGGATGCGTTTGAAATAATCTCGCGCAAGAATATTTCTTTGTTTGTATAGATTGAATTTATCATCATATCCAAAAGTTTTTTGGATTCTGACTTAAATTGCCTGTTTTTCATTCATTTTCACCTTGAGTTTCTTTTTTTTCTACTGTTGAAGCAATAGCGAGTTCCTTCATTTGAAGTTCGCTTATTTCTGCCGGTGCGCCCGACATAAGCTCGGCGCTTGTTTGAACCTTGGGGAAGGCGATAACATCGCGCAAAGACTTTGCATTACACATAAGCATACATAGTCTGTCAAGCCCCAGTCCCATACCGCCGTGTGGCGGTGCGCCATAGCGGAAAGCGCCGGTGAGGAAACCGAATTTTTCCTCGGCTTCCCGGTCGGATAGACCAAGCGCCCTGAACATATGGGCTTGAAGTTCGGGGTCGGTTATACGAATAGAGCCGCTTGAAAGCTCAATACCGTTAAGCACCAAGTCATAAGCATTGGCATAAACCTTTTCGGGGTCGCTGTCAAGATAGGGGATACATTCATCAAGCGGTGCGGTAAACGGATGATGCATTGCATCATAATTGCCCGTTTCTTCGTTGTATTCAAAGAAGGGGAATTCGGTTATCCACAGGAAATTGAATTTATCGGGTATTATATCAAGTTTTTTGGCAACGGTTAGACGAATTGCGCCAAGCACCGATAAAGCAATCTTTTTGCGGTCTGCCACAATAAACACAACATCGCCTTTTTCAGCGCCTGTGCGCTCTAATATGGCACCGAACTCTTCTTGCTTTAAGAATTTTGCAAAAGAGCAGGTGGGGGTATCGCCCGAAAAACGGATAAAGGCAAGACCCTTTGCGCCAATGCCTTTGGCTTCTTCTGTTAGGGCGTCTATTTCTTTCCTTGTGTAAATATCCGCCGCCGCTTTTGCGGTTACGGCTCTTACCGTTCCGCCTGATTTAACCGTATCGGAGAATACCGAGAAACCGCAGTTTTCCACAATATCCGAAATATCTTTAATCTTCATATCAAAGCGGGTATCGGGCTTATCACTGCCGTAATCATTTATGGCATCATCATATCTCATCCTCGGAAGCGGGGTGGGAACATCAACGCCCAAAACCTCTTTGAAAAGACGGCTTATGTAGCCCTCGGTAATGGCGAAGATATCCTCTCTTTCCACAAAGGACATTTCAAGGTCTATCTGTGTAAATTCGGGTTGCCTGTCGGCGCGAAGGTCTTCATCCCTGTAACAACGGGCAAGCTGCATATATCTGTCAAAACCCGAAAGCATAAGCAACTGCTTGTACATCTGCGGGCTTTGGGGAAGCGCAAAGAAACTGCCCTTATGTATTCTTGAAGGAACAACATAGTCTCTGGCACCTTCGGGGGTGGACTTAATAAGGGTCGGGGTTTCAATCTCTATAAAGCCGTTTTCATCAAAATAATCTCTTGTAACCTTAGCGATTTTATGGCGAAGCAGAATATTCTTTTGAAGATTGCTTCTTCTAAGGTCAAGATAGCGGTATTTAAGGCGAAGCTCTTCCTTAGCGCCGGTATCGGGTGTGATTTCAAAAGGCGGGGTTTGCGCTTCGCCGAGTATTTTAAGGCAGGTAACTTCGATTTCGATATCACCGGTGGGAATTTCGGTATTTACGGAAGAGCGTTTTCTTATAACACCCTTTGCCATACAAACAAACTCGCTTCTAAGCAAAGTCGCTTTTTCAAAAACCGATTTTTCGGTCTTTTCATCAAAGGCAAGCTGAATAATACCCGTTCTGTCGCGCAGGTCAACAAATATAAGACCGCCAAGGTCTCTCTGCCTTTGCACCCAACCGCAAACAACAACCTCTTTGCCGATGTTTTCGGTTCTGAGCATGCCGCAGTAATCGGTTCTCTTCATTCCGTTCATTCTGTCAAGTATCAATTAAAAACACCTCTTAAAAATATGCTTTAATATTATTCATTTTCGGCATAAGCCGAATTAAGTTTCAGTTCCATAAGGCTGTCGGAAAGATTATCGAGATTTATCTCGGTTTCAATTCCCGTTTCCATATCTTTAATCTTTGCTTTGCCTGAGTCTATTTCATTATCGCCTAAAACAATGGTGTAAAGCGCACCGATTTTATCGGCATATTTCATCTGCGCTTTAAGACCCCTGCCGCATATATCAACCCCCGCTTCAAAACCATCGGCGCGAAGCGCGGCGCAAAGGCTTGTGGCTTTCATAGCCGCCTTTTCACCGAGGGTGGCTATAAACAAATCGCATCGGTCTGCTTCCGGCAAATCGGCGCCTGTATTTTGCAGTGTTAATACAAGTCTTTCCATACCCATTGCAAAGCCGAGAGCCGGAACATCGGGACCGCCCATACTTTTAACAAGTCCATCATATCTTCCGCCGCCGCAAACTGTGCTTTGCGCGCCTATATCATTAGATACAAACTCAAAAACAGTTCTTGTGTAGTAATCAAGACCTCTTACAATCTTCGGGTTAACGGTGAAATCTACTCCAGCCGCGTTAAGGTGGGCTTTAACCCCCTCAAAATGCTCGCGGCAATCATCGCAAAGATAATCGATAACCACAGGTGCGCCCGCCGCGATTTTTGCGCAATCGGGGTTTTTGCAGTCAAGAATTCTCATCGGGTTGCGCTCAAGCCTATCCTTACAGGTATCGCAAAGCGAGTCAATATTCGCCCTGAAATATTCTTTAAGGGCTTTGCTGTATTCTTTGCGGCATTCACTGCAGCCGATTGAATTTATATAAAGTGCAATATTCTTTATTCCTATTTCACAAAGTATCTGTTTTGCAAGGCTTATTATTTCCGCATCCGCCGCGGGAGAAGCCGCGCCAAAACATTCCACACCAAACTGGTGGAATTCACGAAGTCTGCCCGCCTGGGGCTTTTCATAGCGATAGCAACCGCCGAGATAACAAACCTTTAAAGGCAAAGCGCCGTTTACAAGCCCGTGTTCTATAACACTTCTTACAGTGCCTGCCGTAAGCTCCGGGCGAAGGGTGATACTTCTGCCGCCTTTGTCAAGGAAGGTGTACATCTCTTTTTGAACAATATCGGTGGTATCGCCGACATTTTTAACAAAAACCTCGGTATGTTCAAATGTGGGAACTCTTATTTCCCTGAAACCGTAAAGCGAAGCGGTTTCAAACATTTTTGATTCAAGATAAGCGTATTTTTCCGAAAGTCCCGGTAAAATATCGTTTGTGCCTTTAACGGCACGGTTAATTTCTGCCATAAAAATCTATTCCTTTTTTATTTTCTTAAAATATCTCGCCATTCAAGGTCGCCGCGTTCAAGACCGTGTATCAAAACCTCAGCCGTTGCAATATTGGTTGCAACGGGAATGTTATGAACATCGCAAAGTCTAAGCAGGGAAGACTCATCCGGCTCATCGGGCTTCGGGTTAAGCGGGTCGCGGAAGAATAACAAAAGGTCGATTTCATCGCAGCCTATTCTCGAGGCAATCTGTTGTGCGCCGCCCTGGCTTCCTGCCAGGAATTTTGTTATTTCAAGTCCTGTGGCTTCTGAAACGGCTTTGCCGGTGGTACCGGTGGCAACAAGGTTATGACGGCATAAAATACCGCAATAAGCAATGCAAAACTGGATCATAAGCTCTTTTTTACTGTCGTGTGCTACAAGTGCAATATTCATAATTTTCTCCTTTTTGGTTATATTTTTTTTATTTTGGGAAGCTTTATATCTTCCCCTGAAAGCCTGCCTGCAATTCGCTTGAATGCGGAAAGCGACCGACTGTTTTTATGAAATTTATGTGACTCTGATAGGGTTGCAATCTCAAAGCTTGATGGAACAATTCCCGCAAGCCGCACGCTCGATTTATCTATCATATCATCTATATTTGAGAAAATGCCGTCTTTTATGTATTCAGAGTAAAAGCGGTTTATTATAAGCCGCGGCTCGTATTTTGTCTTTGGCAGTGCGTTTCTTATAGCCGCCGCATCGCCAAGCGATACCTTATCCATATTAGAAACAATAAGAAACTGCGCATCATTACCCACCGCGCTCAGTTTATCCTTATCAATGCCGGCGGGGAAGTCATAGATTATTACATCGAATGCCCCGTCAAGCCTTTTGCATAAGGCGGATAGATTAACATAGTTTATAACCCCGGTGTTGTATGGCGCGGGTATGAGTTTTAAGTTTTCATAAATTTCGCTTTTATAAACCGCCGAATCGATACTGCCGCCGTCAATAATATCCGATAGGTCGTTTACAACCTCGGCATCATTGCCGGAAATTATATCAAGGCAGTGAAGCCCTTCATCCAAATCGACCAGCAAAACACTTTTTCCCATAAGTGAAAAAGCACAGCCGAGCCCATAGGAAACGGATGATTTTCCCGTTCCGCCTTTGCCGGAGATAATACATAAATTTAAAGACATTTTATTCACCACACTGTTGTTTATTCAAATGGTTTTTTAGTTAAGCAGGGTGTTTGTCGGTGTTTCGGTGGAGTTGCTTGCAGTTGAGAAGAAGTATTCATCCAAAATATTTCTTGCTATAAGCATCGCCGCTTGTCCGTTGCTTCCGTGTTCCAAAACGACCGATATCGCAATCTGCGGGTTGTCATAAGGCGCAAATGCAACAAACACACTGTGGTCAGCCCCGGTATCACTTTGGGAAGTACCCGTTTTACCGCCGAGCTTTATACCATAGGTAGAGAACATACGACTGCCGGTACCGTCTTCCGTAACGGAAAGCATACCTTCTTTTATGGCGTTTTTGGTGGTATCGCTCATCTTAACAGTATTTAAAACCTCGGCTTTGTTTTCACTGTAAACGGTTTTAAGGTCATAGGATACAACCTTTTCTATGAGGGTGGCTTTGTAATGGGTGCCGCCGTTTGAAAATGTGCCGATATAGTTTGCAACCTGCAGGGGGGTAAAGGCATTTAACTGGCCGATGGATATTTGCAGTGTATCGCCGCCGAAGCCGTCACTGTCAGGCTCAACAAGAATACCCGAACTGTCATCCACCTCGACCCCTGTTTTAACACCCAGTCCGTAATCTTTAAAACAAGCGGTAAGTTTCATAGCGCCAACGCGCCTGCCGAGCTCAAAGAAAAAGTAGTTGCAGCTGTAAGATAGCGCGTGGGTAAGCTCAAGCGGGCCGTGGGTAAACATACAGTTTGGTTGGTAGTCATCAAAAAATCTGTATGCTTTAACACAGGTTATGGTTTCACCCGGGGTGTATTGTCCGGTTTCCATCGCCGCAGTGGCAACAGCCGGTTTTATTGAAGAGCCTATCGGGTAAACGCCCTGAAAAGCGCGGTTTGTAAGCGGCCTTGCGGGGTCATTTAGTAACTGTTCATAGTTTTCAGAAAGGGTGGAAACATCATAGGTCGGAAAATTTGCGCCGCAAAGCACACCGCCGGTTTTAACATCGGTCACCACCGCCGCGCCCGCAACAACGGGAGACCCCTTTGAACGGATATCTCTTATAACTGTTGAAAGGGCGTTTTGCGCCGTTTGTTGAATTTTTTTATCAAGGGTGAGCATTATCGATTTGCCGGGTATAGGTTCTTTTGTAACCTTGCTTGAAATAATACTGCCCTCCGAGTCAAGATAATAGGTTATCTCGCCATCAGTACCGTGCAGGTATTCCTCGGCATATTCTTCAATGCCGCCTTTTCCCACCTTGTCATTGTACTGATAACCCTTTTCTTTATATTTGGCGCCCGAGTTCCAGTCCTCTTCGAAAATGGGACCCACACTGCCGATAAGATTTACCGCAAGGGTGGTATCAACATATTGCCTGAAAGGCACAACATCAACCGTAACCCCCGAAAGCAGAAACTTTGATTCGCAAATCTTTCGCATAAGCTCTGTGGGTATATCTTCCGCAAAGGTATAGGGGTAAGAGATGGAAAAATCGCTTATTATCATCCCGTAGCGAACACCCATAATCGCCCGCTTTTCCGCCGATGAATATCCTTTTAGATTAAACTTTTTAACCATCTGGTTAAAGCAGTTTTCCGCCGTGGCATACTTTGCAAGCCCCAAAACCGAAATCAGTTTTTCATTTGATTCGCCCTCTATATATTCAAAAGGCTCGGTTTTTGCCATGGGCAGTTTATCAATATACTCAACATTGTTTTCTTTAAACAAATTTATAAGCGCTAATATAACATCGTTTAAATCATCTTTAACATAAGCCTTGTTAAAAACAACATTATATCCATCGCGGTTTATGGCAATCTGCCTGCCGTAGCGGTCAAGAATTTCACCGCGCGGCGCTTTAAGCAGGGCGGTTCTTGTGGAAACACTGCCTTTTGCCATGGTGGAATATTTATCGCGATTGATTATCTGAATGGAATAAAGCCTTATTGAGAATAAAATAATAAGCAAAATAAGCAGTATCGATAAAACGGCAATAGCCGTGTTTTTTTTCTTCTTAAATGGCAAAAGGTCTCACCTCACATAGTAGCGTTTAAAAATTTGTTTAACCAAAAAATACAAACCAAGGGTTATAATTGCGGTATAAATTACCGATGGCATCGATGTGCCGAGCAGGTAACTCACCGAGTTTTGAAGAGAAGACTTCGGAACGCAGAAAATAAATCTTAAAATATAGTAAACCGCGCTGCCTAAAATACCGAGCACTAACCCCGAGCGAAAGTTATTATTAAACAGATAAAGAACAATCATAGACACGGCAAGGGATAAAACAATAAAGACAATCGTATTGAAAAAGCCTTTTGTTCCCGAAGCCGCGCCATCGGTCAAAAATCCTAAACACAGAGCGAATATAACCGAAAAGAGTTCGCCGCCGAACATCGAATAGCAAATGCAAACAGATAGCATAAGCATAGGCGATGCGGTACCGATTTTAAGCGAAAAAACGCCGTTATACTGCAAAATGAATGCAACAAGGGTTAAAAGGGCGGTATAAAGATAAAAATATACTTTTTTCTGTTTTACTGTCATATCACTCACTGCCCTTTGTACCCACAGTCACTCCGCCCTTGCCGTTAAAGTTTGTTATAACCATAACACCTTTAAGCGAACTTATATCGGCAAAAGGTTTTATCTCGGCATATACGGAAGAATTATATTTATCGGTGCCTACCGTTTCAACCGTGCCTATAAGAATACCTTCGGGGAAAATGCCTTCGCCCGATGTTTTCATATAGTCACCAACCGCAATCGAGCAATTTCTTGAAAGATTTGTAAGCTTTGTGAAGCCCTTGTCCGCAAGGGAATATTCGCCGTTTATAATGCCTGAGTCGGATGTTCGAACGCATAAAGCACCAAGCGAAATATCAGGGCTTAAAATGGTTGTAACCTTTGATGTTGTAACTCCAACCTCGGTAACAAAGCCGACAAGCCCCGCGCTTGATATAACAGGGTCATATTTATGTATTCCCGAAGCATAGCCGCGGTTTATCACAAAAGAGCCGTAAATATCATCGCTGTCTCGCGATACAAGATAAGCCTCGGTCAGTTCAAAATCGGGGTGCTCATCCTTGAGCCCTAAAAATTCTTTATAAAGCTTGTTTTGCTCTTTTACAGACTCGGCTTCGGCAACCTCTTTTCTAAGCTCATTAACCTCTGACTCAAGCTCCGCCTTTTCAAGCAAAAGCTTGTTGTTTTCCTTCATAGAACCGAAAAGGTCTTTAATCGAGCCGAAAACTTCCGAAGAAGCCTCTCTTATAGGCGCGGTAATAGTACCGAAAAGGCTTGCCCCCGGTTCCATACGCGCACCCATTATGCCGAAAATAACAGCCAGCACAACAACGCCTGCAAATATTGAAATTATTATTTTAAACTGTCTGCTGCGAAAGAAAAATCGCATTTTGTGGTCTCCTTAAAGTTTTATCGTAATAAAGAATAATCAGCGGAAGCGCTTGCCCTTGCGGAAAACATAGTTTTCAAAACCATTGTCATCCTCAAGCCGTTTGCCTGTGCCAAGTGCCACGCAATCAAGCGGGTTTTGGGCAACCGATACCGGCATTCCCGTTTCTTCTGCCAAAAGCTCGGCGAAACCGCGAAGCAGTGCCGTTCCGCCCGAAAGGGTGATACCCGAGTCTATTATATCCGCCGAAAGTTCAGGCGGTGTTCTCTCCAAAGTATCTCTTATGGCTTCTATGATTTGTTTTAGCGAGTCGGACATCGCATCTCTTACTTCTTTTGAAGTAATGGTTATGTTCTTCGGCAGACCGTCTACAAGGTTTCGGCCTCTTATCTCCATAGAGCCTTCATTCTCATAAGGCTTTGCAGAGCCTATTTCTATCTTTATCTGCTCTGCGGTGCGTTCACCGATGAGCAAACTGTGTTTTTTCCTTATATAGTTTATAATCGCTTCATCAAGGTCATTGCCCGCAACCCTTACCGAACGGGAGGTAACAATATCGCCAAGGGATATAACGGCGATTTCGCTGGTACCGCCGCCGATATCAACAATCATATTGCCCGAAGCATTCCAAACAGGCAGTCCCGCGCCGACCGCCGCGGCGATAGGCTCTTCCACCAAATCAACATCGGTGGCGCCTGCCTGCTTAGCGGCGTCAAAAACCGCGTGGCTTTCAACCTCGGTAATTCCGCAGGGGATAGAGATTACCATACGAACTCTTGAAAAGAAAGAGCCGCGAAGTGATTGGCGTATAAATCTTTTAAGCATAGCCGCGGTAACATCAAAATCTGCAATAACGCCGTTTTTAAGCGGGCTTACCGCAACAATGGAACCGGGGGTTCTGCCTATCATTTCCTTGGCTTCGGTACCAACCGCGCGAACGGCATCAAGCCTTACATCATAAGCCACAACCGATGGCTCGCGCATTATTATGCCTTTTCCTTTAACAAAAACAGTAGTGTTTGACGTACCCAAATCTACGCCTATATCGGTAGTAAACATTATGTAAATCTCCTTTTTAAAACTAATTTTCTTTTTGCGGTACCGAAAGCTTAACCGCGGATGGAATGTTTTCGATTGTAACGGTTTCTTCACCGCGGGCATATTCGCCGTCAAGCGTCCAGGACATTCCGTTACCGCCGGTTACGGTAATTTTCCTTGTGTGGAAAAATTCAATATTTTCTCTATTAAAGTCTTTCTTTAAAATGCCGTCAATAATCTGTTGAAGCTCGGCTATGTTTTTCGGGTTTTTAATGAGCAAAACTTCAAAAAGCCCATCGTTAAGGGCAACCGCCGCTTCATCAAACTTAACTATGCCGCCTACGGAGAAAGAATTTGAAACCGCGCCGAAAAGATAATCACCCTCGCCGCTTCTTTCTTCCGATGAGAATGATAGGTGAACGGGCTTTATGTTGCCAAGGCTCTTAATTCCCTCAAAAAAGTATGCCGCCTGACCTAAAACATTTTTGACATCCTGCGGTGTTGAATAAGAAGCTTCGGTAAAAGCACCGAAAGATGCGGTGTAGGAAAAATATTTATCATTAAACTTTCCAACATCGATATTTATAATATTATCGCCTGCGGCATCGTTTGCGGCGGAAACAATATCTCTTGAAATACCCAGCCCCATAGACCATTCGTTCAAAGTTCCTGCGGGGATGTAACCGATAACGCAATCAACCTTTGACTCTGCAAGACCGGTTAAAACCTCGTTTAGCGTTCCGTCACCGCCCGCGGCAACAATACGGTCGTAATCGTCAGGCTTTAGCGAAGCCGCCTTTTCGGTTGCATCACCGGGATGCTTTGTCGGATAAACTGTCACATCAAAGCCTTTATTGCTCATCGCTTCAACAACCGGCAAAAGAACGCTTTTCATTTTTGCTTTGCCCGATTTCGGGTTTACTATAAGTAAGAGTTTTTTCATAAAAACACACCTCAAATTTATCTGTAATCAATCGGCAGGGTTGCAACGGCATTTAAGTCACTGCCCGCTGTATTGCCGCTCAAAAATTCGTAATACCCCTGAACACCGACCATCGCGGCATTATCACCGCAAAACTTAAGCGATGGGCGATAGAATTTAAAGCCTCTTTTTTTGCATTCCGCTTCCATTCGGCTTCTAAGCTCACTATTTGCGGAAACACCACCCGCCAAAGCGATTGTTTTATATCCGAGATTTTCCGCCGCCAAAAGGGTTTTTTCTATCAGTATATCGCAAACCTTTTGCCTGATTGTAGCGGCAAAAACGGGAATATCAATCTCTTCGCCTTTTTGCTTTGCATTATGAAGAATATTTATCGCCGCCGTTTTAAGCCCCGAAAAACTGAAATCATATTCGTTTTGCAGTCTAGGTGTCGGTAAAATGTATTTTTCTGTGTTAGCCTCCGTGGCGATTTTATCAAGGTTAACTCCGCCCGGGTAATCAAGCCCCAAAGCCCTTGCGGTTTTATCAAAGCATTCGCCCGCGGCATCATCGGTTGTGTTGCCGATTTTTTTAAAAACAGTATAATCGGTCACTTCGCATAAAACCGTATTTCCGCCCGAAACCGTAAGGCATAAAAAGGGAGGGGAAAGTTCATCATTTTCAATATAGTTTGCCGCAATATGAGAACGAAGATGGTGAACGGGGATAAGGGGAATATTAAGGCTCAGCGCCAAACCCTTTGCAAAGTTTACCCCTACAAGCAGTGCGCCTATAAGCCCCGGTGCAAAGGTTACCGCTATTGCCGATAAATCGCGGTAGGTTATACCTGCCGCCTTAATTGCCTCATCGCAAACACGACTTATGGCTTCCGCATGGCGGCGGGAAGCAACCTCCGGCACAACACCGCCGTAAATCTTATGCTCTTCAATTTGCGTTGCAACAATGTTTGAAAGCACCTGCCTGCCGTTTGTTACGGCGGCGGCGGTTTCATCACATGATGATTCAATCGCGAGTATCAACATCTAAAAACCTTCTCGTAAAAATATAAGCATCCTCTTTGGGATTTGTGTAAAAATTCTTTCTTGTACCGGCCTCTTTAAAATTCAACAGTTTATATAAACCGATAGCCGCAGTATTGGAACAGCGGACTTCAAGCGAAATAAACGCCGCCGCATTATCCCTTGCAAAAACTATTGCGCGGTTTAAAAGCAGGGTGCCAACCCCCATATTTCGGTATTCTTCAAAAACGGCGATGTTTGTTATATAGAATTCATCCGCCGCGTGGGAAACACCGATATAGCCGGCTGTCTTGCCGTTTTGTTTTGCGATAAAAAACACAGTTGAAGCCGCCATCGATTCGGCTATCGCGTTTTCACTCCAAGGCTCTGCAAAACACTGCATTTCAAGCCTTGCAATATCTTTTATATCTTCTTTTGCGGCAATACTTACAGTAACGGGGAAAAAGTATCCGCTGAAAACCAAATCATCTATTGCCGAAATGATTTGGTCGCGGCATTCTTCATATTTTGAAATATCTTTCATAAAGGGGTCAGGAATACCGTTTCCCAAAACCGATACCTTTTGCCTTTCAATTCCCGCGCCTATGAGCGCCGCGGCGTGGGAAGGGGTCATGCAAATAAAATAATCGGCATCAAGGTCATCGGGTGTTAGCCCTTTTGAAATATGGCTTTTAATATCTATTCCGATTTCTTCCATAGCATAAGCCGAATTCTCGGAAACCGCATCACCGCCGGCATATAGTCCGCGGCTTAAAACCACTAAATCTTTAAGGTGCATCGATTTTAAATACCCCTCCGCCATGGGACTGCGGCAGGTATTACCCGTGCATACAAATATTACTTTCATCTAAACACCAAACCTTGTATGAGGCGGAGCAACGATTGTTTTGCCGTCAATATCAAAATAAAGAGGTGTGTCGGTCGGGTTATCGATATAGGTATCATCAAAATGCGCTTTGCGCATATTGGTTACATAATCGCATATTTCAATATTTGCGGCATACCAAACATCCGCTCTGCCCGATAAGTATTCACAAAGGCTATCAAAGTACTCCCATCGTTTTTCAAGCCCGTTCCATCTTTCAAAACCTTTGGCGTTTAGTTCTTCAAGCTCGTAACTGTGTCCCCAAATCATAAGACAGGGAAGTGAGTCAGAACATTCAAAAAAATCGTTTATAAACCTTTTGCCCTCTTTAGTTGCATAAAAACTAAAGTGCGGGTTTGGTTGCCATTTAAGAAAATCATCAGGTAAAGAAAAAGGCTTGCAGGTATCCTCGCGGCAGGTATAACGCTGATACCGTATTCCGTTTTCTTTTAGTATTTTCGGTAGCCTTTCATCGCGATCTCCCTGCGGGGAAGCATAGCCATGTATCTCGGTGCCGAAAGCACGCGAGAGGGCGGAAACATCCTTTCTGACCTCAAGGCGCAAATCTTCATCGCTTAGTTCGTTTGGCCTTTTATGGGTATAAGAATGAGAAGCTATTTCGTGGCCCTTGTACATATCTTGCAACTCTTTAGAGCCGTTCCATTCGTTGTATTCTCCGTTTTTTGTTTGAAACTGCGGGTTTCTGCATCTGCCGCCGTTTAGATTAAAGGTGGCTTTAAGAGAATACTTGTTAAAAATTTCAATCAGTCTTTTGTCGGCGGGTTTACCATCATCAAAACTAAAGGTAATAGCCCTTGCTTTGCCGCCTTTAAATAATGGTTTTACCATAGAATTATCCTTTCGCAATAAGCCAGTTTTTACCCGAATTGGCATCTGCGGTCAGTTTAACTTTAAGATTTGCCGCCGCTTCCATTTCGCTTTCAAGAATTCGGCAAACCGCCTCCGCCTTTTCTAATGGCGCTTCAACTATCAGTTCATCGTGAACCTGTAAAATAAGCTTTGCATCGGGCATTTCCGCTTTAAGGCGGTTTCTGACCTTTATCATCGCAATTTTTATAATATCTGCGGCAGTGCCCTGAATGGGAGCATTGCGGGCAACGCGCTCACCAAAAGCCCTGAGCATTCCGTTTTTCTCTTTGAGTTCGGGCAGGTATCTTCTTCTGCCGAAAAGGGTGGTTACAAAGCCATCGTGCTTTGCTTTTTCAATAACATTGTCCATATAAGCGGCAACACCCTTATAGGTGTTAAGATACCCCTTTATATACTTATCGGCTTCCGCCCTGGAAACGCCGATGTCCTTTCCGAGCGAGAAAGCGCCTATACCGTAAACTATACCAAAGTTTACCGCCTTCGCGCGACTTCTCATAACCGGCAGTACCATCTCTTCGGGAATATCAAAAACCTGCGAAGCGGTAACGGTGTGAATATCAACACCGCGGTTGAAAGCATCAATCATAACGCTGTCATCCGCAATAGATGCCAAAACGCGAAGTTCAATTTGAGAATAGTCGGCATCGCATAGAGTATAACCATCGCGCGCAACAAAGAATGCGCGAAGCTTTTTGCCTTCCTCGGTTCTTACGGGTATGTTTTGAAGATTTGGTTCAAGCGAACTTATTCTGCCTGTTCTCGCTTCGGTCTGGTTAAAGGTGGTATGAATTCTGCCATCTTCACTAATCGCCGCAAGCAGTCCGTCACAATAGGTTGATTTAAGCTTTGCAAGCTGTCGGTATTTCAGTATCAGGTCAACTATCGGGAAATCATAGCGCAGTCCTTCAAGAACATCTGCATTTGTGCTGTAACCCGTTTTTGTTTTTTTGCCCTTAGGCAAGCCGAGCTTTTCAAACAGTATTTCGCCGAGCTGTTTTGGCGAATTTATATTAAACTCTGCGTTTGCAAGCTTATAAATCTCCGCCTGGTATTCGTTTATCTTTCCCTCAAGATACTTGCCCTCTTCGATTATGCCTTCGCGGTCAACCAAAAAGCCGTAATCTTCCATTTCGTATAAAACTTCGGCAAGCGGCACCTCGATTGACTTAAGCAAATCTGCCTGTTTTGTCTCTTCAAGTTCTTTTTCCAAAGCTTTGCAAATATCAAAGAACAGCACCGCGTTATTTATATCGGCATTGTCATTGCCGGAAGAGGGAATGCCGTATTTTAAAGATAATCTCTCCAGCGAATAGTCCTTTGCCGCGGGATCGCAAATATAAGCGGCAAGAATGAGGTCAAATACTACCCCTGAAACATCTTTGTATTTATGCAAAAGCGATTTAAAATCGTAAACATATTTTTCTAAAGACTTGTTTTTATATATGGCTTTAAGTTGTTCTTCACTTAAAGCAAAAACCTTATCGCCGCAAACCGCCGCGGAATTGTAAATAAATACGGGTGAGCAGATGTCTGCTTCATTATACTCTGCAACATTTATCTGTCTTTTGCTATGAGGCGCGCTTTCCTGTTTCGGTTCGACAGGGGAAAGACCCAGCCTCTTCATAAGGCTGAATAGCTCCAGCTCGGTCATAAAAGCGGAAAGCTCATCTGTTTTTGCGCTTTGCTTTAAATAGTCTTCCACGCGAGAGCTTATCGGAACCTCGCAGTTGATAGTGCCTATCGTTCGGCTTAAAAAGGCGGAGTCTTTGCTCTGTTTAAGCTTTGCTTTAAGATTGTCCTTAATATCGAGAGAGTCAATGTTCTCATAGATATAGTCAATGTTGCCATACTTTTTGATAAGCTCGGTCGCGGTTTTGGGACCGACACCCGCAACACCCGGAATATTATCGGAGCTATCGCCCATAAGGGCTTTAAGTTCTATCATTCCGCCGGGGGTAAGACCGTAATCTTCAAAAAGTTTTTCTTTTGTGTAGTTGGTGATTTCGGGGGAGCCTGCTTTTGTTGTGGCAAGAAGCACCCTTGTGTTATCGCTTATAAGCTGAAGCGAGTCGCGGTCGCCCGTTGCGATAACACATTCATTTCCCGTTTCCTTTGCAATGCGGGCGAGTGTTCCCAAAATATCATCGGCTTCGTATCCCTCTTTTTCAATGCAAACAAACCCCGAAAGGGCAAGCCATTTTTTAAGCAGGGGAAACTGCTCGGCGAGTTCTTCGGGCATAGGTCTTCTGCCTGCTTTATAATCGGCGTACATCTTATGGCGGAAGGTCGGCGCCTTAAGGTCAAAGGCAATAGCCACACCGTCGGGCGATTCCGCTTCGGTAAGTTTCAGCAATATGTTTATAAAACCGTAAATCGCATTGGTATGAACGCCCTGCTTATTAGAAAGAAGGCGTATTCCGTAAAAGGCACGGTTTATTATACTGTTGCCGTCAATAGCTAAGATTTTCAAACATATCACCCGATTATAAATAATAATTATATATACTATAACACATATTTTTTATTTTGTCACCTTTAAGTTTATAATTTGACATATTTTTTTTACTTTGTTATAATACCCAAAGTGAAAATCGGTAATATTTCGGTAAACGGAAAGGCAGGCCTTGCC
Organism: uncultured Clostridia bacterium; assembly: GCA_946646305.1. Classification (GTDB taxonomy): domain Bacteria; phylum Bacillota; class Clostridia; order Oscillospirales; family Acutalibacteraceae; genus UBA737. The sequence continues at coordinate 14,285 of CAMPCO010000007.1, read as the reverse complement.
CCCATGGCGGGCGCTACCGACCGTGCCATGAGAGAACTATGCGTAAAATTCGGTGCCGTGCTTACTATCGGTGAACTTGCCAGCTCCAAGGGTATAGTATCCGGGGATGAAAGGTCAAGAAAATATCTTGAAACCTATCCCGCCTTTGGTGTCAACGGGCCTCAGCTTTTCGGAAACGAGCCCGAAATTATGGCAAAAGCCGCTAAGAAAGCAGAGGAAAACGGCCCTGATTTTATTGATATCAATATGGGTTGCCCCGCGCCTAAAATTGCGGGAAACGGGGGCGGCAGTGCGCTTATGCGCGATTTACCGCTTGCGAGTGAGATTGTAAGCGCCGTTTGCGAGGCGGTGGATATCCCCGTTACCGTTAAAATGCGAACGGGTTTTGACACCGACCACATAACCGCGCCGAAACTTGCCGAAATCTGCGAAACCGCCGGGGCTAAAATGCTTACCGTTCACGGCAGAACAAGAAACCAGATGTATGCCCCGCCTGTCGATTATGAAACCATAAAGCAGGTAAAGGCGGCGGTAAAAATTCCCGTTGTGGCAAACGGCGATATAGTAGACGGAAAATCGGCAAAGCGGGTGCTTGATTTTACCGGTTGCGATATGGTGCTTGTCGGCAGGGCGGCGCTTGGAAACCCCTTTGTTTTCAAGGAAATAAATGCCTATTTAAACGGCGAAAACTATACTCCGCCATCACTTGAAGAAAGGCTTGAAGTCTGTATAAAACAAATTGAGATGATGACCCGCTACAAGCCCGAATTTATAGCGTTTTTGGAAGCGAGAAAGCATGTTTCCTGGTATATTACGGGTATTAAAGGTGCGGCAAGTCTCAGGCGGATGTGCGGCGAAATTAAATCGATGGAAGATGTAAAAAACATCTGCAAAGCGGCACTTTCCTTGCAGGAAAAAGAGTAAAGTTGACAAAAGCTTTTAAAAAGATTATTATATTTTTACGGAAAAATGAAAGGGAGATAATATGTCCGGACATTCAAAATGGAATAATATTAAAAGAAAGAAAGAAAAAACCGATGCCGCCAAGGCAAAAATCTTTACCAAAATCGGCAGAGAGATTTCGGTTATAGTAAAACAGGGCGGACCAAACCCGCTTGAAAACAGTCGTCTTAAAGACGCCATTGCCAAAGCAAAGGCGGCAAATGTGCCCAATGATAATATTGAGCGCATAATCAAAAAAGCCGCGGGTGAAGGCGGAAGCAATGAATATGAAGAGCTTGTGTATGAAGGTTACGGTCCCTGCGGCATAGCCGTTGTGGTTGAAACCCTTACCGATAACCGCAACCGTACTGCGGGCGATATTCGCCATTATTTTGATAAATTCGGCGGAAACCTCGGTCAATCGGGTTCGGTTATGTTTATGTTTGACCGCAAGGGTGTTATCGAAATAGAGGGTGAAGGCAATGATGAAGAGGCGGTTATGGAAGCCGCATTGGAAGCAGGCGCCGAAGACTTTAATTTTGACGGCGATGTTTTCGAGATAACAACAGCCCCCGCCGACCTTGGCGCGGTAAGAGATGCCATGGAAGAGAAGGGTTACTCTTTCCTTTCGGCAGAGGTTGAGTATATCCCGCAGACCACCTCTAAAATTGATGATCCCGAAAGCGCCGAAAAAATGGAAAAACTAATCGACGCCCTGGAAGAAAATGATGATGTTCAGGCTATATGGCATAACTGGGAAATGCCTGAAGAATAAGGAAAAAGCTTTAAAGAACCTCGGAAAAATCCGGGGTTCTTTTTTTATGTCAGGAAACTAAAGTTCTATAAGCTTGCCTGTCCTCATAGATTAAAGTAGGACAAATTGTTAAGAGTGATTTTTATGCGAAAAAACTTTGAAACCATTATAAAAAAACTGCCCGAAAGTATCAGCAGGGCGATATTGTTTTTGCCGGAAAATATTCTCGAAAACATCTGTGAAATAAGGCTCAGAGCAGATAATCCCGTAATACTTACAATGCCGCGGGAAAGCCTTTATTTATGCCGTTTTCAAGGCGTTTCAAAAGTCTATTCAAAGGATGCGATTGTTTTATCGCAAGAGGATATAAAGCTTACTCTTTTAAACCTTTGCAACCACTCGGTTTATGCCCACCAAAACGAAATAAAAGAGGGGTTTTTAAGCCTTGGTTACGGTTTCAGGGCGGGGCTTGGCGGCAGATATTACGGCGGCGAGATTTCCGATATTTATTCTGTAAATATTCGTGTGGCAAGGGCGGTTGACGGGTGCGCCGAAAAGCTTTCTTTGTATCTTGAAAGCGGGCTTTTGATAGCGGGAAGACCGGGCAGCGGAAAAACAACCGTTTTAAGAGATGCCGCAAAAATTCTTTCAAAAAAGAAAAAGAGGGTTTGCGTTATCGATACAAGGCAGGAAATCTCCCCCGGGTTTAACCTCGGTGAGTTTTGCGATGTTGTAATACATAATGACCGAATTAAAGGCATTGAAATAGCCCTTAGAACGCTATCACCCGAGGTGATGATTTTTGATGAAATTGCCACTTTATCGGAACTAAAATCTGTAAACGAGATGTTAAATGCGGGGGTTAGCGTCATAACCTCGGCGCATGTGTCAAGTGCTTATGAATTAAGGGAAAGACCCGTTACCGCAAGGCTTGTAAACAGCGGGGCAATAAGCCATATAGCCTTACTTGGCAATTTCCCCGGGGATGATATAAAGATTTTAAGCAGAAAGGAAGTGTTTTCTTGAACTTAATAAAAGCGGCAGGGCTAATATGCCTGTTTTTATCTGTAAGTTTTATCGGCTTTATCTCGGCGCAAAACCTTACAAAAAGGGCTAATGCTCTTGAAAATATATGTGTTTCCATAACAAAGTATAAAACCCTTGTTTCCCATTCGGGCAAGGAGATTTCCTATATTCTGCCCGAAAGCTTCAGCTCGGTTTCCTTTGTGGATTTCAGCGGTAATTCGCCTCGTATCGGCGAGCCTTGCCCTTTAAAATCAGAGGATAAAGACCTGCTTAAAGCATTTTTTTCAGAGGCGGGAAGCAGTAGTAAAGCGGGCGAAAACACCAGATGCGATTATTATTTTGAAGCATTCAGTTCACTAAAAAAAGATGCCGTTAAAACCGCGGCGGAAAAAAAGAAAATATACATTGTAAGCGGTATTTGTTCGGCTTTGGCTTCAGTGGTGGTTTTTGTATAGATTAGCGGGAGGGTAAAAAAATGGATGTTGATTTTATATTTAAAATTGCCGCAATCGGTATAATAGTCACCGTTTTGCACCAGCTTCTTGTTCGTTCGGGCAGGGAGGAACAAGCGATGTTAACCACCCTTGCGGGGCTTGTTGTGGTCTTGCTTATGGTTGTAAAAGCCATTGCCGACCTCTTTTCAAGTGTGAAAGGGATGTTTGGACTTTGAGCCTGCTTATAAAAGCCCTGGGTCTTATATTTTTAGCGGCATTGCTTGTTGTATTTCTCAAAAAAAAGGGCGGCGAGTTTTCTTTCCTCATAACCGCTTGCGCCGTATGTATTGTAGGGGTATATGTAATTCTCACAATAGGCGACAGTGTCGGCACACTTAAAAGTCTTATGGAACAAAACGGGCAAAACAGTGATTATATAATAGTAGCCGTAAAGGCGCTTATAATCGCCTATCTTGCCGAAACCGTGGCGGATACCTGCCGCGATTTCGGTCAGCAGGCTCTGGCTTCAAAGGCGGAGCTTGCGGGCAAATGCGTTATTTTTGTTTTAGCAGTACCTATTCTTTCAAATGTTTTGGAAGTGGTTTTAAAATATATGGAATTATGAAAAAGATAATTGTTGTATTTCTGTGCCTTTTTATAGTTTCGGGTATAAAGGTTTTCGCCGATGATGATTATAAAGAAAACTACGGAACATTTATAGGCGACACAATAGAAGAAAACCTCGATGAAGATACAAAACAGCGCCTTTATTCGGATAATCTTTCGCCCGACTCTCCCGATTGGGTGCAAAACCTGCAGGCGGAGGGCGTTTTTTCCTATATAATATCGCTTTTTAAAGGCGGTATAAAAAGGCCCTTTGTCGCCTTTGTTTCCATCACGGGCGTTATCCTGCTTTTTGCCGCGTTTTCGGCCTTCGGGCAGGAAAAATATCTGAAATCTGCCGAGATTATCGCCCCCGGTATAATAGCGGTTTTAACCTTTGCGGATATTTATTCCTGCGTTACCGCCGCGGCGGAAGCCATAAGGGCGGCATCTTCCTTTATGATAGGGTTTGTGCCGGCGCTTGCTTCGCTGATTTCAGCCTCGGGCGGAGCGCTTTACGGCGCAACATCCTGCGTGACCCTGCTTATTTCCGCAAACGCGGTATCCACCTTTGCGGCAAACGGCGTTCTGCCGCTTATGGGCGGATATTTAAGTATCAGTATGGCTTCGGGGGTATCGCCCGCAATAGCAAAGGTAAACCCCGCCGCCGCGCTTAAAAAGGTGACAATTTGGGTTTTATCTCTTGTTTCAACGGTGTTTTTAGGGGTTTTATCGGTTCAAACCGCGGTTTTGTCGGCAGGCGATAATGCCGCGATAAAAATGGCAAAATTTGTTCTCGGCACATCGGTTCCCGTGGCGGGAGGCGTGCTGTCGGAAGCGGTAAGCGCCATATCAACATCCCTTTCTTTACTTAAAAGCTCGGTCGGTATTTTTGCGGTTGTGGCAATAGCGGCAATTATTTTGCCTGTGCTTATAGAGATTATTCTTTGGCGGGTTTGTTTTTATGTGTCTGCCGCTTTCGGAACACTTTTCGGGGAAGAGAGAATATCGGCTCTGCTTAAAGCGGTTGACTCGGTTTTAGCCTGTATTTTAGGACTTTTACTGCTTGTGGGCGGGTTGTTTATCATATCTCTTTCCGTTGTGGTATTGGCAGGTAAATCGGTATGAGTAGTATTTTTTCTTTTATTGTTTCTTTTTGTGTTTGCGGTATTCTTATCGGCGCTTTGTATGTGCTTTTGCCTCATGGCGCTATGAAAAAATCTGCAAAATATATTTTGTGTTTGTGTTTTTTATGCAGTGTTTTATCGTTTTTGCCCCATTCTTTTGATTTTGACCTTTCGGGTTTTAAAACTGAAATTGCTGATTATTCGGGCAATACGGATATAAAAGCGGCGGAGCTTACCGTAAAAACGGCGCTTAAAAGCGCAGGAGTTGACTATTCAGCGCTATATATCACACCGCAAAAGGATGAAAATCAAAAAATTACCGAATTATATGTTGAGGTTCATACAAAAAGCGATTACAAAACCGTAAAAGAGGCACTAAGCAGCGAAAATATCAAGGTGAGTGTTATAAATGAATGAGATTTTAAATAAAATAAAAACAGCAGTGAAAAAGCCGAAGGTTTTGGCGGTCATAGGTATAGCGGGTGTCCTGCTTATAGGGCTTTCATCCTTTTTTCCTAAAAAAAGTGAAAAGAGTGTGAAGGGCGGCAGTATAAACACCGATGAATACCGCGAAAAAATAGAAAATGATATTGTAAAAATAGTTTCAAAAATAACAGGGGATAAAAGCCCCACAGTTGTTGTAACCCTTGAAAGCGGGCCGAGATACACCTATGCCGACACAAGGGAAAACGATACCGCAAGCGGCGGCAACACCGGGCAAAGCAGTGAAAAAAGCAAGCGGTCTTATGTTACCGTTCGCGATGCAGATGGCTCGGAATCAGCCCTTGTTATAGCCGAAAGTATGCCCGAAATCAGGGGTGTTGCGGTAATATGCAGTGGCGGAGAAACCGAAGAAATAGCAAGCAAAATAACAAGCGCCGTAACGGCGGCGCTTAATATAACATCAAAAAGAGTTTATATATCTGGAGGAATAGACTGATGAAAAAAGGTAAGGTAATAACTAAAAATCATATTGCGGTGTTTGTTATGGTGCTGGCGCTTGCCGCCGCGGTTTGGCTTAATATGCGCTATTCGGGCGAAAGCAAATTCTTGGGTGAAGCGGCATTTGTAAGCAATAAGAGTTCATCAAAAACCGCCGAAACCGCCGCATCTGTTAAGGAAAAGGCGCAAGATTATTTTGAAAAGGCGGTAAAAGATAGGGAAGAAGCCTTTGATAAAATGCAGGAAACGGTTGAAGAGTCGCTTAAAAGCGCCAATCTTTCCGATGATGAAAAACAAAAGGCGCTAAATGATTTGGCGGCGTTGTCTAACCGAATTGCCGCCGCGCAGAATATAGAAACCGTGCTAAAAGCCAAGGGCTTTGAAAAGGCGGTTGCGGTGCTTAATGATAAAACGGCAAATATCGTGGTTCAAAGCGATGGGCTGACCCCCGAACAAACCCTTCAGATAGAGGATGTTGTAACAACACAGACCGATATTCCTCTGTCGGGTGTGAAAATAGTAACCGTTAAATAAAAGAAATCTTGCGTAAATGCTTTTTATGTGGTACAATACATATAAAGATATTCAAAGTAACGGAGGAAAACAAAATGTCTGAGAACAATGTTGAATTGTCCGTAAGTAATGAAGTTTTGGAAAAAATGGCGGAAATAGCCGCTTGTGAAATAGAGGGCGTAAGCGGCCTTTCAAAGCAGGCAGTGGATTTTAAAGAGGTTTTAAAATCCAAAAGCGCTTTTAAGGGTGTTAAGGTTGAAAATTCGGCAGGCGCCGTAAATATCACCCTTTTTATATGCATTAAAAAGGATGCAATCGCCCGCAGTGTTGCTGAAGCGGTTCAGCAGAATGTTAAGGATAAAATTCAAGCCATGACCGGCACGGTTGTAACCCATGTTAATGTTAAGGTTGCGGATATCGATGCCGCCGAGGAAGAAACCGAAAAACAATAATCTGAATGTTAAAAAAACGCTTTCCTTTTACGGAAAGCGTTTTTTGTTTTATTTGAGAGTTTTAAAAACCGAGCAATTCTTCGCCTGCTTTTGTGATTTCTTCGCGCCTTTCTTCGGCCTCCTTTTTTGTTTTGCCCACTGCGTTAACATATATTTTTATCTTGGGCTCGGTACCCGATGGGCGAATAATGGCGGAACTGCCGTTTTCAAGATAAAATACCAAAACATTTGAACGCGGAAGATTTATATCTTCGGTTTTTCCTGTTTTAATGTTCAGCGATTTTCCGCTTTCAATATCTTTAAAAACAGAAACAGGAACGCCGGCAAAGGTCTTGGGCGGGTTTTGGCGAATTCTTACCATAGTATCCGCTATCTTTTTAAGACCTGCCTGACCTTCGCTTACAAAGCTTTTTTGAAGGGTGAGGAAATAACCGTATTTTTTATAAATATTTTCAAGCTGGTCGATAAGATTTAAGCCGAGAGATTTGTAATAAGCGGTCATTTCGCATATTATCATAGACCCTACAACCGCATCCTTATCGCGGGCGTGTGTTCCTACAAGATAGCCGTAGCTTTCTTCATAACCGAAAACAAAGCGGTTTTCTTCGCCCGCCTTTTCAAGCTCGGTCATCTGTTCACCGATAAACTTAAAGCCGGTTAAAACCTCTCTGAGTTCACAACCGTAGTCCTTGGCTATTTCCTTGCAAAGCTCGCTTGAAACAATGGTTTTAACTGCAACGGGGTTTTTAGGCAGTGTGCCGAGTTTTTTCCTGACGCTTAAAATATAATTTAACATCAAAACACCGACATCATTTCCCGTTATAAGGCGGTATTCACCGTCATAAGGAATGGCAATACCCACGCGGTCGCAATCGGGGTCGGTAGCGAGAAGCAGATCGGGTTTAACCTTGTTTGCAAGTTTTAGCGCCAGGTTAAAGGCTTCCCTTATTTCAGGATTTGGATAGGGGGCGGTCGGGAAGTTGCCGTCAGGCAATTCCTGCTCTTTTACAATGGTGATATTCTTAACACCAATTCTCTTTAAAATCTCGCGAACGGGCTTGTTTCCCGCGCCGTTCAGCGGTGTGTAAATAATATTAAGGTCGGATAAATCAAGGTCTTTTACAACCCTTGCGCTTTCAACCGCTTTAAGGTATGCTTCTACAACCGAGTTGTCAATATACTCGATTTTGCCTTCATTTAACGCCTTGTCAAAATCAAGCCTTTTAATGCCTTCAAAAATATCGACCCTGTTCATAATGTTAAGAACATAATCGGCGGCTTCGGGTCCTAACTGACAGCCTGTTTCATCATAAGCCTTGTAGCCATTATATTTAGAGGGGTTGTGGCTTGCGGTTATCATAACGCCCGCATCGCATTTTAAATGCCTTACCGCAAAAGAAAGCATCGGAACGGGGGTTAATTCCTTATACAGATAAACCTTTACACCGTTAGCGGCAAAAACACCCGCCGCCTCGCGGGCAAAAAGGTCAGATTTAATACGGCTGTCATAAGAAATGGCAACACTGCCGTTTTTGGTTCTTGAATTGATATAAGCGGCAAGTCCCTGTGTCGCTTTTCCGACTGTATACACATTAAGCCTGTTTGTGCCCGCGCCTATTATTCCGCGAAGACCGGCGGTGCCGAATTCAAGGTCTTTATAAAAAGCCTCGTTCATTTCGTTTTCATCCGCCGCCATTTTTTCAAGCTCGGGAATTAAATCGGGGTCCAAAACAGCATGCTTCAACCAAAGTTCATATTTTTCTTTAATCATTAGGTCTTTCCCCTCCGATAATTATTATAATACTAATTCTATGATTTTTGCCGCCCTTTGTCAAGCAATCTTACAAAAACTATTATTTTAAAAAATATGTAAAAAAACACTTGCATTTTTGAAAGTTTTCTGTTATTATTACTTTTGCTATTGTGACAAGTGATTGCTTGTCGAGAATGATAAGGAGGTGCAAACAATGGCAAAATGTGAAATTTGCAAAAAGGAAATCGCCTTCGGCATAAAGGTTTCCCACTCTCACAGACGTTCCAACAGAACCTGGAAGCCCAACGTTAAGAAGGTAAAGGCTATCGTTGACGGCACTCCCCGTCATATCAATGTCTGCACCCGTTGTTTGAGGTCCGGCAAGGTTACAAGGGCCGTTTAAAAAATGAATGATAAAAAGTCCTGCGGCGCAGGGCTTTTTTCATTTTTATTTGCAAAAATACAGGCTTTAATGTATAATTAGTCAATAAGTAACAGGGGGCAATTATATGAAAAGAGAAAATTATTTAACCTGGGATGAGTATTTTATGGGCATAGCCCTGCTTTCATCTCTTCGCAGTAAAGACCCTTCAACCCAGGTCGGCGCTTGCATTGTTGATCAAAATAATAAGATTTTATCGGTCGGATATAACGGTATGCCGCATAAATGTGATGATGATGAATATCCTTGGGAAAGAGGGGAAGGCCTTAATTCCAAGTATCTTTATGTTTGCCATGCCGAACTTAATGCAATTCTTAACTGTCATAACGGCTCGGTAGAGGGTGCAACCGTTTATACAACCCTTTTCCCTTGTAATGAATGCGCCAAGGCGATTATTCAGTCGGGCATAAAAAGAATTGTTTATTACAGCGATAAATATGCCGAAACCGATGGAACCCGCGCTTCCAAGCGTATGTTTGATAGCGCCGGGGTGACCTACACGGCATATAAACCTATCAATCGCGATACTGTTTTATCCCTTTAATATTAACAAAAAAGACCTTATCAGTGAAAAAATTGATAAGGTTTTTTATTTTTTTCATTGTATTTGAAAATTAACTATGTTATTATAAAATAAATATATTTAATAAATATTTGGGGGCGTGTCAATTGAATATCATTGTTTGTATTAAACAAGTACCCGGTTCCAATAAAGCGGAGGTCGACCCGGTAACCGGTGTTTTAAAAAGGGATGGTAACGATACCAAAATGAACCCTTATGACCTTTATGCCGTTGAAACGGCGGTCAGACTTAAAGAACAGTCAGGCGGCAAGGTTTCGGTTATCACAATGGGACCGCCCTCGGCTGAAAGTGTAATAAGAGAAGCGTTTGCGATGGGCGCGGATGAAGGCTTTATTCTCACCGACCGCAAATTTGCCGGTGCCGATGTTCTTGCAACCTCTTATACCATAAGCCAGGGTATAAAAATGGCGGGAGAATATGATTTAATTCTCTGCGGCAAGCAGACTACCGATGGCGATACCGCTCAGGTAGGACCCGAAATCAGCGAATATCTTAACATACCCTGCATAGCAAATGTTACATCCATAGAAGAGATAGGCGATAAAGGTCTAACCGTTCTTATGGATATGCAAACCGCCATTGAAAAGTGCTTTATAGAATATCCTTGCCTTGTTTCGGTTGATAAGGATATTTTCCTGCCCCGTTTGCCTTCTTATGTAAAGATGAAGGCTTCAAAAGACCAAAAAATAAACTTTATAACTTATGAAGACCTGCCCGATAAGGATGAAACCAAGGTAGGGCTTAACGGTTCCCCCACAAAAGTTCAAAGAATATTCCCCCCAAGCGTTAACGATAAGCGCGAATTGTTTAGCGGCACGGCGGAAGAAATGACCGAAACCGTGCTTACAAAACTTAAAGAGAATAAGTTTATTTAAGGCGGTGTAATAATGGCAGAATTAAAGTTTAATACCGATAAGGTTAAAGATATTGAAAGCTTTATAAAGCTTTGCCCCTTTGGCGCCATTGAGTATAAAAACGGCGAGTTGCACCCCAATGCCGCTTGCAAAATGTGCAAGCTTTGTATAAAAAAAGGCCCCGAGGGTGCGGCTTATATTGTAGAACACGAAAAGGAAGCGGTTGATAAATCTCTTTGGCAGGGAATTTGTGTTTATGCCGAGCAGGTTCGCGGCAAGGTACACCCCGTGGCTTATGAACTCATCGGAAAGGCGAGAGAACTTGTTAAAGTTACAAACCAAAAGGTTTATTGCCTTATGATAGGTCATAACTGTGACGCGAGCGCAAATGACCTTTTGCGTTATGGTGTGGATGAGGTGTTTGTTTATGATGATATTTGCCTTGAACACTTTAACATAGAGCCTTATACCGCGGTTTTTGAAAACTATATAAACAATAATAAACCTTCGGCAATTCTTGTCGGTGCAACCCCTGTCGGCAGGCAGTTGGCTCCGCGCGTTGCGGCGCGTTTCAGAACGGGACTTACCGCCGATTGCACTGTTCTTCAAATGGATGAAAACACCGATCTTCAGCAGATAAGACCTGCCTTTGGCGGCAATATTATGGCGCAGATACATACACCGAATAACCGCCCCCAAATGGCAACCGTAAGATATAAGATTTTTGAAAAGGCTCAACCGGTAGAAAAAATCACCGGTAAGATTACCCACTGCTCTCTTGACGGCATCAATCTTAAAAGCCGCATAAATGTTATCAGCGTTGATGATAAACCGCCTGTAAAATCAATAGAAAATGCCGAGATAATCGTGGCGGTAGGCCGCGGCTTTAAAAAGGTTGAAGATATTGAAATGGCTAAAACACTGGCTAAAAAACTCGGCGCCGAAATTGCCTGCACAAGACCGCTTGTTGAAAACGGCACCTTTGATGCCAAATGCCAAATCGGTCTTTCGGGCAGAACCGTAAGGCCAAAACTTATAATAACGCTCGGTATTTCCGGCGCGGTGCAGTTTGCCGCAGGTATGAATAACAGCGATTATATTATCGCCGTAAATTCCGACCCCAAGGCATCTATTTTCAAGATTGCGCATTGCGGAATAGTGGGGGATATCTATAAAATCGTTCCCCAACTTATCGAAAGGCTGGGATAAAAATGAGTTATAAAGCTTTTGAAAAAACCGATTATGAAAATCTGCTTAAAATCATAAATGATGATGAGCGTGTTTTATACGGCGAAGAAATAAACGAAGAGTATTCTCATGATGAACTCGGCGGAACACATTCCGTTCCCGATGCGGTTGTAAAAGCGCTTACTACCGAAGAGGTTTCAGCCGTTATGAAATATGCTTATGATAATGTAATTCCCGTTACCGTTCGCGGTTCGGGAACGGGACTTGTAGGCGCTTGTGTTCCCGTTATGGGCGGTATTGTGCTTGATATGTCGGGTATGAACAAGGTTTTGGAACTTGATGAAGAAAACCTTACCATCACCGTAGAACCGGGAATGCTGCTTATGGAGCTTGCGGCTTATGTGGAAGAAAACGGATTTTTCTACCCGCCCGACCCCGGTGAAAAAACAGCAACCATCGGCGGCAATATCTCAACAAATGCCGGCGGTATGCGCGCCGTAAAATACGGCGTTACCCGCGATTATGTTCGCGGTCTTACCGTTGTTTTGCCAAATGGCGAGGTTTTAAATCTCGGTGGCAAGGTGGTTAAAAACTCATCGGGCTTTGACCTTAAAAACCTTATTGTCGGCAGTGAGGGTTTGCTTGCGGTTATAACCAAATGCGTGCTTAAACTGATGCCGCTTCCCAAAAAGACCGTAAGCCTTTTAATCCCCTTTAAAAGTCTTCACGCGGCAATAGAAACGGTGCCGAAAATCATCCGTTCAAAGGCGATACCCACCGCGGTTGAGTTTATGGAAAGGGAGGTTATAAAAGACTCCGAAACCTATCTCGGAACAGCCTTCCCCGATAAAAGCGGCGATGCCTATCTTATCCTTAAATTTGACGGCAACTCTAAGCAAGAAATAGAAAGCCTTTATGATAATGTTGCCAGCATCTGCCTTGAAAACGGCGCTATGGATGTTTTAATATCCGATACCGATGAAAGGGATGAAAGCATCTGGAAGCCCCGCGGCTCGTTCCTTGAAGCCATCAAGAGCAGTACAACCTATATGGATGAGGTTGATATTGTTGTTCCCCGTAACAGAATTGCCGAGGTTGTTAAATACTGTATGGAAATCAGTGAACAGATTAAAATCAGAATTAAGTCTTTCGGCCACGCGGGGGATGGAAACCTGCATATCTATATTTTAAAGGATGACCTTTCCGATACAGAGTGGGAAAAGCGTATGAAAGCCGCTATGAAGCTTTTGTATGAAAAAGCAAGAGAACTCGGCGGCAAGGTTTCGGGTGAGCACGGTATCGGCTTTGCAAAGCGCGAATATCTGCACGAGTCATCCCATAAAACCGAAATGGAACTTATGCGCGGTATAAAGGCTGTTTTTGATCCCAAAAACATATTAAACCCCGGCAAAATTGTTTAGTAAATAAAAAAGGAAAAGTGATTACAAATGGAAAAAGTTTTTAGCGAAGTCGATAAACTAAACGAAAAATATATCGGTTTTTTAAAGGATGTGGCAACCCTTGAAAGCCCCACCGGTTTCAAAGAGGGCGTAGATGCCTGCGGTAGGTATTTTATAGACCGCGCAAAGGAACTCGGTTTCTCGGTAGAGGTTGAAAAGATGGAAAGATCGGGCGATGCCGTTTGCATTACAATGAATGAAAATGCCGCCGGTGTTCCGATTTCGATTTCCGGTCATATAGATACCGTTCACCCGGTAGGTCTTTTCGGGGAAGAACCCGTAAAAATTGAGGGTGATATTATGCACGGACCCGGTGTAGGCGACTGCAAGGGCGGTGTTGTGGCAGGCTTTATGGCTATGGAAGCCCTTAAAAATATAGGCTTCAAAGACCGCCCCGTAAAACTTATTCTTCAAACCGATGAAGAAAACAGCAGTGAAACCAGCAATAAAGCCACCGTTCGCTTTATTTGTGAAAAAGCAAAAGACTCGGTGGCGCTGCTTAATGTTGAACCCTCAAACAGGAATTCCGATGTTGTGATAGAACGAAAAGGAATAGCAAAATACAAGATTGTAATAAAAGGTGTTGCGGCGCATGCATCTATTTGTTTTAAAGATACTGCCGCAAGCGCTATTGCCGAAGCGGCGCATAAAATTTTAAAGATTGAAAAGTTTAAAGATAAAGAGGGCATTACCGCTAATGTAGGTCTTATAAGCGGCGGTACTGCCGTTAATACCGTTCCCGCTGAATGCGTTTTGATGGTCGATACACGCTACAAAACCGATGAACAGCTTAAAGAGATTGAAACCTTTATGGAAAACCTTTCAAAAGAAAGCACCATAAAGGGAACAACAACCGAGATAACCCGCATAAATCTTCGCCTTTCCATGCCTAAGGTTGAAAGAAATATAAGCCTTATGAAAAAGGTTAACGATATTCTTTTAAAAGCAGGACTCGAAGAACTTAAAGAAAAGGTTACCTTTGGCGGATCGGATGCCGCGGACTATACCCATTTCGGCATTCCCGTTCTCGATCAACTCGGCATTATTTGTGAGGGCACTCACACAATAAACGAAAGAGTAGACCTTAAATCATTGCCGTATTGCGCAAAGCGAATAGCGGCGATTGTTATGAATTTATAAAAAAATGCCGCAAATAATTGCGGCATTTTTAACATTGACTTTCTTGTACAACATTTGGTACATCTTATAGTT
>CAMPCO010000006.1 GCA_946646305.1 uncultured Clostridia bacterium | reverse complement strand
GCGGAAATATGGGTATGGCCGCAGAGCAAAACATCCCCCTTTTCAAGGGTAGGCGGTGAATAAAGGTTATAAAGATGCCCGTGGGTGGCAAAGATATGAAAATCATCGAGCGGCAGATAAACATAATCGGCGGTGATGGGGAATTCCAGCACCATTTGGTCGACCTCGGCATCACAGTTGCCGCGAACACAAACGATTTTATCTTTTATTTCGTTAAGCTGCTCAAAAACGCTTTTAGGGCCGTATTTTTCGGGCAGGTCGTTACGGGGACCGTGGTACAAAAGGTCGCCAAGCAGCAGCAGTTTATCGGCTTTTTCCGATTTGAAATGCTCTAAAAGTTTTCTGCAGGCTTCTGCCGAGCCGTGAATATCGGAGGCTATAACCCATTTCATATAATCATCTCCAAGGTTTGGTTATGGATTTATTTTATCATAAAAAACTTCCGGTGTCACCAAAAACATATAAAATATATTATTGACATATCCATTTAATGGTGATATACTAACGAAATAAAAGTTTCTTTGATGTATGCGGAATGATAAGACCGCATGCGGAGAATACTCCGGAGAATTACTTTAGTGTAATGCCGAAGGTGCAAGGCGAAAGCCGAATCTCTCAGGCAAAAGGATGGAGAAAATATATAAGCCCTTTTTGGGGTTTTCATTTCCTTTTGCTTGTCACACTCGTTTTGTGTGGCATTTTTTATTTATCAAAAATCTTTTTTAGGAGATGGAATTTTTGGAGAAGTTTTTAGAAATTGTTGAAAAGGTGAACGGTGCGCTTAATGATTTTGCGTGGGGTCCTGTTATGCTGGTGCTTCTTGTGGGAACGGGTATTTATCTTTCCTGCCGCACGGGATTTATCCAGGTAAGAAAATTCGGCTTTATTATGAAAAACACGCTCGGTTCGCTTTTCGTAAAAAAAGAAAAGAAAGACCACGGCAAAAACCTTTCGCCCTTCCAGGCGGTTTCCACCGCGCTTGCGGGAACTGTCGGCACGGGTAATATCGCCGGTGTTACGGGCGCTATCTTTACGGGCGGTGTCGGTGCCGTTTTCTGGATGTGGGTTTCGGCATTTTTCGGTATGTGCACAAAATATGCCGAAATAACCCTTGCCATTCGCTACCGCATAAAGGATGAAAACGGCGAAAACCACGGCGGACCGATGTATTACATAACAAAGGGTCTTGGCAAAAACTGGAAATGGCTTGCCGTTATTTTTGCGATATTCGGCGGTCTTGCAAGCTTTGGTATAGGCAATATTGCGCAAAGCAGTGAGATTTCCGGCGCTTTAAACGGTCTTTTCGGTATAAGCCCGCTTACAGCCGGTATAATTCTGGCGGTTTTGGTGGCTGTGGTTATTATCGGTAATGTTAAGCGCGTAGGCCAGGTTACAAGCCTGCTTGTGCCCTTTATGTCGATATTCTATATCATCTGCGGTATAGTTCTAATCGCCATGAGAATAACCGATATACCCGGTGCTTTCGGTATGATATTTAAAGAGGCGTTTTCCTTTAAAGCAGTGGGCGGCGGTATTTTCGGCTATGTAATCGCTCAGGCTATGCGCCAGGGCTTTGCGCGCGGCGTTTTCTCAAACGAAGCAGGTCTCGGCTCTGCGCCGATTGCCCATGCCGCGTCTTCTACCGATGAACCCTGCGAGCAGGCTATGTGGGGCGTTTTTGAGGTATTTGTTGATACCATCATAATCTGCACCATCACCGCTTTTGCGGTTATTCTTTCGGGAATTTACACCGGCAGTCTTGATGACTTTTCATCAAAAGGCGCCGCGGCAGCCGATGCCTTTAACAGCATTTTGCCGGGCACTGTGGGCGGTACGGTTATTCAGATAAGCCTTTTGTTCTTTGCCCTTTCAACCATTCTCGGCTGGTTCTATTATGGTCAGTCCTGCTTTGCTTATCTTACAAAATCAAACAAGATTGTGGACTATATCTATAAGATTGTTTTTGCCGGCGTTTGCATTGTCGGCGCTGTGGGAAGCGGCAAGCTTATGTGGGATATTTCCGATACTTTAAACGGTCTTATGGCTATTCCGAACCTTATAGCACTGCTGTTACTCAGCTCTGTTGTGGCAAAGGAAACAAAGAATTATTTCGGCAAGAAAAACCACAAATTAAAGCAGTAAAAAACAAAATAAAGTTTTTAAAAAACCTTTTGCAGTTTTGCAAAAGGTTTTTTGTTTTTTGCGGTTGTAAAGAGGGGGCGGTTGTGATACAATATAAATTGCAATATTATATAATTATAAGATAAATCTAAAAAAAGAGGATAAAAAATGTCTTTTCCGCTTGAAAATATCAGAAACTTTTGCATAGTAGCGCATATCGACCACGGCAAGTCCACCCTTGCCGACAGGCTGCTTGAGCTTACAAGCTCGGTGGCGGAGCGCGAAATGGAAGAACAAATACTTGACAGTATGGACTTAGAGCGCGAGCGCGGCATAACCATAAAAGCCCACGCCGTAACCCTTTACTACAAGGCAAACGATGGCAAGGAATACGAGCTTAATCTTATCGACACCCCGGGACATGTTGACTTTAACTATGAGGTTTCGAGAAGTCTTGCCGCCTGCGAGGGCGCGGTGCTGGTAGTTGACGCTTCGCAAGGCATTGAAGCGCAAACCCTTGCAAACACCTATCTTGCGGCAGACCACGGGCTTGAAATACTGCCGGTTATAAATAAGATTGACCTGCCCAGTGCCGACCCCGAAAGGGTTAAGCAGGAAATAGAAGATATTATCGGCATCCCTGCCGATACCGCTCCGCTTATCTCCGCCAAAACGGGAACAAATGTCAGCGAGGTTTTAGAGCAGATTGTGCGTGATGTTCCCGCTCCTAAGGGTGACCGAGACGCGCCGCTTAAATGCCTTATATTCGACTCTTATTATGATGCTTATAAGGGTGTTATAGTTTATTTCCGCGTTGTGTCGGGAAGAATAAAGGTTGGCGACCACATAAAGATGATGGCGACAGGCTCTGACTTTGATGTTATAGAACTCGGTCGAAAGGGCGCCACAAGGCTTGAGCCTTGCAGTGAACTTGAAGCGGGCGAGGTTGGCTACTTTGCCGCTTCGATAAAATCGGTCAGAGATGCCCGCGTGGGCGATACGATAACCGGCGCCGAAAATCCCGCCGCCGAAGCCCTGCCCGGTTATAAAAATGTAAAGCCGGTTGTTTTCTGCGGTATTTACCCCGCGGATGGCGCCAAGTATCCCGACCTCAGAGAAGCGCTTGAAAGATTGCAGTTAAACGATGCTTCTCTGCTTTTTGAACCCGAAACCTCAAAGGCCTTGGGCTTTGGCTTTCGGTGTGGCTTTTTGGGACTTCTTCACATGGAAATCATCGAAGAGCGGCTTGAACGCGAATACAATCTTGAAATCATAGTAACCGCCCCTTCGGTTAAATATCAGTTTGAGTTGACCGATGGAACAAGCATTTTTGTTGACAACCCGACAAACTACCCCGACCAAAGCCTTGTATCGCAGGCGCTGGAACCGATAAGTGATGTTCATATCTATGCGCCGAGTTCCTTTGTGGGAACCATAATGGGACTTTGCGAAGACCACCGCGGCGACTACAAGGATATGAAATATATGGGCGACAGGGTGGATATTCACTATGTTATGCCGACAGGCGAAATTGTTTATGACTTTTTCGATGCATTAAAATCCTGCACCAAGGGATATGCCAGCTTTGATTATGAGCCCGCGGGGTATAAAAAGAGCGAGCTTGTAAAACTTGATGTTATGCTTGCGGGTGAAACGGTGGATGCGCTGTCTTTTATTGTTCATTCATCAAACTCCTATACCAGGGCGCGAAGAATTGCCGAAAAGTTAAAAGAGTTTATTCCGCGCCAGCTTTTTGAAGTTCCCGTTCAGGTGGCGGTCGGCGGAAAGATTATCGCCAGGGAAACGGTAAAAGCGCTTCGCAAGGATGTTCTTGCAAAATGCTACGGCGGCGATATAACCAGAAAGAAAAAGCTGCTTGAAAAACAAAAAGAAGGCAAAAAGAAAATGAGGAAGCTTGGCTCGGTAGAAGTGCCCAAGGATGCCTTTATGGCAGTGCTTAAATTAGATGATTAAAGGAGTAGTCTTATGGATTTTAAACAGTTTTTCAGTATGATAAAGGGCAAAAAGATTGCCATGCTCGGCCTTGGCGTCAGCCATACGCAGCTTATATTCGACTTTTTAAAGCAGGGTGCAAAGGTTTATGCCTGCGACCGAAGAGAGCGCGACCAGATAGGCCCCTTGGCGGATAAGCTTGAAGCGGCAGGCGCAAAGCTGAGACTCGGAAGCGGCTACCTCGATAATTTAGAGGTTGATGTTATCTTCCGCACGCCGGGAATGAACTATCATCTTCCCGAGCTTGAAGCCGCCAGAAAGCGCGGCATAGCCGTTACAAGCGAGATGGAGGTTTTCTTTGACCTTTGCCCCGCAACCATTTTCGGTGTTACCGGCTCAGACGGCAAGACCACCACTACAACCCTTATTGCCAAAATGCTTGAAGCCGAGGGCAAAAAGGTGTTTATAGGCGGCAATATAGGCACACCGCTTTTGCCGGAGATTGAGAAAATAACCGCCGATGATTTTGTTGTGGTAGAGCTTTCTTCCTTTCAGCTTATCTCTATGCGCAAAAGCCCCGATGTTGCGGTTATAACAAATGTAGCGCCAAATCATCTTGATGTTCATAAGGATATGGATGAATATGTTGAGGCAAAGAAAAATATTATCCTTCACCAAAATGCCTTTTCCCGCACGGTACTCAACCGCGATAACGAAATAACCGAAAGTATGCGGAAATATGCCCGCGGTCAGCTTTTGGGCTTTTCAATGACCAAGAAACTTAACAACGGCGCCTGGCTTGATGAAAAGGGCGTTTTGCATATGGCATATCGCGGCATAGATGTTCCGATTATGGACAAAAAAGAAATATCTATCGTGGGCGACCACAATGTTGAAAACTATCTCACGGCAATCACCGCCGTTTGGGGATATGTGAGCATAAAGAGCATAAAACAGGTGGCGCACGAATTTAAGGGCGTTGAACACCGCATAGAACATGTAAGAGAACTTGACGGCGTTGATTATTATAACGACTCTATCGCTTCAAGCCCGACAAGAACCCTTGCGGCGCTTAAAGCCTTTAACCGTCCGCTTATTTTGCTTGCGGGCGGATATGATAAGCATATTCCGTTTGAACCGATGGTATCGGAACTTATAAAAAAGGTTAAAATTCTCTACCTTTGCGGTGATACCGCCGACAGGATAGAGGCCTCGGTAAAAGCTTCGCCCGATTATAAGGGGAAACCTGTTATCATAAAGACCGAAAATCTGGCGGAGTCGGTTCAAAAAGCCCACGCCGCGGCAGAAAAGGGCGATGCGGTGCTTTTAAGCCCTGCATCGGCAAGCTTTGATGCATTTAAAAACTTTGTTGAACGCGGAAAATACTTTAAAGAGCTGGTAAATAACCTATGAGTGAATATATAAAAGAAACACTTAAAAAATTATCCCGTGCGGTTTGCATAGGCACACAAAAATCGGCTTTCGATTTAGCGAAAGCGGAACTCGAAAAATATGCCGATGTAAAAGTACAGGGCGAAAATATTATTGCCACAATCGGACAGGGCGAATATTCTTTAATGCTTGCCGCCCATATTGATGAGGTGGGTTTTGTTGTAACCGATGTGGACGATGCGGGCTTTCTAACCGTTGCCGCAAACGGCGGTATTGATTTAAGGCATCTGCCCTCCCGCAGGGTGGTGGTTCACGGCAAGCGCGATATAAAATGCGCTTTTTGTTCCGTTCCGCCCCATTTAAAAGGCAGAGAGGAATTAAAGTTTGAAAATATAGCCGATTTTAAAATAGATACCCTCTTAGGCGAAAAGGCAAAAGAGGTTGTAACACCGGGCGATTATGTAAGCTTTGATGAAAAGCCTTGTTCCCTTTTGGGAGATAAACTCACAGGCAAATCGCTTGATAACCGCGTTGGGGTTGTATGCCTTTTGGAGCTTGCAAGGCGACTTAGCGAGAAAAGGCCGGAAATAAAGGTTGTTTTTGCCTTGACCGCGCAGGAAGAACTCGGTTGCCGCGGAGCAAAAACCGCCGCTTTCAGTGTTAGGCCAAACGAGGCGATAGCTATTGATGTAACCTTTGGCAACGCCCCCGATATTGAAAGTGTTCACACCTGTACTATGGGCGGCGGCGCAATGGTGGGAATTTCCCCTGTGCTTTGCCGCGATATTTCCGACAAAATGATAGACACAGCAAAACAAAACAATATAAAATACGATACCGAAATTATGTCCGAAAGGACAGGCACCGACTCGGATGTTATATCGGTGGCAGGCGCAGGCATTAAAACGGGTCTTTTATCAGTGCCTATTCGCAATATGCACACCCCGGCAGAAATTGTAAACATAAAAGATATTGTCGCCGCTTGCGATATTTTGGAAAAGTATATTTTAAACGGAGGGATAAAAAATGTTTGACACACTAAAAGCCCTTTGTGAAATAGATGCAACATCCGGCGGCGAAAAGCCGGTAAGAGATTATATAATAAGCCGGATAGACGGCTTTTGCGATTACAGGGTTGATAATCTCGGCAATATCCTTTTTGAAAAAAAGGGTAAAACACAAGCGGATAAAAAAATTATGCTTGACGCCCATATGGATGAGGTCGGCATAATAATAACCGATATTGATGAAAGCGGCTTTTTGCGTTTTGCAACGGTCGGCGGAATAGAAAAGGAATGTCTTTTCTTCCATCGCGTTATGATAAACGGCAAAACCCCCGGTGTTATTTCGGGCAGGCCCATCCATCTTTGCAAGGGTGAGAGCGCAAAGCAACTGCCCGATTACGATGCTATGTATATCGATATCGGCGCCGAAAACAAAGCCGAAGCTAAAAGCCTTGTAAAACCGGGCGACCTCGGGGTACTCTCGGGCGAATATCTTACCGAGGGCGATAAGATATTATCAAAAGCCCTTGACGACCGCGTTGGTTGTGCGGTGCTTATAGAACTTATAAGAAACGAGAGCGAATATGATTTCTGCGGCAGCTTCTCGGTTTGCGAAGAGGTGGGCTCTGTGGGAGCAAAAACCGCCGCTTTTGCCCTTGACCCCGATTATGCGATTATTTTAGAGGGCACAACCGCCGCCGATCTCGGCGGGGTAACACCCGAAAAGCAGGTTTGTGTTTTAGGCGAGGGGGTTGCCGTTTCCTTTATGGATAGGGGCACTGTTTATAACCGAGAGTTGTTTAATTTGGCTCTTTCGGCAGAGGGTATAAAAAGCCAAACAAAGCGCGGAACCTATGGCGGCAACAATGCCGCAGGTGTTCACACCTCTCGCGAGGGGGTAAAAACCCTTGCCTTGTCGGTGCCTTGCAGATATATTCATTCCACTTCAAGTGTTTGCAGTAAGGCGGATGTTGAGAGTATGTACTCACTGGCAAAATATCTGATTTCCGCCATTCAAAAATTATGATAAAACAGGTTTCCCGCCTGCCCGATTTAGCCCCTTTAAGCGTTGAAAACTTTAAAATTTTAAGCGACTGTGAAATCTACCCCGATTTGACCGAGATTTATTTAAATGACAAGGGCACTATTATTTCCCATTCGCCGGGCGGCGGATGTGTTATATCGGGCGAAGAGGATGATGAAATTGTTTCTTTTTTGGAGTTTTTAAACCCGCAAAGTATTTTTTGCAGTTTTGAAAACGCTTCAAAAATAAATCTTAAAGGCTATGAAAAAAATTCTGTTTTTGTTATGAAAACCGTAGCGGCAGAAAAGGGCGGCGTCAAGGAAACGGATATTAAAAGCGATGAGGTCTACTCTCTTTTAAAAGAGGCGGAAGATTTTTATCTTCCCTCTTTTGAAAACTTTGCCGTAGACTTTTGCCGCCGCAAAAACAGGGGCGGACTTGTTGTAAGATGTATAGACAATACGGCTCTTTCCATGGCTTTTACTTTAAGCGATACCGCGTTTATTTGCGGTGTGGTTTCAAAGCGGGCGGGATATGGCAGTAAGGTTTTAAAAGAGCTGCTATCCCTCCTTTACGGTAAAACGGTTTTTGCCGCGGTAAGAGAGCAGATAGTTCCGTTTTATTTAAAAAACGGTTTTAAAACCGAAACAAAGGCAACATATTTTATAAAAAAATGAAGGGGAAAAAATGAATTTTTTTGAATTCGATGAAAAACTCAAAAAATACGACAGGTTGAGCCTTGAGCGCACAAAGTCTGTTTTTGAAGATATAGAGCAGATAGAAGAATATAACCAGACAAAGGTGCTCAACGCCTTTATAGAAGAGCGGGTAAGCGAAACCGATTTTGCCGGCAGTACGGGTTACGGCTATGGCGATATAGGTCGCGATAAGCTTGACCGAATATGCGCAAAGGTTTTCGGCGCGGAGGATGCGCTTATAAGACATACCTTTGCAAGCGGCACCCATACCTTGTCGGTTGCCCTGTTCGGCATATTGCGCCCGGGGGACAAGGTGCTTGTTTTAACCGGTACGCCCTATGATACCATTCAGGGTGTTTTCGGCAATGCGGGAGAAAGCGATGGCTCTCTTAATGACTTTGGTGTCAGTTATGAGCAGGTCGATCTGCTTCCCGATGGCACCCCCGATTTAAACGCTATAAGAAGCCGCCTTTCCTGGGGCGAATATAAAATGGCATATATTCAGCGCTCGCGCGGGTATTCGCTTCGCAAGAGCCTTACCGTTGAGGAAATAAAGGCGCTATGCGATGCGGTGAAAGAGGTATCCCCCGCAACCGTTATAATGGTGGATAACTGTTATGGCGAATTTACCCAAAAAACCGAGCCTGTCGCGGTCGGCGCCGATATTATAGCCGGCTCGCTTATAAAAAACCCGGGCGGCGGAATTGCCCCCTGCGGCGGATACATAGCGGGAAAGAAAAAATATATTGAAAAATGCGCCTATAGAATGACCTGCGCCGGTGTAGGCAGAGAGGTGGGCGCAACACTCGGCCATAACCGAGAACTTTATATGGGGCTTTTTGCCGCGCCGCGCGTAACGGCATCGGCGCTTAAAACCGCAGTTTATTCAGCGGCGCTTTTTGAACTTTTGGGCTTTGAAACAACACCCAAATATACCGAAAAACGCGGCGATATTATTCAGTGTATAAAACTTAAAAACAGCGAAAGACTTATAGCCTTTTGCCGCGGAATGCAGTCGGGCGCGCCGGTTGACTCGTTTGTTGTGCCCGAGCCTGCCGATATGCCGGGCTATGATGACAAGGTTATTATGGCGGCGGGGGCTTTCACCCTCGGCTCTTCCATAGAGCTTTCGGCGGATGCGCCGCTTAGAGACCCCTATGCCGTTTGGATGCAGGGCGGACTTGATTTTTATTCGGCGAAAACAGGCGTGCTGCTTGCCGTGTCACAGATGATAAAAAGCGGCAATTTGGAATTGAGGTAACATAATGGAACTGATTTTTAAAGGTGAAGTTTATGAGGCACTGCCCGATAACGGAGGGCTTATCTTTTCTTATTTTGATGGTCACACCCCCGAAGGTGATTTGATGATAAGTTTTAAAATGCTCGGCACGGAAACAAAAGAGCCGGCAGATGTTCACAGGGATGTTTACAAGCTTTCAAAATTCGGCGCGAATTATGCCAAGATTTTGAAACATTGTCAAAACTATGTTACCGCAAAGGCGGTTCATTTGAACGAGGGCAAGGTTTTTGTTGTAAACACCGATGGCACGGCCCTGCTTTTTGATGGTGACGGCGAACCTGTTTGGCAGGGAATTTTAAAATATAAAAACCGCATTCCCGCCGATATTACCGTTGCATCGGACGGGCTGTGGGGCACCTTCCCCGACCTTGATTGCCTTGTAAGATTTAATGCCGCCACAATGCGCAATGAATTGAGGCTCGGCAAAAAGGGTGAACTGTTTAACGCGCCAAAGGGCATTTTTGCCGAGGGCGATTGCCTTTATGTTTCATCATTTGAGGGCAAAAAGGTTTTAAAGGTTAATCTTAAAACCTATGAGATTACCGAGCTTTATAAATTCAGCGAAGAGGTTTATTCTTATTTTCGCTTGCACGATAGAGAGTTTGCACTGCTTAAAAGCGGAATATATGAGATTTAGCGGAGGGATAATATGGTAGAAAAAACAGTTTTGCTTTCAAATTTTACAACCCTTAAAAAGTTTGTTGAAACGGTCCTCCCTCTTGAATTTGATGTTCGTGCCGTTTCGGGCGGAAAGCAGGTAAATGCAAAGGTTATAACCGAGCTTTTTGCCTTTGACCTTACAAAACCCGTGACAGTAATTGCCGATACAACATCCATTGCGGCATTTACAAAACTAATTAAGCCATTTTCTATTGATTGAGAGATACTATGAACGCAGAAGAACTAAGGAAAAAACTTGTAGAAAAAGATTTTTCATCTATGAATGAAAGGCAGTTTGAGGCGGTTACCACCGTTGAAGGCCCCTTGCTTGTTTTAGCGGGCGCGGGAAGCGGAAAAACCACCGTTCTTGTAAACCGAATTGCCTACCTTTGCAAATACGGAAACGCATATAAAAGCGAAAAGGCTGTTTTGGCAGATGATTTTGATATTACCGCGGCTGAAGATTATCTATCCGGTAAAGCTTCAAGGCTTGATACCACTGCTTTTGCCGACAACCCGCCGCCGCCCTACAGAATACTTGCCATAACCTTTACAAACAAAGCGGCGAATGAACTTAAAAGCCGAATTTCCAATATACTCGGCGAAACGGGTGACGTCTGGGCTGGAACATTCCACAGTATTTGCGGCAAAATTCTTCGCCAAAATGCCGACCGCCTCGGTTTTTCATCCCATTTTACAATTTATGATACCGATGACCAGAAGCGCATAATGAAGGATATTATAAAATCGGCGGGAATGGATGAAAAAATCTTTACCCCGCGCGGCGTGTTATCTGCGATATCTTCGGCAAAGGACAGCCTTATAGACTGCGAGGAATATGCCCTGACCGCCGGCAACGATTATCGCAACAAAAATATAGCGGCGCTTTATCGCGAATATCAAAAAAGGCTTATCTCGGCGGATGCCATGGACTTTGATGATATGATTTTTTACGCCGTGAAGTTATTCAGGGAAAACGATGATGTTTTGGAAAAATACGCAAACCGTTTTCGCTATATTATGGTGGATGAGTATCAGGACACAAACCACGCGCAGTATGAGCTTGTAAGGCTTCTTTCCACGGTACACGGCAATCTCTGTGTTGTCGGCGATGATGACCAAAGTATCTATCGTTTCAGAGGCGCCACCATTGAAAATATTTTAAATTTTGAAAACCATTTTAAAAATGCAAAGGTTATCCGCCTTGAACAAAACTATCGCTCAACGGGAAATATTCTCGATGCGGCGAACGCCGTTATCGAAAACAACCGCGCGCGAAAAGGCAAGGTTTTGTGGACCGATGCGGGAAGCGGCGAAAAGATAAAGGTCTTTACCGCCCTTTCGGGTCAGGATGAGGCAAAGCATGTTGCCGATGTGGTTTCCGATTATGTGTCCTCCGGCGGCTCTTTTTCCGATTGCGCCGTTTTATACAGAATGAACTCGCAATCGGCGGCTTTTGAAAATGTTTTCTCAAGAAGCGCCATATCCTATAAGGTTATCGGCGGTTTCAGATTTTACGAGCGTAAAGAAATAAAGGATATTTTAGCCTATCTTTGTGTTATAAACAATAAAAACGATGCGGTTAGGCTTAAAAGAATTATAAATGAGCCAAAACGCGGCATAGGTGATACCACCGTTAAAAACGCCGAGGTTATTGCCGAGTCGCTCTCCATTCCGCTTTTTGAGGTTTTTGAAACGGCAAAAGATTATCCCGCGCTTAGCCGTGCGGCGGCAAAGCTCGGTGAGTTTACCGCTATGATAAACGAGTTGTCCGATTTGGCGGAAACTTTATCTCTGCCGGAAATTTATGACAGTGTTCTCGAAAAGGTCGGCTATAAAGAATATATCCGCTCCCAGGGCGAGCCCGATGCAGAGGACAGAATTTTAAATATCGATGAACTTAAAAACAATATCATCCTCTACTGCGAGGAAAACGAGGCGCCCTCTTTATCCGATTTTCTTGAAGAAATAGCCCTTGTTAATGATATTGATGCGCTGAACGAAAGCGATGACTATGTAACCCTTATGACCGTTCATTCGGCAAAGGGACTTGAATTCCCGGTGGTTTTCCTTGTCGGTATGGAGGAAGGGGTTTTCCCCGGCACGCAATCGGTTTACGGCCTGCCCGAGGATATCGAGGAGGAAAGGCGGCTTGCCTATGTTGCCATAACAAGGGCAAAGAAAAAGCTTTATATTTCCCGCGCGCTTTCCCGTATGGTTTACGGCCAGACCAACCGCAATATGCCGTCTCGCTTTTTAAACGAAATACCAAAAAGCCTTTGCGATTTTGAAGCTATGGAACAAAGCTCACTCCTTGGCTATTCATCGCCGATACAAGGCTCTACATACGGCAAAAGTTATACCCCGCTTTACGAAAGACCTGCCGCGCAAAGCGTTTCAAAACAAGGTGCGAGTTACAAGGCAGGTATGCAGATAGAGCATTCGGTTTTCGGCAAAGGTATGATTATAGCGGCAACCCCCATGGGCAACGATACTCTGCTTGAAATTGCCTTTGACAAAGTGGGAACCAAAAAAATTATGGCAAACTATGCAAAAATAACGGTTTTATAAACCGAAAATCTTTAAAAAATCAGGAGGCGACAAGATGTTTCCAACACATAAGGTGGTAAAGAAAACGGCGCTTACCGGCCTTAAAAACAACTGGCCCGGCGCCATTGCCGCGGCAATGCTTTTTGTTTTTCTTTGCATTATCGGTTCTTTGGTTGCAAGCCTTTTACAATTTGCCACCAATCTTTTTATTGCAAATCTTGTTTTAGCGGCACTTACAATTTTTGTGATTTTTCCGTTCTTTTTAGGGGTGTTGGGGTTCTTTCGCGCAATTGCTTTTGAGGGATCAGCGGAGATAAAATATATTTTTTATCCTTTTATTGATACAAAAAATTATTTCCGCGCGCTTTCCTTTTCAGTGAATTTTATTTTAAGGCTTTTCTTTGTTTGTTTTGCGGCGCTTTTGCCGGCTATTATAACAAGAGTGTTATCCTACAACTCAACCTATAAAGCGCTCGGCGGGGGTGTTCCCCTTTGGGCGCCGGGGCTGTCGGTTGTATCGGTAATGCTCGGTATAGCGGGCGCGGCTTTAAGCTTTGTTGTTCTTTTAAGATACTATGCGGCGCCGTTTTTATTCGTTGCAAACGAAAATCTATCCGCAAAAGAAGCGCTTAAAGCCTCCCGCAAAATAACGATGGGCAGAAAAGCCGACTTCTTCTTTTTGATGATAAGTCTTCTCGGGTGGATAGCGCTTTCCCTTTTGTGTCTGCCGCTTATTTTTACCGCGCCTTATTTCTTTATGGTCTATATAGTGCATTGCCGCTTTTCGGTTGCCGCTTATAATAAGTCGATTAAAGAAATATAAAAAGGCAAAAACCTATTTTAATTTTGAAAGGATAAAAAGA
Organism: uncultured Clostridia bacterium; assembly: GCA_946646305.1. Taxonomy (GTDB): domain Bacteria; phylum Bacillota; class Clostridia; order Oscillospirales; family Acutalibacteraceae; genus UBA737. The sequence continues at coordinate 18,615 of CAMPCO010000006.1, read as the reverse complement.
TGAAAAAGAATGCACCGTTTTTAATTCTTTATGTTATCGCTCTGGTTGTCACGGCGGTAAACACCTTTTTTTCAATGAAAAATTATATTTTTTCCGATATAAACGCCCTGCCTCAGGGTGAGTTTGTTTCGGAAGAGGTTTCCCCCTCGGGCAAAAAATCGGTAAAGATTTATCTTGTAGAGAATAGCCTTGGGACCGCTATCCGCGGTGAACTTAAAACAGGGCCCACATCCTGCAAAAATATCTTTTGGCAAACGGGAATTAAAGATGTAACCGTTCGTTGGCAAGATGATGACCTGGTTTATTTTAATAATGTTCCCATTTCGGGAAACGGCAATATGCCCTATGACTGCCGAAGAGGAACGGCGCTCTTTACCGATGGTGCGCTTGAAGATGAACGATTGGACCCGGCAAATGAATAAAAACGAGATTTTTGAAACGGTTATCACCGATATTTCCGATACGGGTCTTGGCATAGGCCATGTGGAAAACAGGGCGGTTTTTGTTAAAAATGCCGTTGTGGGTGATAGGTTAAAGGTGAAAATTACAAAGGTTCAAAAAAACATAGCCTTTGCGATTATAGATGAAATAACAGAAGCATCAAAGCATAGAATTAAGTCCGATTGTCCGCATTTCCCCGTTTGCGGCGGTTGTGCGCTGAGGACGACCGACTATGCTTTTGAGCTATCTTTAAAACAAAACGGCGTTTATGAAACCATGCGGCGAATAGGCGGCATAGATAAAAAGCCGAATGATATTATTTCGGCGGAAAACAGTCACTACCGCAACAAAGCGCAGTTTCCGATAGGTGAAGCAGGCGCGGGGTTTTATGCGGTGCACTCACATCGGGTTGTGCCCTGTGGCGGATGTCGGCTTTTGCCTGCTGAATTTTCCCTTGCGGCGGAGGAGTTTTCCCGATATTTAAAGGAAAATAATATACCCGCCTTTGATGAGCAGACAAAACGCGGTCTTGTTCGCCACCTGTTTTTAAGAAAAGGATATGACAGCCACGAGGTTCAGGCGGCGGTGGTTATAAACGGGGATAAAATACCCGAAGAAGAAAAGCTTATTGAAACATTTAGCCACATTTTCGGCGAAAACCTTAAAAGCGTTCTTTTAAATATAAACCGCAAAGATACTAATGTTATTTTAGGCGATAAAAGCATATTGCTTTTCGGCGAGCCCTTTATCACCGATACTTTGTGTGGGGTAAAGGTAAGGCTTTCGCTTAATTCTTTTTATCAGGTAAACCACGCTGCGGCGGAACTGCTTTATAAAAAGGCGGCGGAATATGCCGCGCCAAAGGGCAAAACCATTTTGGACCTTTACTGCGGCGCGGGTACCATAGGACTTTCTATGGCAAATGCGGCAAAGCAGATAATAGGTGTTGAAATAGTGCCTGCGGCGGTGGAGGATGCCATACATAACGCGAGGCTAAACGGCATAAAAAACGCCCGCTTTATCTGCGGCGATGCGGCACGGGCGGCAAAAATGCTAAAGCAAGAGGGCATAACGGCGGATGTTGTAATTCTCGACCCGCCGAGAAAGGGTTGCGATAAAGATTTGCTTTTCACCATAGCAAACGGCTTTTGCCCGCAAAAGATAGTTTATGTTTCCTGCGATAAAGCCACCCTTGCAAGGGATGTAAAGGTGCTTTCCGAAATGGGCTATAACCTTATAGAATATACCCCTGTCGATATGTTCCCTCGAACGGCGCATGTCGAGACGGTGGTGTTGATTACGAGATGAAAACAATGAATAACAAACCTTATCCATTATATGAAATACCCGATGTGTGTACACTGAGGGAGCTTGTAGACCACGGCAGAGAAAAGGGCGAATTTGTTACGGCATTTTACAGGGGCAGGCACAATGATCAGCCCATTACGTTCGGTGACTGCAGCCAAATTATTGAAAGACTCGGGACAAGTCTGCTTTCACGGGACCTGCATTCTGATCACATAGCAATAATCGGAGAGAACTCAACGGAATGGGTGCTGAGCTTTCTGGCGGTCACAAACAGCGGCAACGTAGCTGTTCCTCTTGACAGAGGTCTGCCATATGAAGATCTGGCTGAACTCGTGCTTCACTGCGACTGCAGAGCGATTATTTATTCTGAAAAGAGCAGGAGAACGATTGAATTCCTTCAGGGCCTCGGGAAACCATACATAGATATAATGTATATGCCTCTTTCAGAATTTGATGCATATGTGGCCGCCGGAGCACGATTGCTTGATGAAGGAAATTCACAGTTCAAGGATGTGGGAGAGACCATAGAAAGAGATACTCTTGCGAGCATTGTTTATACATCCGGCACTTCTGGCAGAATGAAAGGAGTGATGCTTTCACACAGCAATCTCGCGAGCGATACTGTGGGCGCCTGCAGGAACGCAGAAGCTGAAAATGCACAACTCCTGCTTCCGCTACACCATACATTTGCCTGGTCATCGCAGATGCTGGCAGCCTTTATCTACGTAAAAGACCTGCATATAAGCGGGGATTTGAAGCACATACTAAGGGATTTTCAGCGTAATCGTCCACAGAATGTGGCAGCGGTGCCAATGATTGTGGATATGCTGTATAAAGGCATCTTGGATACGGCAAAAAGAAACGGCAGTGACAAAAAACTAAGGAGAGGGATACGTCTCAGCAGATTTCTGATGAAATTCGGAATCGACAGAAGACGCAGTCTCTTCCGGGAAGTGCATGAGCGTTTCGGAGACAGGCTTGCGCTCATAATATGCGGCGGCGCGGCGCTTGATCCCGAAACCGAAAAGGGACTGTATGATCTTGGCATACAAGTGCTGAGCGGCTACGGAATCACGGAATGCGCTCCGATTGTTTCGGTAAACCGTAATCATCATTATAAATTTGGAAGCGTTGGGTTGCCGATTTCGTGCAACAGGATAAAGATCGAAGACCCCGACGAAAACGGGGTCGGAGAGATCATGGTGGCAGGCAGCAATGTGATGCTTGGTTATTACAAAGATCCTGAAGCGACAGAGGCGGCCTTTGACGGTGAATGGTTCAGGACCGGTGACTACGGCAGGATAGATGAGGATGGATTTCTTTTTATAACCGGGCGCAAAAAGAATCTCATTATTCTGGCGAACGGGGAAAATGTGATGCCGGAAGAACTGGAGATGAAGCTTGGGAGATTGGAATATGTAGTTGATGTAGTTTGTTACGAGGAGAAGGGAAGCATAACCGCGGAGTTCTATTTGGATGAGGAACATTTCCCGGATGCGCGCAGCCGACTTAAAGAAGACATCGGTATATTCAATCGCACAATGCCCATGCAAAAGAACATAAACGAAGTGAAGATTCGCGATATACCATTTGAAAAAACGACAACCAAGAAGATAAAGCGTTATCTTCTGAAACAGGGATAAATATGATTGCATAGGAGGCAATACAATGAATATCGAATCATACCCGCTGACCGATGAACAAAGATATATGTATGACGAACAGATCAGGGGGTTTGGCATGGCGCTGACCCTGAGTGGGAGCGCTGTTTTTAAAGGTTCACAAAGCATTGAAAAACTGCAGTATGCCGCAAACGAAGTCATACGGATCAATGAAGGCATCCGGGTCAGAGTGACCACCGATGAAAACGGAGAACCGGTGCAATTCGTCGCTCCTTTTGAAGAGCGCAATTTCAAAGTGAAGGAATTTGGCAGCATAGAGGAATTGAACAAATTCGGAAGGGAAGAGTGGGCCGTTGTGCCAATCGATTTCGGCTCGGATAACGAATTGTTTGATATGCAGATTGTTGTGCTGCCGGACTCTTATGGAGCGCTTATAAGAGTTCATCACATCATATCGGATGCATGGACATTATTCCTGATATGCAGTCAGTTCATTAAGATCCTGAATGGAGAGGACGTTAAGACCTATCCGTTCAGAGATTTCGTCGAGAATGCGATACAATACAAGCAGTCATCCCGTTTCAAAAAAGACCTTGCATTCTTTGCGGAGCAGGAAAAGACCCTGCCTGTGCGTACGCATCTGTCAACGGAGCCTGTTGTTTCCCTCGAGAAACACATGAGAGCGTATGAGCTGTCGGAGAACGAGGTCGCATTCGTCAGGGATTATGCATTGACGCACAAAGTTGCGGAAGCCAATCTTTTTTCAACAGCAGTCTGTATCTGGATGAGCAGAATGTTGGGGAGAGAGGATTTTTATGTGGGAACCACTGCGCTGAATCGTGCGGGCATCAGAGAAATGAATACGGTCGGTGCATTTGCACTGGGAGTGGCGAACAGGATCTGCATAAAAGCGGAGGAAAGCTTTGAAGCCGGCATAAACGCCGTGAGCCTTTCCAGGCTGTCCGGTTACAGACACCAGAAGGCAGGTATGAGTTATTATGCAAATGGCAAAGAACCATATGACCTGTGGATCAGTTATCAGACGGCGTCGTTTGACGGGGATATTGAGGCGAGGATTGAGCAGTATCAGCAGCCTGTTATGGGGCCGGTCATGCTGTTGAAGATCATTGACAGCGGAGATGACCGAATCATACTGCAGCTCGAATACAACGTGAAATATCCGGACCGGAAGGCAGAGCGGCTGGTGAAGGAATCTGCTGCGATCCTGATCGAAGGGATACGTGATGACAAACAGAAGGTAAAAGAAATAGCAGATAAAGTAATGGAGGAGTAATGATGTTTGACAAGGTGAAAGAAATCTTAAGCAAGTATACTGAGGAGGAGAGTATTACAGAAGACGTATCCCTAACACAAGACCTGATGCTCACATCTCTTGAAGTTGTATCCATGGTTGGCGACTTCGAGGATGTTTTTGACATAGAAATAGCGGATGAAGAAATAATGAAAATGAAAACGGTCGGGGACATCCTCGAGTATCTCAAAAAACAGGGAATAGAATAGCCGGTCAGGAAGATTGGTTTCGCCAAGAAGGTAAGAAAACTACCGACAGTAAAAACGGTGCTATGAGGGATAAAAAAATGAAAAAAACCTGTTATATTATTTCAACAATTTTAATAATGCTGATCACATCATGGCTTTTAATCAGAATAGTTGATGCAACCGTGCAGATTGATGATGATATTGTGCTTCTTATCATCATGTTAGTTGTGCTTAACGCGGTGATTGGAATATTGAGTTTTTTTCTATACAGGAAGATAATTACACGACCCCCCGAACAAATCGGGTGGAAAAATGAATAGATATATTGGTTTTACGGAAGGTGCAATAATTGATCAAACTTTTTATTCTGTACAACTGGATAGTTATACTTATTCTCACTGCATTCGCGATAATGCTGAAAACAACGGTTTATCTTGATAAAAGAACAGTTAAAAGAATGTGTATTTTGATAAATATGGTTTTTGTTTTATCGCTTACGGTGTTTGTAGAGTTTTATTTAGGACAACAGGGCTTGTATAAACCTTTAAGGCTTGTTTTAATGGCGGTAAGATATAGCGCAACGCCGCTGATAATAGCAATGACACTTTATACTTTGGCGAAAAAAGAACGGTGGTATATTTTTGTTCCCGCAGTTGTTGTGGCGGCGGCGAATATAATTTCAACATTTTCGGGTGTTGTTTTCAGCATAGACAGTGCAAACGCATTAAAGCGCGGACCGCTTGGCTATTTGCCGTTTGCGGCGGTAGGGTTTTACAGTGTTTTTCTGCTTGTTACTCTCTTTTTGCAAAGCAATAAGCAGGCTTCGGAAATCATACCGATTTTGTATTTAGCTCTTTCGTTTGTATCGGGACTTGTTATGCCCTTTGTTTTGCAAAAAGATTATTCGCAAATATTCTGCCCTACAATCGCAATAGCTTTATTTGTATATTATGATTTTTCTATTTTGCAAATATCAAAAAAAGACCCGCTTACAGGGGTGCTAAACCGCCAGGCTTATGAAGCGGCAATAGCCGAAAATGACAAAAACATAACGGCTGTTCTTACAATTGATATGAACGGGTTAAAGCCCATTAACGATATTGAAGGTCATGCGGCGGGAGATGAAGCGCTGGTGACCGTGGCGCTTTGTTTTATGCGCGCCACCAAACCAAAACAGCTGGTTTACAGAATAGGCGGGGATGAGTTCACTATCCTTTGCAGGAAATCATCCCAAACGGAAACAAAACATCTTGTTGACCGTATTCAAAGGAATATTTCCGGCACAAAATACAGTTGCGCCATAGGATATAGTTGTTCCCCCGATGGTGAAAAACCGATTGAAGAAATGATAAAAGAATCGGATGAGATGATGTATGCCAAAAAGGAAAAGCATTATGCTCTTCCCAGAAATGAAAGATACAGAGGTTAGCATTATGGAATACAAGAAATACGGCGACACGGTTTATATCCGAGCCGATAAAGGCGATGAAATTATCAGCGCTATTAAGGATGTTTGTAAAAAAGAGCAGATTTTATCCGCTGTTTACAGTGGTATAGGCGGGTGCAGCAGCGCGGAAATTCAAACCTTTTTGCCTGAAAGCGGCACCTTTGAAACAAAAACCATAAGCGGTATGCTTGAGCTTGTATCCCTTACGGGAAACATAATTTTAGATGAGAATGGGGAATTATACCACCATACCCACGCGAATTTTTCTTATAAAGAGGGCGAAAAACACACTATGGCGGCGGGGCATATAAAATCAATCACCGTTTTATACACGGCGGAAATAGAACTGCGCCCTGTAAAGGGAGGAATAATAGGCAGAAAATATGACCCCGAGACCGGCACGGGTTTTTGGGACTTTAAATAACGGCTGAAAACTTACCGGAGGTTTTGATTTATGGCTTCAAGCAAAGGGTATATAGAATATATAATGGAGCAGTTGTCATTGCTTGACGGGGTTTCCTATCGGGCGATGATGGGCGAATATATAATCTATTACCGCGGCAAGGTGATAGGCGGCAGTTATGATGACCGCTTTCTTGTAAAGGAGACAAAATCATCCCGCGCACTTATGCCCTGTGCCAAAAAAGAGCCGCCTTATGAGGGCGCGCGCGAAATGCTTCTTATAGAAAACATTGAAGATAAAGAGTTTTTAAAGAATTTAATCGAAAAAATGTATGAGGAACTGCCCGAAAAAAGGGGGCTTAAAAAATATGTGCTTTGAAACGGAAAGACTAAGGCTCAGACCTTTTAAAGAAACCGATGCAAAGGACTGCTTTTGTTACGCAAAAGACCCGCGCGTGGGACCCATGGCGGGGTGGAAACCGCACAAAAGCATAGAAGAAAGCCTTGAGACAATAAAAAATGTTCTTATGGCGCCTGAAAATTATGCCGTAGTATTAAAGGCGGAAAACAAGGTTATCGGCAGTATCGGTCTTAAAAAGTCGGAATTTGCAAAAGGGGAAGATGAACTTGAACTCGGCTTTTGCATAGGCGCCAAATACTGGGGGCAAGGGTATGCAACGGAAGCGGCAAAAGAAATTTTGCGCCACGGCTTTGAAGATTTGCACCTTTCGGGCGTTTGGTGTGTCTTTTTTGAAGGCAACATCCGGTCAAAACGCGTTCAGGAAAAGCTTGGGTTTAAATTTAAAGGCATAAAAGAAGATTACTTTGCAGAACAACTTGGCGAAACAAAAAAGGTGATTATAAACTATCTGAACCGAGAGGACCGGGAAAAATATGAAATACAAAAAGACCATAACGCTTAAATGCGGCAGGGAGTGTACCATAGAAAACTGCACCGAAGACAAGGCAAAAGAGGTGCTGGGCCTTTTTATAAAAACTCATGCCGAGAGCGATTTTATGCTTTCTTATCCCGATGAAATATCCTTTACCGAAGCGGATGAAGCAGAATATTTAAAAGAAAAAACCGAGAGTGAAAATGAGATAGAGATTATGGCTTTGCTCGGCGGCAAGGTTGTAGGAACGGCGGGAATAGACAGTATAGGAAAAGCGGAAAAAACAAAGCACCGCGCAGAATTCGGCATAGCGGTACTAAAAGAATTTTGGGGGCTTGGAATTGGCAGAGCGCTGACAAGCGCCATAATAGAAATTGCAAAACAGGCGGGATATAGTGAGTTAGACCTTAATGTTGTGGCGGAAAACACCGCCGCCATCCGCCTTTATCAAAGCGCAGGCTTTAAAGAATACGGCAGAAATCCAAAGGGTTTTAAATCAAGATTATCGGGGTATCAGGAGCTGATACTTATGAGGCTTGATCTTGACTGAAAACAGAGGAAAAACAAAAATGATAACAATAAATCTTTTTTATAAGGGTAAAGGCGGCAGTGCAAAAGCCTTTGCCGAAGAGATGGAAAAATCGGGCATAGCCGACAGAATAAGAGCCGAAGAGGGCAATATGGGGTATAGGTATTTTATGCCGCTTGATGACCCCGAAACCGTTTTGCTTATCGACTCCTGGCGGGATGAAGAGGCGCTGGAGAGCCACCACCAAAGCGAGATGATGTTATCTCTGTCCGCCCTTCGTGAAAAATATGATCTTCATATGACTGCAAACAGATACATATCCGATGAAAATGCAGAGGATGAAAAATATTTGAGGAAATAGATTTATGAAATCACAAATCAAAGCAATAACCGCCCTTAAAAGCGGCGGTTACAATGTTACATAAAAGGGGAACTCCACTTGATTTTCAGAAAATTTAAAGAAACAGATAAAGAAACAATAAAAGAGATGATGAAGGTATTTTATGCCTCGCCCGCGGTATCAACAAACGGGTCAAACGAGATTTTTGAAACCGATATTGCCGCCTGCCTTGATAAAAACAGTATTTTAGAGGGCTTTGCTTTTGAAGAAGGCGGCGAGATTATAGGTTATAGTATGACCTATAAAGGCTTTTCCACCGAGGTCGGAAAAGAATGTGTTTGGATAGAAGATTTATACATAAAAGAAGAGTGGCGGCATAAAGGTATCGGCGGAAAGTTTTTGGAGTATTTAAAAGAAACCTACAAAGGGCTTATCTTAAAACTTGAAGTTGAAACCGAAAACGAAGCCGCGCTGTCGGTATATAAAAAACACGGGTTTAAGCTTTTGCCCTATCATGTTATGAGAACATAAAGTAATAAAAAAAGCATTTTTCGAGGCGAAATATTTATGGAAGTTAAAAAAGCGTTTATAACCTCTCTGCCCGTACTTGCGGGATACCTTGTTTTGGGTATGGGGTTTGGAATAATGATGCGCGCCGCAGGGTACGGCATACTTTGGGTTTTGGCGATGAGCTTAACCTGTTTTTCCGGAACACTGCAATATGTCGGCGTGGAACTGCTGGCAGGCCCTGCCGGAATTATTCAAACGGCAATAACATCGCTTGTTGTAAATGCAAGGTATATGTTTTACGGCATTTCGATGATAGAAAAATATAAAAACACAGGCAAATATAAGCCCTATCTTATATTTGCCTTGACCGATGAAACCTACACCCTTTTATCGGAAGAAACACCCGAGGGGTGCGATGAAAACCGCTATCGTTTTTTGGTTTCTTTCTTTAATCATTGTTACTGGATAGCGGGCGGCGCGATAGGAAATCTTATCGGTCGGGTGTTGCCCTTTTCAAGCCGCGGGGTTGAATTTTCCATGACGGCGATATTTGTGGCATCCTTTACCGAGCAGTGGCTTAGCGGAAAAAACAGATTTTCAGCGGCGGTGGGGCTTATCACCACCCTTGCCTGCCTTTTGATTTTCGGGGCGGATTGGTTCCTTATCCCCGCTATGCTTATAATAACACTGATACTCTCATTCTTCCGCAAAAGGGAGGTATCGGATAAATGAAACACTCTCTTATTCTGGTGGCAATAATGTCGGGTGTGACAATACTTATCCGCTTTTTCCCGTTTATAGTTTTCAGAGGGAAAAGAGAAGCCCCCGCGTTTATTGTTTATCTCGGCGAGGTTTTGCCGCAGGCGATTATAGGAATGCTTGTTATCTATTGCCTTAGAAACATCAAGCTTACCGCATCGCCTTTTGGTCTTCCCGAACTTATCGCGGTGGCATTTGTGGTTTTGCTTCAAGCCATTAAACATAACACGCTTTTAAGCGTTATCGGCGGCACTGCCGCATATATGATACTGGTTCAACTTGTATTTTGATTTAAAATATATTATAATAAAAACATATTTTGTAAAGGTCGTTAAAAATGGACATTATTATCACAACAATTATTATTTTAGGCACAATAGTTATGGTTCAAAATATTTTGTGGTATATTTCTTTTTTAAGAAATTCACAAGATATTTTCTCCTCGGGCACTAAACAGGAAAAGATAAGCCATATAACCGGACTTATTTTGCTTATCTTTTTCTTCCTCGGCTACACTTTTATCTGGATATTTTCCGATCCGGATATGATGGTTGCGCTGATACTGTTCTTTGGCAGTGTCTTTGTAACGATTATGCTGTATATAACCTTTACGCTTCTTGATTCGGTTAAAAAGCGAAGCCTTGATATAGCAGAGGTTTTGATAGGCGTTATCGATGCGAGAGACCCGAACCTTAACGGTCACAGTGTTCATGTTCAAAATCTTACAATGCTTATATACCGCTATCTGCCAAGGCAATTAAAGAATAAAATAAACCCGATAAGCCTTGAATATGCTTCGCTTATGCACGATATAGGCAAGCTCGGTGTTCCGGAAGCCATTTTGAACAAGCCTTCAAAACTTACCGATGAGGAATGGAAAAAAATGCGCGAACATCCGATGATCGGAGTTAATATTTTAAAGCCGCTTCGCGCTTTTGAAGAGATTGATGATTGGATATTCAGCCATCACGAAAGGATGGACGGCAACGGCTATTACAACGTAGAGGGCAAGGATATACCGCTTGCCGCAAGAATTATATCCATAGCCGATACATATTCCGCTATAACCATGCGCAGGTCTTATAAGGACCCGAGAACCCACGAAGACGCCATAAGCATTATAAAAGATGTTGCCGGCACACAGCTTGATAAGGAATTGGTTGAAATATTTATTTCCATTCCGAAAGAAGAGGTTATAGCTTGTATCCCCGAAACGATTAAATATTAAAAGGGAAAAAACAAATGGAAAACGCAAACAGGTTAAACCCCGGCAGTCTGGCTTTTTTGGGCGATGCGGTTTACAGTTTACTTGTAAGAGAAATGCTGGCGGAAAAAAATCTGCCGCTGAAAGATTTGCATAGCCGCTCGCTACGATTTGTAAGCGCGCCGGCACAAGCCGCGGCTTATGAAAAGATAAAGGGGCTTCTGACAGAGGTGGAAAACGATATTTTCCACCGCGGCAGAAATTTTCACACAAACAATATTCCAAAAAGCGCAACACAAGCCGAATACCACATAGCGACCGGGCTTGAATGCCTTTTCGGGTATTTATATCTGGCGGGTGAAAAAGACCGCATAAATTATCTTTTTAAAATAATATCAGAATAAAAAAAGCACCCCGCGGGGTGCTTTTTAGTTTACTTTTTTCTTATTTCAGTTCATCAAGGTTAAGAGAAAAACTATCAAGGAATTCCGAAAGAAAAATATTCGCCGATTCAAGATTCATATCCTTTATTGCCTTTTCGGTTGCCTTGTGGGCGGAAGCGAATTCGTGGTTGCCCATATTCTCTTCCTCGATGCATTTTATAAGCGCCGATATTTTATCCGCCGCTTTGATAAGCCGCTTCACCTTTTCGTCCACATTGTAAACGGGCAAAAAGTCATCCCTTAAATCTTCGGGCAAAAGGGATAAAAGGCTTTTTTCGGCGTTTGCCTCTATTTCCTTATAAGCCGATTTTATCTCTTTGTTGTAATATTTAATAGGTGTCGGCATATCGCCTGTTATAATTTCGCTTGTGTCGTGAAAAAGCGCGGCGCAACATACCGCATTCGGGTCAAAGTTTCCGCCGAGGCGGCGATTTTCGATTACTGCAAGCGCGTGGGCGATAAAGCCAACCTCCAAAGAATGCTCGCTTAAAGATTCGGGGCGAACATTTCGCATAAGCCCCCAGCGGTAGATATTTTTCATCCTCGAAAGCATAGCATAAAAATGGCTGCTCATAAAGACACCTCCGATTTTAAGTCTGTATTGAATATTATAACTTATTTTGGTATAATATCAATAAGAAAAGATAAATTTCGGGAGAAAATTTTAATGCCGTTTTCAAAAAGAAAATCAGAACTTTTATGCAGAAAAAAAGAATTAAAGGCTTCAACCTTTTTGTTTGCGCTGCTTACGGCGGCGGCTTTGTTTGTGCCTTATATCATATCATCAAACGGCTATTTTATATTCTACGGCGATTTTAATGTTCAGCAAATTCCGTTTTATAAAATGTGCCACGCGGCGATAAGAAGCGGCAATGTTAAGTGGAGCTTTACTACAGACCTCGGTGCAAATTTTGTGGGGTCTTATGCCTTTTATCTGCTCGGCAGTCCGTTTTTCTGGCTTACCATTCCTTTCCCGAATAGTTTTGTTCCCCACCTTATGGGGCCGTTGCTTATCTTAAAATTCGCCCTTGCGGCTCTTACGGCGTACCTATATATCCGCCGTTTCACAAGAACACCAGAAGCAGCGCGGCTTGGCGGACTGTTGTATGCCTTTTCGGGCTTTTCGGTCTATAATATCTTCTTTAATCATTTTCACGAGGCGATAATAGTTTTTCCGCTTTTGCTTTTGGCGATGGAATATCTCATAACCGAAAACCGCCGCGGCTATTTTGCGCTTGCGGTGGCGCTTTGCGCGGTTACAAACTATTTCTTCTTTTACGGAATGGTGGTTTTCTGCCTTATATATTATTTTGTAAGGCTTGCTTCAAAGGATATAAAATTCAAACTTTCCCGCTTTTTGTGGATAGCGTTTGAGTCGGTGCTCGGTGTACTTATGGCGGCGGTTTTGCTTTTGCCCGCCGTGCTCGGTGTTCTCGGCAACGAGCGGCTAACCCATATATTGCTCGGGTGGCACGGCATAATGTATTCAAGGGAACAGATATACCTTAATATTATCGAGTGCTTTTTCTTCCCGCCCGATTTACCCGCGCGCCCGGTTTTCTTCCCGCAAGCGGAGGTCAAGTGGGCGTCGCTTGGCGGCTGGTTGCCGCTTTTCGGTATGACGGGTGTTATAAGCTGGTTTGCGGCAAGAAAAAAGACCTGGATAAAGCGAATTATTATAATTTGCGCTTTTATGGCCTTGGTTCCGATACTAAACAGCGCTTTTTATGCCTTTAACGGCAGTTATTTTGCCCGCTGGTTTTATATGCCGATACTCATAATGTGTCTTGCTTCGTCCCGCGTAACCGAGGAAGAGATAGACTTAAAACCCGGTATTAAATGGACCGCGGCGATAACCCTCGCTTTCACCCTGGTTATCGGTCTTTTCCCGCAAAAGAATGAGGAAGGTAAAATAACCCTCGGGCTTTTTACCGAGAACGAAACGCTGAATTATAAACTGAGATTTTGGCTTACGGCAAGCATAGCGATAGGCTCTATAATAGTTCTTGCGGTATTATATAAGCTTTTAAAGAAAAATACAAAGCGGTTTATTGCAGTATCCACCGTTTTTGTGTTGATAGTGTCCGCGGGATACGGCAATTTCTTTATCGCGCTTGGCAGAATGCATTCCTATGATATAAAATCAGTGATTATCGATACACTTATAGAGGGCGATTTAAAGCTTGACGGCGATAAAGACAGTTACCGAATAGACACCTTTGAATGTGTTGATAATACGGGGATGTATTTAGGCTACAGCACAATCAATGCTTTTCATTCGGTTGTGCCGGGCTCGGTTATGCAGTTTTATAAATTTGTCGGTGTCGAGCGGGATGTCGCTTCCCGCCCCGAAACCTCAAACCCCGCGCTCAGACCTCTTTTATCGGTTAAATATCTGATTGACCGCGATAGCGACAGTTCTGATTTTAAGGATGAAAACGGAAAAACCAAAATGCCGGGGTATAAATATATAAAGCAGGAAAACGGCTTTTTGGTTTATGAAAACGAAAACTATATAGGCTACGGCTTTTCGCCCGATTATTATGTTACCGAAGAGTTTTTAAAACCATATAGCGGCAGTCAAAAGGCGCGTATGATGTTAAAAGCGGTGGTGCTGACCGAAGAGCAGGTGGCAAAATACAGTGATATTTTGTCTGACGCGAACACCATAAGGGAGCGCCACGCTGAGGATGTTTTAAAATCTCAATCGGCAAACGATAATAATTTAGGCCTTGAAACAGAGGGCGAAATCATAACATCCGCCGAAAACACCGGCGATGAAATCACCTTAGGGCTTACCGACAGTGACCTTGCAAAAGATGCCGCAAGGTTAAACCAAACATCCGCCAAGTATTTTAAAACCGATAATAACGGTTTTGAAGCGGTGGTAAACCGCGATAAAAAATCGCTTGTTGTTTTCAGTATTCCTTATGACAGCGGCTGGAAAGCCACGGTAAACGGCAAAGCGGCAGAGATAGAAAAGGTTGATATAGGGCTTATGGCGGTTGCGGTTCCAAAGGGAGAAAGCAACATCCGTTTTGATTATGAAACACCGGGGCTTTATATAGGACTTATAACCACCGCCGCGGCGTTTGCGGTTTTCCTTGTGTATTTTATTGTAGGCAACCGTATTGTTTCAAAAAAGAAATGTGAAGAGGAATACCCCGAGGGTGAAAGACTGCTTAGAGAGTGGAAGCAATACGAAGCGGCAAACGGGGAAATCGAATTTGAAGATGATATATCGGAAGATTTTGCCAAAGATACAGAAAAAGAAACACCAAAAAAACCGCCTGAAAAAACGGAAAATACCGGTTTTCTTGATGGGCTTAGTCTAACATCCGGCAATTCTTACACAAAATCGGATGATGTTTCCGGCGGGTTTACAGTGGATCAAAGCCTTTACAAAGATTAAGGCTTAATATATTTGAAGGAGATTTTATTATGGCAAACAGAATTATTTTAAACACAGTATCGTACCACGGCAAGGGCGCTATAAACGAAATAGTTCCCGTAGCAAAATCAAAGGGCTTCAAAAAGGTGTTTGTTTGCACCGACCCCGACCTCTTAAAATTCGGCGTTTCGGCAAAGGTTACCGATTTGCTCGATAAAGAGGGCATTGCTTATACCATTTATTCAGGTATTAAACCAAACCCCACAATTGAAAATGTTAAAGATGGTGTTGCCGCTTTTAAAGAGGCAAATGCCGACTCAATTATCGCAATCGGCGGCGGTTCCGCTATGGATACCGCAAAGGCAATCGGCATTATAATTGCCAACCCCGAGTTTAGTGATGTTCGCTCGCTTGAGGGTGTGGCGCCCACCAAAAATCACGCCGTTCCCACCATCGCCGTTCCCACAACCGCAGGCACCGCGGCAGAGGTTACAATAAACTATGTTATAACCGATGTTGAAAAGGAAAGAAAATTTGTTTGTGTTGATGAGCACGATATTCCCGAAGTGGCGGTTATCGACCCCGATATGATGTCCTCAATGCCGAAAGGCCTTACCGCTTCAACAGGTATGGATGCGCTTACCCACGCAATAGAGGGTTACACCACCAAAGCCGCTTGGGAAATGACCGATATGTTCCATTTAGAGGCTATAAGGCTCATAGCAAAACATCTTCGCGGCGCGGTTGAAAACAAACCCGAGGATAGAGAAGGAATGGCGCTTGCGCAATATGTTGCCGGTATGGGCTTTTCAAATGTAGGCCTCGGCATCGCCCATTCAATAGCGCATACCCTCGGCGCTCATTATGACACACCCCACGGTGTTGCCTGCGCTATGATGTTGCCGATAGTTATGGAATATAACAAAGAATTCACCGGCGAAAAATACAGAGAAATCGCAAGAGCAATGGGTGTAGAAGGCGTTGACAATATGAGCGCGGAAGAATACCGCAAAGCCGCCGTTGACGCAGTAAGACAGCTTTCAATCGATGTGGGAATTCCGGTTAAGAATGAAAAGGTAAGAGAAGAAGACCTTGATATTCTTGCCCGCGATGCTTATGAAGACGCTTGCCGCCCCGGTAACCCGAGAGAAACAAGTGTTGAAGAACTGAAAGAACTTTATCGCAAGATAATGTAATTTTAAAATTAAAAAAACAGGTAATCGGCTGATTACCTGTTTTTTTATTTTGTCTTTTTAAATCTTCGCGTAATTCTTTTATAAATAACCCTTAACGGGTAAAACACGCGCATAAAGAAAACATAGATGTGATATAAAAAATCGGTTTCGCATAGGTGGTATTTGCCGTTTCTTGTAAAGGCGAAAAGCACGCCCGCAATATCGCTTTTGTCCACAAACTCCCTGTGGTAGGTATTATCCCCGCGGATGATATAGGTATCTCCCGACCGCTTTATAACGCGGTGAAGCACAAGTTCTTTTGTGCCTTTTCTTTTGTAAAGGGCAACGGCATTTCTTTTAAGCGGGAAAACGGCGGGCTTTATAAAAACGATGTCTTTGCCGTCTCTTAACATCGGGTACATACTTATCCCCTTTGAAACGCAGGAAAATTCGCCCTTTTCTTTTAGGACTTTAAGCGCAGTATCAAATGAATTATTCTCTATCATAATAACATATCCGCCGCTTTAAGTTTTTCTAAAAAGTTATCAACCGTCTTTTCCGCCTGCGGTCTTGTGCAACCGTCAAACTCGGATAAAAGACTATCTGTTATTTCTTCTTTTGAAACATCTTTCTTTAATTTTTCAAAAATAAAGGCGCCGGTTTCGTTGAGTTTTATATACCCCGAAAAGCCTTTGGTTTCCCCCACGGGAACGGCAACAAGACTGTTTGCAACGCGGTTTATAACAAAATCGTATTTAAGCTTCATATTGCCCGCCTCCAAGGGTTTAAAAATCTTTTTTTGAGTATATCATATAGCATAACAAATTGCAAGAGCCCCCAATCTATTAAAAACGACAGAAACATCCGCCGCCGTTTTACCTTTTTTGCAAAGGAAGAATAGTATAATTTTTTCGGGTGAAGATGATGGTTGTTTTTGTTGATATGTTAATACTCATAAATTTTATAACCGATTATTTTTTGCTTAAAGCGGTGGCAAAACTGATGAAAACCTTTACCCCGCTTTGGCGGTTGCTTCTGGCGGCTTTTGTGTCGGCGCTTTTTTCTCTTTACATATTTTTGCCTGATCATTCGCCCAGTTTACAAGCCTTATCAAGGCTTATCTTTTGCGCGGTAATAATTCTTGTGGGCTTTGGGTTTAAAAGCATAAATTTTTATATAAAAGCCTGCCTTTATCTTTTCTTTATAACCTTTGCTTACGCGGGGGTTATGTGGGCGATATATTCCGCCGTTCATCCGCAAAAAATGGCGGTTAAAAACGGGGTTGTTTATTTTGATATTTCGCCGCTAGCCCTTATTCTTTCGGCGGCGGTGTTTTATCTTTTGCTATCGGCGGCGGGGCTTATTTTTCCCCGGGCTAAAGCCCAAAAAGATTTTGTTGTAACGCTGGTGCTCTCTGACAGAAAAAAGACCTTTTCGGGGTTTGATGACAGCGGCAATAAGCTAACCGACCCTTTTGGCGGCAGAACGGTTATTATAGTAAACCGCGAGGATATTCTGCCCCTTGCGGGAGAAGAGGGCTTTCAAAAAAACAGGTTTTGTCTTTTGCCCTGCGGCACGGTTACGGGCTCTGCCCTGCTTGAAGGCTACCGCCTTGATAAGGCGATAATAAAGCGGGGTTCAAAAACGGCGGAGATTTATAGCCCGATAGCGGCTTTTGCAACCGAAAAAACAGAAAAAGACAGGGCGATTATAAACCTTGATAACATCTTTTAAAGATGGGAGGAACATTTTATGAAAATAAAAGAATTTATATTAAGGCTCTTTTTAAAACTTAAAAAGACACTGCCCGTTTTTTATATAAACGGCTCGGAAACTCTGCCGCCGCCCTTGGATATAGAAACCGAGCGGGAACTGATTTTAAAAAACACCAAAGCGGCAAAGGAAAAACTTATAGTTCATAATCTCAGACTTGTGGTCTACATTGCGCGAAAGTTTGAAAATTCCGCCACCGCGCTTGAAGACCTTATCTCCATAGGAACAATAGGGCTTATAAAGGCGGTCAATTCCTTTTGCCCCGATAAAAATATCAAGCTTGCGACCTATGCTTCAAGGTGTATTGAAAACGAGATTTTAATGCACCTTAGAAAAACCTCCAACAAAAAATGCGAAATATCGATAGATGAGCCGCTTAATATCGATTATGATGGGAATGAGCTTTTAATATCAGATATTCTCGGCAGCGAAACCGATGAAATATCGCTTCATATCGAGCAAGAGGATGAAAAAGAACTTTTGCGCAGGGTGGTGGATGAACTGCCGCCGCGCGAAAGGTGGATAATGGAAATGCGGTTTGGGCTTGGCGGAAAAGAAGAACTCACCCAAAAACAGGTGGCGGAAAAACTCGGCATATCTCAGTCTTATATTTCCCGCCTTGAAAAGCGAATAATCAAAAAAATAAAGAAAAAAATCGAAAAAACCACCCTCGCTTCTTGACAAGTGATTTTGTACGGCATATAATACATATAGATTTCAGAGGCGAGGTGCAATTCCTCACCGGTGGTAAAGCCCACGAGCCTTAAAAAGGTTGATTTGGTGAAATTCCAAAGCCGACGGTACAGTCCGGATGAAAGAAATCATGATATGATTTTTAAAGTTAAAACCTCTGTTATCAGAGGTTTTTTATTTTTGCG
>CAMPCO010000005.1 GCA_946646305.1 uncultured Clostridia bacterium | reverse complement strand
TTTTAAAGGTTTAAATATTAGTTGTTAATCTTGGTAACAACGCCGGAGCCTACGGTTCTGCCGCCTTCACGGATAGCGAAACGGAGACCTTCTTCAATAGCGATAGGAGTGATGAGTTCAACATCCATCTCTACATTATCGCCGGGCATGCACATTTCAGTGCCTGCGGGAAGAGATACAACACCGGTAACGTCGGTAGTTCTGAAATAGAACTGAGGACGATAGTTGTTGAAGAACGGAGTATGACGGCCGCCTTCTTCTTTAGTAAGAACGTAAACCTGACCATGGAACTTGGTGTGAGGATTGATTGAGCCGGGTTTGCAGAGAACCTGACCACGCTCAACTTCGTCACGGCCAACGCCACGGAGGAGTGCGCCTACGTTATCGCCTGCTTCACAGTAATCAAGAGTTTTACGGAACATTTCCATAGAAGTAACAACTGTTTTAGCTCTTTCTTCGGTAAGACCGATGATTTCAACTTCATCGCCTGCATTAAGCTTACCACGTTCAACACGACCGGTAACAACGGTACCACGGCCGGAAATTGTCATAACGTCTTCGATAGGCATAAGGAAGGGCATGTCAGCCTTACGATCAGGAGTCGGGATGTAGTTATCAACTGCATCCATAAGTTCCTTAATCGGAGCATATTCAGGAGCTTCAGGATCTGTAGAAGTGCTTTCGAGAGCAAGAAGAGCAGAACCCTTAATAACCGGTGTATCATCGCCGGGGAATTCATACTTATCAAGTGTTTCACGAACTTCCATTTCAACGAGGTCGAGGAGTTCTTCGTCATCAACCTGGTCAACCTTGTTCATGAATACAACGATTGACGGAACGCCAACCTGACGAGCAAGAAGAAGGTGTTCCTTAGTCTGAGCCATAGGACCATCGGTAGCAGCGATAACAAGGATAGCACCGTCCATCTGAGCAGCACCGGTGATCATGTT
This sequence comes from uncultured Clostridia bacterium, assembly GCA_946646305.1. Lineage (GTDB taxonomy): Bacteria > Bacillota > Clostridia > Oscillospirales > Acutalibacteraceae > UBA737. The sequence goes on along the minus strand of CAMPCO010000005.1, from coordinate 31,355 downwards.
TTTAACATAGTCAGCGTGTCCGGGGCAGTCAACGTGAGCATAGTGACGTTTGTCAGTTTCATACTCAACGTGAGCGGTGTTGATTGTGATACCACGTTCTCTTTCTTCAGGAGCCTTATCTATGTTAGCATAGTCTTCAAACTGTGCATAACCCTTGAGTGAGAGATACTTTGTGATTGCTGCGGTAAGAGTGGTTTTACCATGGTCAACGTGACCGATGGTGCCGATGTTAACATGTGGCTTAGTTCTTTCAAATTTTGCCTTTGCCATTGTAATTTTCCTCCTTAAAGTTAAGTGTTTTAATTACCTTTTAATATTTTACCAAAAAAACAATTATATTTCAAGCATTATTTGCTGTGAAATCAGTTTTCTTTAGTGCGTGTGCTGATAATCTTTTCGGCTATGCTCTTCGGAACTTCCTTATAGCCGTCCGGTTCCATAACATACTGGCCGCGGCCCTGTGTTTTGGAACGGAGGTCGGTTGCGTAACCGAACATATCGCCGAGCGGAACACGCGCATTGATTTGTTTAAGACCTGAACGATCATCAAAGCCCTGGATTTCACCACGGCGGGAGTTAAGGTCACCGATAACATCGCCCATATATTCCTCAGGAACGATAACGGTAACTTTCATGATAGGTTCAAGCAAAACGGGTTCTGCCAAACGGCAAGCTTCTTTGAACGCCATTGAACCGGCGATCTTAAATGCCATTTCGGAAGAGTCAACCTCGTGATAAGAACCATCATAAAGAGTAACCTTAACATCAACAACAGGATAGCCTGCCAAAACGCCTGCTTGTAAAGCGCCCTGGATACCGGTATCAACCGCGGGAATGTATTCCTTCGGAATTGAACCACCGGTTATGGAGTTGATAAACTCATAGCCCTTGCCTGTTTCGTTAGGCTCAACAATAATCTTAACATGACCATACTGACCTGAACCGCCTGACTGGCGTTTATACTTGGTTTCGTGGTCAACCTTCTTGCGGATGCTTTCTTTATAAGCAACCTGCGGAGCGCCGACATTTGCTTCAACCTTAAACTCACGAAGGAGTCGGTCAACGATGATTTCAAGGTGCAATTCACCCATACCGGCGATAATGGTCTGACCGGTTTCTTCATCGGTGTAGCATTTGAAGGTCGGATCTTCTTCTGCAAGTTTTGCAAGCGCAATACCCATTTTTTCCTGACCGGCCTTGGTCTTCGGTTCGATAGCAACACGAATAACCGGCTCGGGGAAGTTCATGGATTCGAGAATAATCGGGTGTTTTTCATCACAAAGTGTGTCACCCGTAGTGGTGTTTTTAAGACCAACTGCCGCCGCAATGTCACCCGCATAGCAGGTTTCAAGGTCTTCACGGTGGTTGGCGTGCATTTGAAGAATACGGCCCATACGCTCGCGGTTCTGCTTAACCGAGTTATATACGCCGGCGCCTGCGTCAACAGTACCGGAATATACACGGAAATAGCAAATCTTACCAACAAACGGGTCGGTAGCTATCTTAAATGCAAGAGCTGAGAAAGGTTCGGAATCGCTTGAATGTCTTACCTCTTCTTCCTCGGTTTTCGGGTTTACACCCTTGATAGCTTCAACATCGGTAGGTGCAGGCATAAAGTCAACAATAGCATCCAAAAGGGGTTGTACACCCTTGTTTCTGTATGCTGTACCACAGCATACGGGAACCATTTTGTTAGCGATGGTTGCTTTACGGATAACAGCCTTCATCTGTTCAACAGTGGGCTCTACACCTTCGAAATATTTTTCCATGAGTTCATCGTCTTGTTCAACGATAGATTCGATCATGGCTGTGCGGTATTTTTCCGCAAGTTCTTTCATATCCTCGGGGATTTCTTCACGGCGAACATCCTTACCGAGGTCATCATAATAGACTTCTGCATCGTTGTTTATAAGATCAACGATTCCCCTAAAGGTATCTTCAGCGCCGATAGGCAACTGAATCGGAACAGCGTTGCAGTTAAAACGTTCTTTTATCATATCGAGAACATGATAAAAGTCTGCGCCCATAATATCCATTTTATTAACGAATATCATACGCGGAACATGGTAATCATTAGCCTGATGCCATACTGTTTCAGACTGCGGTTCAACGCCGCCCTTTGCGCACAAAACGGTTACAGAACCGTCAAGTACACGAAGTGAACGCTGAACTTCAACTGTGAAGTCAACGTGTCCGGGGGTGTCTATGATATTGATACGATGGTCCTTCCAGAAACAGGTGGTAGCGGCGGAAGTGATGGTAATACCTCTCTCCTTCTCCTGCTCCATCCAGTCCATGGTAGCCGCACCGTCATGCGTTTCACCTAATTTACGGTTTATACCGGTGTAAAAAAGAATACGCTCTGTGGTGGTGGTTTTACCGGCATCAATGTGGGCCATAATACCAATATTTCTTGTCATTTCAAGAGATACTTTTCTTGGCATTTTTTCCTCCTACGCCGAAAGACGTTCCATCAACAGCGGTAAATTACCATCTGTAGTGCGCAAACGCCTTGTTCGCTTCTGCTGTTCTATGCATTTCTTCGCGTCTCTTAACAGAACTGCCGAGACCATTGGTCGCGTCCATAATTTCTGCGGCAAGACGCTCCTTCATTGTGCGTTCCGAACGCTGACGGCTGAACATTGTGAGCCAACGAAGACCCAATGTCTGTCTTCTTTCGGGACGAACTTCAAAAGGAACCTGGTATGTTGCACCGCCCTTACGAACGGCCTTACATTCGAGCTGAGGCATAATGTTTTCCATAGCAGCCTCAAAAACCTCTACCGGGTCCTTACCGGTTTTTTCATTAATGATGTCAAAAGCACCGTAAACTATCTTTTGAGCAACACCTTTCTTACCATCAAGCATAACATTGTTGATAAGGCGGGTTACCTTCTTTGAATTGTAGATAGGATCGGGTAAAACATCTCGTTTAGCAATAAAGCCTCTTCTTGGCACTTTGCTTCCCTCCTTCATAAAGATGATATCATAGGTACTCGAGTGACGTAATTCCCGTTGCACCAAGCAAGGCTTATACACTTTAATATATATATAAACTTTGCTTTGTACTTAGCAAAAATTCGTCTTTCCTCTTAAAAATTACTTCGCACCTGCTTTAGCACGCTTTGCGCCGTACTTAGAGCGAGCCTGGTTTCTGCCGGCAACACCCTGTGTGTCAAGAGTTCCTCTGATGATGTGATAACGAACACCGGGGAGGTCCTTAACACGTCCGCCACGAATAAGAACAACGCTGTGTTCCTGCAAGTTGTGGCCGATACCGGGGATGTAGGCTGATACTTCGATACCGTTTGAAAGACGAACTCTGGCAATCTTACGAAGAGCAGAGTTAGGCTTTTTAGGGGTAGAAGTTTTAACTGCCGTACAAACGCCACGCTTCTGCGGTGAATCATTATCGGTAAGGCTGCGCTTCATTGAGTTATAACCCTTTAAAAGAGCCGGAGCTTTAGCCTTTTTCTCGATAGTTTCACGACCGTTGCGAACTAATTGGTTAAAGGTTGGCACTGCACATTTCTCCTTTCATATTATTTTTTTGCACAACGAATAACACGCAGTTATTGCATGCTAAGACATAATACCATAAGAATTTCCCTTTGTCAAGCGAAAATTAAGGGTTTTTTATATGAAAAAACGGCAGGGTTTCCCCTGCCGTTTCTGTAATCTGCTATCTGCCGGCTATATCAGTACATACCGCCCTGAGCGGCAGCAGCTGCCGCTGCGGCATTTGCCGCGGCTTTATCTTCCGGCTTATCGGCAACAAGGCTTTCGGTTGTGAGAACCATTGCTGCAACGCTTGCCGCGTTTTCAAGAGCAGAGCGTGTAACCTTTGTAGGATCTATGATACCTTTTTCTATCATATCGCCATAGGTTCCATCATAGGCATTAAAGCCGTAGTTGAGTTTTCCGCTTGAAACGATTTTATCTACTATAACAGAGCCTTCAATACCTGCATTAAGAGCAATCTGGCGGATAGGCGCTTCAAGTGCTTTAAGAACTATATTAACACCTGTTTTTTCATCGCCTGTTGCCTTATCGGCAAGGGCGCTTACCGCTTTGATGGCATTAAGCAGTGCCACGCCGCCGCCGGCTACTATGCCTTCTTCAACAGCGGCTTTTGTAGCGGAGAGAGCATCCTCGATACGAAGCTTCTTTTCTTTCATTTCTATTTCGGTTGCGGCACCTACTTTAATAACCGCAACACCGCCCGAAAGCTTTGCAAGGCGCTCTTCGAGTTTTTCGCGGTCGTAACCGGATGTGCTCTGTTCGATTTCGGTCTTTATCTGGGAAACGCGGTCTTTAATCTGACCCTTATCACCCGCACCGTCAACAATGATGGTATTTTCTTTTGTAACCTTTACCTGCTTTGCGGTACCGAGCATATCGGGAGTGGCATCTTTAAGTTCAAAGCCGAGTTCTTCCGAAATAACCTGACCGCCGGTAAGAATTGCGATATCGCGAAGCATTTCTTTTCTTCTGTCGCCAAAGCCGGGGGCTTTTACGCCGACACAGATAAATGTTCCGCGCAGGCGGTTGACAATAAGGGTTGAAAGGGCTTCGCCTTCGATATCTTCGGCGATGATAAGCATTTTCTTACCGCTTTTTACAATGCCTTCAAGAAGGGGTAAGATTTCCTGAATATTGGAAATTTTCTTATCGGTTATAAGGATGAGCGGATCATCGAGAACGGCTTCCATCTTCTCGGAATCGGTAACCATATAAGGGGTGATATATCCGCGGTCAAACTGCATACCCTCAACCACTTCGGAATAGGTTTCTGCGGTTTTTGACTCTTCAACGGTTATAACGCCGTCACTTGTTACCTTTTCCATAGCTTCGGCTATGAGCTTGCCTATTGTTTCATCACCTGAAGATACGGTGGCAACACGGGCAATATCATCACTGCCGGAAATCTTTTTGGAGTTTTTGATAACTGTTTTTATAGCTTCATCGCTGGCGTTCTTTATTCCCTTTTTAACTATCATCGGGTTTGCGCCTGCGGCTACATTCTTCATACCTTCGGAAATTATAGCCTGTGCCAAAACGGTAGCGGTAGTTGTGCCGTCACCCGCGGCATCGTTTGTTTTAACCGATACCTCTTTCACAAGCTGAGCGCCCATATTCTCAAACGGGTCTTCAAGCTCGATTTCCTTTGCAATGGTAACACCGTCATTTGTGATAAGCGGTGAACCGAATTTTCTGTCAAGCACTACATTTCTGCCCTTAGGGCCGAGTGTTACTTTAACGGCATCGGCAAGTTTATCAACACCTGCCTGAAGGGCTTTGCGCGCCTCTTCGCCGAAAACAATGTTTTTTGCCATAAGTCAAGACCTCCGATTATTCAACAATTGCAAGTATATCCGAAACACGGAGTATGGTGTATTCTTCATCATCTATTTTTATTTCCGTGCCGGAATATTTTGCGGCTACTACATGGTCGCCGGGTTTAACGGTCATTGGTATTTCTTTGCCGTCTACCATTCCGCCGGGGCCTACTGCTACAACTTCGGCTATCTGGGGTTTTTCCTTTGAAGCAGAAGTGAGTACGATACCGCTTTCTGTTACATCTTCCGATTTTTTTGCTTTTAAAACAACATTATCGGCAAGTGGTTTTAGTGTCATACAACACACCTCCTTAAATTCTTTACAAATATAATTATATCACCTGAAATTTAAAAGTCAAGTAAAGTCTAAAACATATTTTTCCTTTTTAATTATTTTCTGCTTTTATGCCTCTCGGAAGAATAAAACTAACGGCATTTTTAACTATTTCAAAGACCATATTTGTGGTTTCTATTATTTCGCCGTCAAGATTTACGGGTATGGGCTTATCCGCCCAAAACTCCATTTTTTCGCATCTTCTCAGATGGCAATAATCAAGGTCTGCATGCTCTCCTTTTGCATAGAGGGAAAGAAAGCCGGGCACCTTTAACTTGCTTATTGTATCAACAAGGGTAAAATCGAGAACATTATCATAAGGCGCGGCATCGGGGGCGCTCATATAACCGCCGCCATAGTATGGGGCATTGGCAAGGGCGGCAAAAAGGCAATTATGCTCCTTAGGCGCTTCGCCATCTACCGATACCTTTATTTTTACACCGAGCCGCTTTAAAAAGTTTTTGAGAATGGAAAGCTTATATGCCATAGCGCCCGAAACGAGAGGGAGATGTTTAAAATAAATCATATCTCTTGCAACCATGGCATCCATACCGACAGATGCGCCGTTAAGGCAGTATGTATCCCCCGCTTTTATAACATCACAGGTAAGAGGCGTTCCGTTTATCTGGGCTTCTATATCCAAAAACTTGCTCTTATTATCTTTGCCGAAAAATTTTAAAAAGTCATTTGCAGAACCGCAAGGAACAACACCGAGCCTTGCGTTTTTTGTGCCGATAATGCCGTTTAAAACCTCTAAAACAGTTCCCTCGCCGCCGCAGGCAAAAAAGGTTTTTTCGCCCTCCTTAGCCTCGCGTGCGGCAATTTCCTTGCCTTCGCCGGGTCTTGAGGTAAAGAAGATTTTAAAATCTTCTTTTCTGTTTTTAAAAAACTCTTGAGCCCTCAGTTTTATATCGTTTTGAAGAATTTTTTTACCTGCCGCGGGGTTAATGATAAATATGTTTTTCATCCTATTTTTTTACTCCGTTTTTAAAATACATATATAATTGGCATTTAATCATACCATTATAAAGTTTTCTTCTTTTATCGGCTTCTTTTCCAAAGCACTTTTCAAAATCATCATCGGGGCTGATTATAAAATACTTTTTACCGGGCGCCATATCAAACCGCTTACCCATAACGCCGTAAAGTTCTTCAGCCGCTTTAACATCAAGCAGTCTTTCGCCATAGGGCGGGTTGGTTATTAGAAGCATTCTGTCATCCGGCGTTTTAAAATCTTTAATATCCCCCACTGCCGCTTTGACATATTTTTCTACCCCCGCCTTTTTGGCATTTGCAAGGGTAAGCTCCACGCAAGCGGGGTCGATATCAAAGCCCTGTGCTTCAAAATCGACATTTTGAAGGATGTTATCCCTCGCCCTTGCCCTCTCATTTTGCCAAACTATATTTGGTATAAAGCCAAACTTCTCGGCAGAAAATGATCTTGCAAGCCCGGGGGCGTGTTTGGTTGCCATAAGGGCGGCTTCAATCAAAATTGTACCGCTTCCGCAAAAGGGGTCGAAAAGTTTTGTATCGGGGTAAATTCTCGCGGTGTCGCACATCGCCGCCGCAAGGGTTTCCTTTAAGGGGGCATCGTTTGAATTGCGCCTGTATCCCCTTTTATGTAAGCCTTCACCGCTGGTATCAAGCCCTATTGTTACAACATCGTTTAAAACAGAAAAACGAATACGGCAAACACTGCCCGTTTCTTTGAACCAGGATATACCGTATTTTTCGCTGAGCCTTGTTACAATCGCTTTTTTTATAATCGATTGGCAATCGGGCAGACTGTGAAGCTTTGAAGAAAGGGTTGACCCCACAACGGGAAAAGCATCTTCCTGCCCTATAAAGTTTTCAAAGGGAATTTTTTTGGTGTTATCAAAAAGTTCTGTGAAAGTTTCGGCACGAAAAGAGCCGAGATTTATTAAAATCCGCTCGGAAAACCTTGAGTTTATATTAGCCCGCGCCAGAATATCAAGGGAACCCGAAAAGTTCACCCTGCCGTTTTGGGCTTCAACCTCTTCGCAACCCATACGGCGGAATTCATCCGCGGCAATGCCCTCTGTCCCGAAAATACACGGGGCAAAATATTTTAATTTTTCCATATTATCACCACAAAAGGCGGTCCCGAGCCCGGGGCCGCCCAATTATTCTTTTATTTTGAACCGCCTCTTCTGGGGCGTTTTGTTTCAACATTTTTGCGCTTTAAATCGGAAAACTTATCGTCACTCGTGGCTTTAAAGCGGTTCATCATTTCTTCAAAGCTTTCAGACTCGCTCTTTTGCGGGGTCCAGACATAGGAGCTGTCTACCACGGGCTTTGGTCTTTCCCTTTTAGCGCGCGGCTTTTTATCCGCCTTTTCACGCGCGGCGGGCTGCTCCTCGGCTTTTTTGATGCTTAGTGAAATCTTACCATCTTCGGAGATGCTCATAATCTTCATTTTGAAAACATCGTTTATCTTACAAAACTGGTTAATATCACTTACATAGGTATTGGCAACCTCAGATATATGAACCATACCCGATTTGCCTTCACCGATATCGGCAAAAACACCGTAATCCTTTATTCCGGTAATTTTACCTTCAACGATGTCTCCCACATTAAACTGCATAAATAATTATTATCCTCCGAAAACTATTTTATTTCCTTATATATTTCCTCGCCAGGATAGGCATAGCCAAAGCGCTCACGCGCGGCTTTTTCTATAATGGACTTTTGCGACTCATCGCTTAAAAGGGCGCGATATTCATCAATCTGGGTTTCAACCTGTTCCTTTTGCGCCTGCAATTCTTTAAGCTCCGATGATTTTTCATCCAAATCATTCCAAAGGCCTATAAGGGTGACAATCATATAAACGCACAGAGCGATAACCATACCGCGCAAAATTATACTGCCTTTTTTATTCTTTACCGCCATTTGCATTTTCACCCGCCTTTTCTGATTTCTCCTTATTATACAACACCTTTTGCGGTTTTTTCAAGACTTTTTTAAAACTACGGAAAAATGCCTTAATTCCCCTGCCCGAAAAGTTCAAGAGTTTTAATATAAAAGTGCATAATTTCGCCACTGCTTTTGATAGTTTTAAGGTCAGTTTCGAAAGCATTTTAAAAACAAATGAAAAGACGGCTAATGTTAAATTTGAAAGGCTTATTCTGAAAAGCAAAAAGCCGAGGGCTACGGCAAAGAGAACATAACCCCTTATCTCGCCGTTTGTTCTGACAAGAAGCAAGAGAAAAACGGCAAAGGCGCAAACGGCAAAATATAAAACATCGGTTATAAAAAGGGACAAAAAGGATGGTTTTGTATATTTTCTTGCCGCGCGCAGAATATCATACAGAACGCAAAGCCCCGCGCCGTAAACAAGAGAGCAGGCGACCGACATAAGTTGGTCGTAAGTGTTTATTTCCCACATATCACTTTAAAAGGCGGGAAATAAAACCGCCGTTTTTTGTATCGCCCATATAAACTGCCGCGTGTATTTTTCCCTCGGCGGTAAGATCGCCTGTTTCGGTATTAAACCCTACAATTCTCAAAGACTCGCCTTTAATCGTTATTTTACCGAGCACGGAATTAAGGCAGACGGTTTCATCATCAAAGGACAAAACATCGCTTACCCCCGAAACATGAATACGGCCCCTGTTTTCGATGATTATGTTTTGAATTTTTTTGTTTTCAATTTTTTCAGCCATAAAAAACACCTCACTAATAAAATATTAGCGAGATGTGTTTTTTATTATTAAATCAGTTCATAAAGCAGTGCGGCATCATCTTTTCTGACAGTTTCATTTACCGCGGTAACTCTTAGGTTCACCTTTCGTTCCCCAAAGGAAATTGAAATATTATCCCCCACCTTAACATCATAAGAAGCGCGGGCGGTTTTGCCGTTTACCGAGACCCTGCCCGCATCGCAGGCTTCGTTGGCAACGGTGCGCCGTTTTATAAGGCGGGAAACTTTTAAATATTTATCAAGTCTCATATCTTTTTGAAAAATCAAGCCACCCTTACGGGTGGCTCTTTTTTAATTATTTTGCAACAGCATCTTTGAAAGCTTTGCCTGCTTTGAAAACAGGGCTCTTAGAAGCTGCGATTTTGATGGTTTCCTTTGTTCTGGGGTTGATACCGGTACGAGCCTTGCGAGCGCGTGTTTCAAAAGTACCAAAACCAACGAGTTGAACTTTCTTGCCTTTTTTAAGAGTTTCTACTACAGAGTCGATAACTGCAGCAACAGCTTTTTCAGCTTCTTTTTTCTTAAGACCTGCTTTTTCAGCAACTGCTAATACTAATTCTGTTTTGTTCATAATTGAACCTCCTGATTTATTTGTGTTTTCACACTTTCTTAAGCAAGCCGGACCGCAAATATTAAAGATGCTGTATCCGTTAACTTACTATCTATTTTTACCATACTTTTGCAAAAAAATCAATAGTTTTATAGCAATTTTCTCAAAAAAATGGCATTTTTTTAATATTTTTTGAGTTTATTTAACAATTTTGAGCCTTTTAAGGGCGGAATATACCTTTTCGCCGGCGGGAAGTGTTAAAACATCTTCCCTACCTAGCACCTTGAAAAGAGCAATAAAAAGCAGATAGACAACCACTCCTGCCGCTATTGAAATCAGCGCCTGAACCTTTAAACCCGTATGAGTTTTTGCGAGTAAAACGGATGTAAAATATGCCGCCGCGCCGCAAAGAGCCGCCGCGCCGAGGGGCTTTATAATAACCGACACAAAGTCTATTTTAACACCGCAATATTTTATAAGGCACAAAAGGTTTGAAATGCAAACAAAAGCATAGAAAGCGCAGGTACCTATCGGAACACCTTTTATATTTATATAAGGGGTGCCTATAAGCACATAGTTTAATATAATTTTGATTGCCGCGCCGATTGCTATATTTATAAGGGGTATTCTTTCCTTGCCTATCGCCTGAAGCATATTTACAAGCGGAACACTTATTCCCGCAAAAATTGCCGCTATGCCGAGTATTCGAAGGTTATACTCCGCAACAGCGATGGAAACGGTATCATCAAACAAAAGATTTAGTATGCCGCTTGGCACCGCTATTATTCCCATACCGCAAGGCAGGGCTATAATCGCGGCGGTTTTTATCATTGTTTGAATATTGCTTTTTACATTTTCATTATCCCGCATTGTAAAAGCGGTTGCGAGAACGGGTATTGCGCTGATGCCGAGAGATGTTGTAATCATCGGCACCAAATTGAAAATCGAAAAGGCAAAACCGCGGTGGCAACCGTAAAGGGAATTGGGCAAATCTTTTAAAACAGAATAGCCTGCCCCCGACCGCGCCGCCATTCCCCTTTCGGCGGTTATAAAGGCTTTATATGTGCTTTCAAAAAACTCGGGGCTTTTTTGTATGGCGCTTGTAAGCCTTTTTTGCACCATCATAACATCGATAAGGCTTGTAACATTGGTTACAAAAGAGCCGAGAACTATCGGTATTGCAATTATTGCAAGCGTTTTTAAAATCTGTTTTTTTGTATCTTCGGTTTCATCCTCGCTATAAGGGAAAGTGTTTTCTTTCGAAAAGCGCTTATGCTTTATTATAAGATAAACCGTTCCCGCGGCACAACCGAGTGTTACACCCAAAAGCGCACCCGCCGCCGCAAGAGAATAACTGCCTGTTTTGCTTAAAATAAGGTAGGCAAAAATAAGACCGAAGCCGAGTTTGCCAAGCGCTTCTATAACCTGGCTGATACCGGTAGGGCGCATATCGCCAAGCCCCTCAAAGAAGCCCCTGTAAGCCGAAAGAACGGCGCAGAATATTATCGATGGGGCTATCGCCAAAATGCCCGGCAAAACGCCTTTGCCGAAAATATGAAGGCTTATTCTTTTGCCAAACACCGTAAAGGCGGTATTTCCCGTAAACAAAACGGCAAGCAAAAGCATAACAAAGAAACAAACCGTTCCGGTTATAAGCAGGGTTATAAGAGATACTTTAAGTATCTTCTTTACATCCTTATATCTCCCCTTTGCCGCCCTTTCCGCCACAAGACGGGAAACGGCAACGGGAAAGCCCGCCATAGCCACCGTATATATCGGCAGAAAAAGGTCGTATGCCGTGGCATAATAACCCATTCCGCGAGAGGACAAAAGGTTTGTAAGCGGTATTCTGAATATAGCGCCCAAAACCTTTGCTATGGCTATAGCAATAAGCAAAACAAAGCTGCCTTCCAAAAAGGTTTGCCTTGTCTTTTTGGTTTTATCCATTATATTATCCTTCTGCATTTGTCACGGCTTTTAAGCATTTTAAAAATGCATTGCCGAGAACATCGCCTTCGTTGGTATTAACATCTCTGTAGGTATCTATGGCATCATCGCCGGCATCATCCGATATTCGGCGAAGCACCGCAAAAGGCACCCCTGCCGCATGGCATACCGAAGCGATGGCGGCGGTTTCCATATCGCAGGAAGAGGCGGAAAAGTTATCGCTTAGTTCTTTACTCTTTTGCTCATCGCAGATAAAACTATCGCCCGTAACGGCGGTGCCGCCGGGTTTTACACCGAGCGTTTCGGAAAAGAGAGCCAGCAGGTCTTTGTCCGCTTTATAGATATATTCCTGCCACGGTTTTTCGCAGGGTTTATAACCCAAACCGGTAAAATCGAAATCGTGTTCCAAAAAGGTATCAGGCAGGCAAAAGCCGCCCTTTTGTGAGTTCCCGAGTCCACCTGATAAGCCAAAATTAAGTATAGCTTCGCACCCCGCGGATACAAGCGCGGTGGCGGCGGTGGCGGCATTGACCTTACCGATACCGCAAAGAAGAACCGAAACATCACTTTCGCCCATCTTAAAGGAAATGCCCTGCATATTAAATACTTTAATCTGTTTAGCATCGGCTATCATCTTTACAAAGGGATGATATTCATCCCTATCTGCAATAACAATGCCTATCTTTTTATAATTCATAGTTTTAATCTTTCTTTTAGATATCTAATTTTTCGCCGCAAACACTGCAGTATGCCGCGTTCTTTGCCTGGGTTGCACCGCATTTCGGGCAAACAACACAGTTTTTAATCTCGCCGAGTGCCGCGTTTAATTCTTCAATCTTTTCTTCTTTTTCTTTAATGCTTTTAATGATTTCCTTAACATCTTCGGGAATATCATCTTCATCCTTTAACTGTTCAAAGAATATTCTGCCGAGCTTTTCATATTCTTTTGAAGCCTTGCCTTTTTGAGAGGTTATTTCATACTTGATTTTGCCTGTGTTTATAACCTCGCCCGTTTTCTTTGAAACAACATCGAAAACCTCTTTTGTCTTATTTACCGCATCATCAAAAAATTCCATAATATTTACCTCACTTTATTTATTTGTTATTAAAAAAGCATTCAATTTGCTGCTTTTCTTCCATTAGTTTATCAAAATGATTTATGTACTCATAAGGGTATTTATAGTTGAAAATCCGTTTTATTTCGCCGGATGTATCCGACTTTAGTTTTGTAACCGCCGATGCACCCACGGCAAGAATGGTATGGGTTTCATCCATAATAAAGACATTATAAAGCCCTTCATACCCCTCTTTTGAATAGCCGACATTTTCAAGATTGCCGACCGTTTTGCTCTGCCTGTAAGTATAATAAGGCAGATAGCCGTTTTTATTCAGGGTTTCAGCCGCAAGGCTTACCGCACTCTCTGCAAAGGTATCGGCTAAAATATCGCTTTTTTCCGAGTTTTGGTTTATATTCGCGGCGCGTTTCATTGAAAGAGCGTGTACGGTGATACTTTCGGGGGAAAGTTTTATAATTTCCGATAATGTGTAACTAAAGCCCTTAATATCATCGGTGGGAAGCCCCGCGATAAGGTCGCAGTTTATATTATTAAGTCCTGCTTTCCTTGCAAGGCTGAAAGCATCATAAAACTGGCGGCTTGTATGTTTTCTGCCGATGGCTTTTAAAACATCATCACAAAGCGTTTGCGGGTTGACACTGATTCTTGTAACGCCGCTTTGTTTTATAACTTTCAGTTTTTCTTCGGTTATTGTATCGGGTCTGCCCGCCTCAACGGTAAATTCCGAAACTTTGCTCGTATCAAAGCACTCAAAGACCTTATCTATAACCCTTTTTAGTTCTTCTGCCGAAAGGGTTGTGGGTGTTCCGCCGCCCATATAGATGGTTTTAAGATGAAGATTTGCCGCCCCGGCTTTATTTGCGGTTATTTCTATTTCGCGGCAGAGATAATCTATATAATCGGGAATAAGCTTTGCAGCACTCTCCACCGAATGGGAAACAAAGGAACAATAAGAACATCTTGAAGGGCAAAACGGGATGGAAATATAAAGGCTGAAATCGCGGTCGGCAGAAGATTTTATTATTTTGTCTTCCCTTTCTGCCACCGCTTCGCAAAGGGATATTTTTTTAGGGCTTACAAGCAGTTCATCTAAAAAATACCTGTTTGCGGCTTCTTTGCCCATTTGCTCAACGGTTGCAAGATAAAGCCTTGCCGGGCGCACACCCGTTAGAATTCCCCAAGGGGGTCTTTTTTCGGTTGCGCGGCAAAGAATATTATAAAGCAAAACCGATAGTTTTCTTTCCTTTTCCTGCGGTAAAATATCACCTTTTACATCTTCTGCCAGGTTATATGCTTTTCCGTTTATTTCCGCTTTTACCGAAAGATTTATAAAGTTTTCGCCGATTTCTTCTTCACAAACGGCGGTATTATCGCCTTGTGTCTCCTCGTTTACAACCGTTATTCTCTCAAAAGGATAAAAAAGCCTTGCTACCTTTTCAAATTCGTAATTGAACTTTTTATCCGTTAGATTACAAATTATCATTTAATACCTCATAAAAGGGTTAAACATCAGTTCTTCTGCTATGGTGGTTGACTCCTCGTGGCCGGGGAAAACCTTTATCGCCGGGTCGAGTTTTTTAAGCCGCCTTATGCTTTCAAGCATTTCCGCCGCATCGCCGCCGGGGAAGGTGGTGGCACCGACCGTTCCGCGAAAGAGGGTATCCCCGCTGAAAAGATTATCGTTTATAAGAAAGCAGGCGCTGCCCTTTGAGTGGCCCGGGGTTATTAAAACCTTTATATCCATATCGCCGACTTTAAAGATTTCGCCATCAAAAAGCTCGCGGTCGCATTTTAAAGTGAGCCCGTCTTCTCTTCTGAACATACGGGTGGGGGCGAGCCTTATCACCATATCATCATCCATATTGCCCTTTGCCGCCGCTATCGGAACGCCTGTTTTTTGCCGCAGTTCCTCCGCGCCCAAAAGGTGGTCATAATGAGCATGGGTGATGATTATAAATCTTTGCTTATCGGCATTATCGTTAAGAAAAGAAACTATTCTTTCATCGCACTTGCCGGGGTCTATAACAACCGCCCCGCCATCGCTTAATATTCCATAGCAATTTGAATACCTTATTCTATTGTTTTTAAGAAGCAGGAAAACCTTTTCTTTTGCCATATTATTACCCTTTAATGTTTTTTCCAAGTATCGGTATCAAGAATGATGGTAACGGGTCCGTCATTTATAAGCGAAACGCTCATATCTGCGCCGAAAATTCCCTTTTCCACCCGCTTTATGCCGTATTCTTTTAATTTTTCGCAGTATAAATCATAATATTTTGAAGCGGTTTCAGGCTCCATCGCTTTTACAAAGGATGGGCGGTTGCCTTTTTTGGTATCTGCCGCCAGGGTAAACTGAGAAATGCAGAGAACCTCGCCCGCCTTATCTAAAAGGGACAGGTTCATCTTGCCGTTTTCATCCTCTAAAACGCGAAGATTTACGGTTTTTTGGGCTAATATGTCAATATCTTCTTCGCTATCGCCCTCGACCGCGCAAAAGAGAATTAAAAACCCTTCCCGGCAACTGCCGCAGACCGAACCTCCGACCGAAACGGATGCGTTTTTTACCCTTTGGATGACCGCTTTCATTGTACTACCCTTTCGACATTATAAATGCCTTCTATTTTTTCAAGCTTTAAAATTATGCTTTTTAAGTGCTCAACACTTTCCGCATTTATGGTGACGGTTATTACACTGTCGCCGCCCTTTAATTTACGGGCGTTTAGAGAATGAACCGCCAGATGCATATTATAAGCAACATTCATAATATCGCCGAGAAGCCCGGCTCTGTCGACTGCGGCAAGCTGAATGGTTGTGCTGAACCCTGCGCCTAAATCGCCCGACCAATGCGCATGTATCCATCTGTCGGGTTCTTCACAGGATGAAAGATCCTTTGGCACATTGTTACAATCTCTTTTATGAATTGAAACGCCGTGCCCGCGGGTTATAAAGCCGATAATATCATCCCCGGGAAGCGGGGCGCAGCATTTTGAAAGTTTTATAAGGCAGTTATCAATTCCTTCAACAACAACCCCTTCGGTGGAAGCGGTGGTATGCTTTGCCTTAATATCATCAAATGTTTTTGGCTTTTTGTCGGCATTTTTCTTGTTATATTCCTCGCGAAGGCGCGGCATAATATTTGAAAGCAATATTCCGCCATAGCCGATTGCGGCGAAAAACTCTTCGCAGTCGTTATAATGATACCGCTTGGCGGTTTCTTCCAAAAACTGCTCCTCGGCGCTCTCGTTTTCGAAATGCATATTCTCTCTGCGCATTTCTCTTTCGATATCGGCTTTGCCGGTTTCGATATTCTCGGCGCGTTTTTCCTTTTTAAACCACTGCCTTATCTTTGCTTTTGCAGAGTTTGTAACCGCGATATTAAGCCAATCGCGGCTGGGTCCCCTGCCCGCTTGGGATGAGGTCAGAATATCTATAACCTCACCGGTGTTTATAACATGGTTTATCGGAACGATTTTGCCGTCAACCTTAGCGCCTATCATTTTTATGCCAACCTCCGAATGGATGGCAAAAGCAAAGTCCACAACGGTAGAGCCCATGGGCAGGTTTATTATATCGCCTTTAGGTGTCACGGCGAAAACATCCTCTTGCGAGAGGTCGATTTTTATACTTCTTACAAGGTCGGTTGCATCGCCCGATGAGTCATTATCTTCAAGAATTTGCCTTATCCACGCAAGGCGCTTTTCCATCTTTTCATCGTTTTGGGTTATATGCTCTTTATATTTCCAGTGCGCCGCGATACCGTATTCAGCAGTGTGGTGCATTTCATAGGTTCTTATCTGTATTTCAAAAGGGATACCCTCTCTGCCGATAACGGTGGTATGAAGCGACTGATACATATTGGGCTTAGGGGTGGAAATATAATCTTTAAACCTATTGGGTATCGGGCGGAAAATATCATGCATAATGCCTAGAACATTATAACAATCGGAAACGGTGTCGGTTATAATGCGGATGGCATAAACATCGTAAATCTCATCAAAATCTCTGCCCTGTAAATACATCTTTCTGTAAATGCCGTAAATAGATTTAACACGGCTTTGAAAGGTCATATTTGTTCCGGGCATTTCTGCCTTAACCCGTTCTTCTATGCGGGATTTAATATCATTTAAGATTATATCTCTCTGCGCTTTTTGAACCTTTAAAAGTCCTTCTATTTCACTGTATGCCACGGGGTCGAGATGCTTTATGGCTATATCTTCAAGTTCTTCCTTAACAGGTCTGATACCGAGCCTATGGGCAATAGGCGCATAGATTTCAAGGGTTTCACGCGATTTATCGCGTTGTTTTTCCTTTGGTATTGCATCGATTGTTCGCATATTATGAAGGCGGTCGGCAAGTTTTATGATAATAACCCTTATATCCTTGCCCATGGCTATAAGCATTTTTCTCAGCGACTCGGCGCGCTCTTCTTCTTTTGAAACGATGGTTAGTTTATTTATTCTTGTAACACCATCCACAAGCAGAGCGACATCCTCGCCGAACATTTTCTTTATATCATCAACGCTCGCCTTTGTATCTTCAACAACATCGTGCAAAAGCGCCGCCGCTATTGACTGACTGTCCATACCGAGGGAAACTATGATTTTTGCAACATTTACCGGATGAATATAATAATCTTCATTTGTCCAGCGCTTTTGACCGGTATGTGACTCAACGCAGAATTCAAAGGCAGACTTAATAAGCGCCAGGTCGTAATTACCGCCCTGTTTTTTAAGACATTCGCATAAATCTTCATAATCTCGTTTTTCCGTTTCGGTCATAAATCATATTCCCCCTTTCGATAATTCATTATATGTTTTAGAGGCATAAAGGTCGGTTTTAGCAGAACTTGGCGGGCAGGTCAAAGCCCCGCCGTTTTCGGTTATAAGTCCTAATTCCGCAAGGGTTTTAAGCGCTATATTTGTTTTGGCATAACCTATATCGCTTAAATGCAGATAGATTATTCTTTCCTTTAAAGCGATGCCGCCCTTTATTTCTTTATAGATTATTCCTATCTCTTCACGAGAGGGCAGCAAAATATCCTTTGAAACAGATTTGCCGCTTAAATATTCCTCTAATTTTTCTTTTTCAAAAAATGCCTTTTCCTCATCTATATTCGATGTTCTTATGGCTTTTATAAGAACCGAAAGATTATACTGCTCGCGGAAGTAATTTGTATCAAGGGTTACCGCCAAATCAAGGCAATCGCCTACAGAAAAGCAAAACTTTTCGCGGGTTGTATTAAAAAGCAGGGCATCAAAACGGCAATCTCCTTTTGTAAAGATTAGTTTTAAATGCTTGCCGCCTGAAAGTTCGGTTATTCTGTCCAGCGTTACACCCATAAGAGCGAAAACGGGCAACGGGTTTTTATGCCCGAAGGGTTCAAGCTGTTTTATGGTATGCGCCATATCTACCGACATAGCCGCCGGGTTTAACTTGAAATCTATATTTATAGACGGAATGGCATAAGGAAGAGTTGCGGCATAATCATTTACAGCCTTTCTGAAATCGGCAATCTTTTCAGGTCTTACCGTTATACCTGCCGCCTGGGCATGGCCGCCGTAGCGAACAAGATGTTCACTTGCCGCAAATATGGCATCAAAAAGGTTAAAGCCGTCATGGCTTCTGCCTGAACCGTGATAATTCTCACCGCTATTGGATAAAACGATAGCGGGTTTGCCGTATTTTTCGCATATTCTCGATGCCACAATGCCCGTAACACCGAGATGCCAATCTTTACCCTCTACAACAATTACCCTATCGTTGTAATATCCGTTATTTTCGATAATGGCTATCGCCTGTTCGGTTATTTCGCGCTCTACCGCCTGGCGGCGGGAATTATCCGCATCTATTTCTCCGGCAATGGTCAGGGCTTTAAGTGTATCGGTTGAAAGCAAAAGGTCCAGCGCCCTATCCGCCGAGCCCATTCTGCCCGCCGCGTTTATGCGGGGAGTTATGGCAAAAGATATTCTGCCCGATGTTATGGCATTTCTGTCAACACCGGCGGAATTTATAATAGCCGATATTCCGAGAGACGGGTTGCGCCTTATCTTTTTTATACCCTCTCTTACAATGGCGCGGTTTTCGTGGATAAGGGGCATAACATCACCTATTACGGCGATGGATAATAAATCGGCATAGCGGGAAATCATCTGCTCGGGCTCTTTATCATCAAGAACACAGCAAAGCTTAAAGGCAACCTCTGCCCCGCATATTTCCTTAAAAGAACTGCCGCAGTCGGGTCTTTTGGGGTCAACAATCGCCGCCGCTTCCGGCAAAACCGGAGGCGGAATATGGTGGTCGGTTATAACAACGGTTAAATCAAGCGAGTTGGCATACTCTACCTCATTTACAGAGGATATACCGTTATCCACCGTAACTATGACCTTAACTCCCATTGAGTTCAGTTTATCAATGGCGGCATTATTCATACCATAGCCTTCATTTAGTCTGTCGGGAATATATGTAACAACATCTGCCCCGCGGGAGGATAGATAATCATAAAGCAAAGCGGTTGAAACAATACCGTCACAATCATAGTCGCCGTAAACCGCGATTTTATCTTTATTTTCTATTGCGGCGTTTATAATATCGGCGGCAAGGGTGATATCGGCAAGCTCTCTCGGGTCGGAAAGATAACATTCGGTGGAGAGATACTGTTCAAGTTCAGCGGCTTCGGTTATGCCGCGCGATACGGCTATAAGCGCCACAAACGGATCAACATCGCATTCTTCCGCTAAAAGTTTTGCGGCCTGTCTATCAGGTTTGCCGATTATCCATTTTTTTAAAGCCACTGCCTATTCACCCCTTTTGAGCCAATATACAGTTTAATTATATCATCATTTTATTAAATTATCAATATTTATTATATAAAAAAGGGTCGGTTTCCCGACCCTTTTAAGCTCTATTTTTCTTCATCATCCTTGGTGTCGAAATAAACGACATCCGGTTGGCGATTTTTTAATCTGTCGAGCAGTGCCATTATTCCGTAGATAGCGGCAAGCGCGGTGGAAATAGCGGTTATAACACTAAAAAACTTTTTCATAATATCACCTTTCTTTTTACATAAACGGCGCGAGCAAATTAAGCAGCCAGCATTTAAGCCTTTGCCCCGCCGGTTTTTTACGCCAAACATCAACTGTTATCTCTTCGCAGTCTTTTAGAATTTCAAAAATATGGTCGCGCGCCTTATAAACGGCATCGGTATCATACATCCATGCGCCGCATTCAAAATGCAGAGCAAAACTGCGATAGTCCATATTTACGGTGCCTATTGTGGCGACCTTGTCATCGCAGACAAAGAGTTTTGAATGGATAAAGCCGGGGGTGTATTCAAAAATACGAACACCGCTTTCCATAAGCTCGAGATAATTATACTGGGTAACCGGATGAACATACCATTTATCGGGGATATGGGGTGTGATAATTCTGATATCTATACCCGATTTTGCCGCCATTTTTAAAACCTCGCGCATGGTGTCATCGATTATAAGATAGGGCGAGCAGATATAAACATATCGCGCCGCGCCGCTTATAATTCGCATATATATTCCCTTTGCGGGGTTTCTTGTATCAAGCGGGCTATCGCTATATGGCTGAACAAAGCCTGTGGCGTTTGCAACCCTGTAATTACGGTAAAAGGCGTTTATATCCACCTTTTGTCCCGTTGTGAACTCCCACATAACGCAAAACATATAAAGGAAGCTTGTTACCGCTTTGCCCTTTATAATGGTTGCAGAGTCCATCCAATAGCCGAAGCGCTCGATCTCGTTTACATATTCATCTGCAAGATTTATGCCGCCGGTTATGGCGGTTTTGCCATCTATAACGGCTATTTTACGATGGTCGCGGTTGTTCATAAAAAGGGAGAAAGAAGGCCCGATTTTGTTGAAAACGGCAACCCTTATACCCGCCTTTTTGAGCCGCTTTATAAAATCTTTTCTCTGGCGTTTTATAGAGCCGAAATCATCAAATATTATCCTTACATCAAGCCCGGCTTTTGCCTTGGATTTTAATATTTTATAAATACTGTCCCAAAAGACACCTTCGGCAACTATGAAAAACTCTAAGAATATATAATCTTCCGCCATTTCAAGTTCCGATAAAAAGCGCGGCCAGAACTCTTCGCCCGGTGAAAAATATTCCGCCGTTGAGTCTTTATACAGCGGGTAGTTAGATTCCCTTGTTAAATAGTCGGCATCGGTTGCCTTGGCATTATCTATAACATGCAGTTCTTCGTGAACGGCGCGGTCATCTTCAAGAATATGCTTATATCTAAGCTCGCATTCGCGCATTTTTTTGCGGAAACGGGGTGTAAACCTTGCGCCGCCCCAAAGCATATACGCGCTGATACCGAATATCGGGAAAATGAGGATAAGTATTATCCACGCGGTGTTGTATATCCTCTGCCCGCGGCGATTTAAAAGCACGATTACCATTATAATGCCCGCTATTTCCTGCAAGGTATAGATAACCGCATAATCGTAGATATTATAAAGCAGGGCAAAGAGGAAAACTATTTGGAAAAGAATAAGAAATGCCGAAACAATTATTCTCGCCTGCAAAGGAATACCGCGTTTGTTTTTAACACTGGTTTTAGTTCGCCCGGTTTTCTTTATGGTAATCGCCCCCTTTTTTATAATTTATGTTCTTATTATATCATATTTTTCCCAAATATCAATAAAATGCAAAACCGCAGGTAAAACCTGCGGTTTTAAAAACTTGAAAATTATTTCGGAACCTTTTCCCAATCCTTAAGGAAGCCTGCAACGGCGCGGTCGGTATTGGGGTTTAAAATCATCTGATTGATTACCTTGAAAGGCATTGTTGCAATATCAACACCCATTCTTGCAAGTTCGGTAACATGAACGGGATGGCGAACAGAAGCCGCAACAATCTTGGTTTCAATGCCCTGAGCATCAAAGATTTCGCGAATATCGGCACAAAGGTTAAGTCCGTTTTCGCCGATATCATCAAGTCTGCCTACAAAGGGAGCTACGAAAGAAGCGCCCGCATTGGCGGCAAGAATTGCCTGGGTTGCGGCGAAGCAAACGGTTACGCAAACCTTTATTCCTTTTTCGGACAAAGCCTTAACTGCCTTTAAGCCTTCGGGCAATGCCGGAATTTTTACTACAATGTTGGGGCTCTTTTTGGCAAGAGCAAGACCTTCTTCAATCATACCTTCTGCATCGAGAGCCAAAACCTCTGCAAAAACAAGGGTTTCTTCTCCCATAACATCAAGTATTTCGCCCAAAACATCATCAAACTTTTTGTTTTCGCGAGAGATGATTGAAGGGTTGGTGGTAACGCCTGTTATGGCGCCCATTTCGTATGCTTTCTTGACTTCGTCAATATTAGCACTGTCGAGGAAAATACGCATTTTTAATTTTCTCCTTATAAAAATAATTTTATTAAATCGGAACTTTTACATCCTTTAATAAACAAATCGGTAGGCACGCCCTTTAGCACCGCTTCTAACGAAGAAGATGAATGCTTTGTGCCTTTTATTTTTTCTTCTAACACATGGATATCTTCACTGCCGAAAAAATCACCCTCGATTTTAAGGTCGGTGATAACGCCGCTATGAACATTAAATCTTACCGAAACAATTCCAAAGGGGAATTTTTCGCTTTTTTCAAAAGAATAATCGGGCGAAGAGCCGAAATTCCAATCAAAAAGCAGATACTTTTCGCTTTTTATAGCTTCTATTTTCTCTTTTTCAAGGTGAGATAGTTCCCTTGCCTTACAATTATACCTTTTTTCAAGAAAACATTCAAGACCTTTTAGAAAATCATCGGATGAAAGATTCTGTTTTAAGCAGTCGGAAATATTTACAACCCTTGAAGATACCGATTTTATCCCCTTGCTTTCTATCTTGGCGCGGCTGACATTAAGCGCTTTTGAAAGGCGGGACAAATCAGCCGAGTAAAGAATACATCCGTGGTGCATTATATTACCGCATTTAACACACTGGGCATTGCCCATTATCTTTTTATCGCCTATAAGCACATCGTTTCTGCCGGAAAGTGTGGCACAAAGCCCCAGGGTTTTTAGATAATCGATAATATCCTTTGTAAAGAGCGAATAGTTGCTGAATTTTGTGCTGTCGTTTTTTTCGATATAGGTGTAGTTTATATTACCCTTATCGTGAAAAACCGCACCACCGCCCGTAAGGCGGCGAACAACGGCAATTCCGTTTTCTTCGCAATATTCGCGGTTTACTTCAGCCGCCGTGTTTTGATTAACACCAACTATAACCGCAGGACCGTTTCGCCAAAGCATAATCATAGGCTCTTTGGCGGTTTTTATAAAATATTCTTCTGCGGCGAGGTTAAAATACGGGTCAAAAGATTTGTTTTTTATAATAATCATAGTTTTAAAAGAAAGGATACGCAACAGGTTTTGCTGCGTATCCTTAAAAGATTTAATTATACGCCTAATTTAGCCTTGCGGATTTGTTCGGTGGGCGTGTAATTCTTGGTGGAAACATGTCCCTTTAAGGGGATAAGTTTTTCGTTGATTGCATCGAGTATCCAGGATACCTGCGGGAAGAATTCGGCATCATATTCAAACGGAGGTGTAATCCAGTTTTCAGCGCCTACTATTGCCGGAGGTGCATCGAGGTAATCGAAGCAGAGTTCTGAAATATTATGAGAGAAGTCATTAAGAACAGAACCACGGGTAACCGCATCGCTTGCGAGAAGGATCTTACCGGTCTTCTTAACCGATTCAATAACCTTTTCATAGTTGAAAGGTGTTACGCTTCTGGCATCGATAACTTCTGCAGAGATACCGTATTTTTCTTCCAAAATCTTAACTGCATCCATTACACGGTAAAGGGTTGCACCGATGGTGAGGATGGTAATGTCTTTACCTTCCTTCTTGATATCGGGCTCGCCGAACGGAATTTCATAGCTTTCGGTCGGAACGCCTTCTTTATGGAAGCGCTCGCCCATATCATAAATTCTCTGGCTCTCGAAGAATACAACAGGATCGGTACCGTTAAGAGCGGTGGTCATAAGACCCTTTGCATCATAAGGAGTAGCCGGGAATACAACCTGAAGTCCGGGGATGTGGTTGCAGAGTGCGGTCCAGTCCTGTGAGTGCTGAGCACCGTATTTAGAACCAACCGAAACACGAAGAACAACCGGCATTTTAAGACCGCCTGCAGACATTGCCTGCCATTTAGCGAGCTGGTTGAAGATTTCATCGCCTGCGCAACCGATAAAGTCGGCATACATAAGCTCAACAAGAGCGCGGCCGCCTGCCATACCATAACCAACAGCGGTACCAACGATAGCCGATTCGGAAATCGGAGCATTGAAGAGTCTGTGGTAAGGGAGAGCCTCGGTAAGACCACGATATACGGAGAAGGCGCCGTTCCAGTAACGAACATCTTCGCCGTAAGCTACGAGGGTCGGATCCTCATAGAATTTATCGAGAATAGGCTCAAACAAAGCATCACGGATGGAGAATACCTTTGCTTTTGAGTATTCCTTGCCCTTTTCATCATAAGCATAACGAGCCTTGTTCTTTATCTGCTGAACACGGGGGTTCTCTTCCTTGGTAAGCCATACATCGGGCTTATCATCGGAAAGTTTCGGAGCTTTTTCGCGTGAGAACATAAAGTTCTCGATGAAATCGGGATGCTCTTTATAATCGGTATAAGGAGAGATTTCAAGATCGGAAGCAAGCTCGAACATAGCGCGATTGCGTTCTGCGGCAACCTTTTGTGCTTTTTCGATATCCTTCTTGGTTGCGGCGCCTGCTTTAATAAGGTCAGCAGGATAAGCAACTATCGGATCGTGTGCCTGCCATTCTTCAAGTTCTTCCTTAGTTCTGTAAGACATAACATCGGAAGTGGAGTGGCCGGAAAGACGATAGGTTACAACATCCAAAAGAACGGGGCCTTCGCCGCTTTCGGCTACCGGCTTTAAGCGGCGGTAAGCATCGATAAGTGCGAGCGGATTCCAACCGTCAACGCGTTCTGCGTGCATGCCGTTTTTAGCCATTGCGCCAAGACGGGCAAGTTCGCCGTAAGCCATGGTTTCACCCTTGGTCTGACCGCCCATGCCGTAGCTGTTGTTATTGAAGTTATAGATTATCGGGAGACCGCCCTTATAGCCATCTTCCCAGAGTTCTCTGTACTGGTCCATATTAGCGAAGTTCATTGACTCATAAACAGGGCCGCGGGCTGCCGCACCGTCACCTGCATTGGCAACGATAACACCCTTCTTCTTATTGCACTTTTTGAAGAGCGCAACACCTGTACCAACCGGAGCAGAACCGCCAACGATGGCGTTGTTCGGGAAGATACCGAAAGGAAGGAAGAATGCGTGCATAGAACCGCCGAGACCGCGGGAGAAGCCGTTATCCTTGGCAAAAAGTTCTGCCATAAGGCCATAGAGGAAGAAATCTCTTGCGAGGTCTTTTGTGTTCTTTGCGGTTGATTTTTCTTTTATAAGCTTATAAATTCTGCCGCCCTGAACGCTTTCCATAATTTCGATAAGCTTCTTATCGGACATCTTTCTGATGCAGGAAAGACCTTTGGCGATAACTTCGTGGTGACTGCGGTGAGTACCGAAGATGAAGTCGTTTTCATCAAGCAAATAAGCCTGACCTACTGCGGTTGCTTCTTCACCGATAGCAAGGTGGGAAGGACCGGGATAGGTAAAGTCTTTGCCATTGTAGTTTGCTTCAAGCTTAATGGTTTGAAGCATGGTTTCAAACTCACGGATAGCGAGCATATCTTCATAGATACCCAAAAGGTCTTTCTTTGTGAAGTTGCCCTCTTCTAGTTCCTGTTTGATGGTTTTTTTGTACTGGTTTACGGGAATGTCGGTAAACTTAATTTTGCCGGCTTTTCTCATTTCGTCATGGTGGACAAATTGATTCTTTGGCATAATTTTCTCTCCTTTATATCATAAATAGCGCTTCGCGTATTATCTCACAAACAGACGGATGCGGGAAAACAAGTTCTTTTATATCCTCTATGCGCAATTCGGTTTCTATCATAAGACCTGCGCCATAGATGATTTCGGAAGAATAGTTTCCTATCATATGAACGCCTAAAAGGCGATTGTGAGCTGTATCAACAACTAATTTGCATATTCCGTCTCCACCCTCGTTTTCGGCAACATAACGGCCGGAGAACATCATCGAGGTTGTAACGGTTTTAACTTCATAACCCTTTGCCTTTGCGGCTTCTTCGGTAAGACCTACAGAAGCAACTTCGGGGTTGGTATAAATAACCGAAGGAATGGCATTATAGCGCATAACATCCTTTTTGCCGGTTATATTGTTAACGGCAACTTCCGACTCACGGTAAGCGGTATGAGCAAGCATAAGAACGCCGTTTACATCGCCGGTAGCATAAAGGCCTGAGATATTGGTTCTGCCCGTTTCATCGGTCTTAATTGCCGCACGATCCATTTCAACATGAAGATTTTCAAGACCAAAGCCCTTTGTTACAGGTCTGCGGCCGATAGAGATAAGAACCTTATCTGCAGGAGCCTTAAAGAGTTTGCCGTTTTCTTCATATTCAACATAATTCTCGCCGACAGAAGTAACCTTGCAACCGAGTTTGAAGGTAACACCCTTCTTTTCATAATTCTTTTTGAGAATTTCGGAAATTTCGCGATCGGTATTGCCGGCGATATGGTCAAGCATTTCTATAACAGTAACCTTACTGCCTACGGAATTGAAATAAGAAGCCATTTCAAGACCGATAACGCCGCCGCCGATTACAACGAGTTTTTCGGGAATTACTTCAAGATCGAGTATTTCGCGGTTTGTAAGACCAAAGCCGCTTTCAACCGACTCGCGAAGTCCCGGGATGGGCGGAACAACGGCTTCGGAACCTGTGGCAATGATAAGTTTCTTGCCTATGTATTCCTTGCCATCGGCTTTAAGCTTAAAGCCCTCTTCGGTTTTGCCGATTATGTCGCCATGCGCCATAACAACATCAACCTTATTCTTTTTAAGCTGCATTCCAACGCCGCCAACCAGGGTTTTTACAACGCGGTTTTTGCGCTCAACAACCTTTTTCTGGTCGATGGAAGCGCCGGTTGTTGTAACACCGTAGGCTTCGCCGCCGCCGTTTGCATGCTCAAAGATTTTTGCGCTGTTTAAAAATGTTTTTGAAGGAACGCAGCCTTCATTAAGGCAAACACCGCCGAGAGCGCGCTCTTCAATAACAAGTGTTTTAAGTCCCGCATGGCCGGCACGCTCGCCTGCAAGATAACCCGCAGGGCCGCCGCCCAAAACGATTAAATCATATATTTCCATAAGATTACTCCTTATTTAGCAAGAAGCAGGTCGATATTTTCAAGGTTTGTGCAAAGTTCTTTAAGGAACAACGAAGCGGGTGCGCCGTCTACTGCTCTGTGGTCATAGGTAAGGGAAAGACCCATTGCCGGATAGGTTGTTATCTGACCGTTTACAGTGCGAACGCGCTCAACTGTTGCGCAAAGACCCAAAATACCGGTCTGGGGAGGATTGATAACGGGGGTGAAGCTTTCAATGCCCATTGTACCGAGGTTTGAAACGGTAAAGGAAGCGCCCTGCAAAAGATCGGGAGAAACCTTACCCGCCTTGGTATCGGCAATGATTTCTTTTGATTTCTTGGAGATTTCAAGCAAAGACATCTTATCTGCATTGAAAAGAGTGGGAACCAAAAGTCCTCTCTCGGTATCGCAGGCAATACCGATATGAACACCGTTAAAGTATCTCATTTTGTCATCCAAAAGATGAGCATTGAGTGAACGATGGTTTTTAAGGGTACGGGAAACGGCATAGATGATGATATCGGAAATGGTGATACCGTTTACACCGAGAGCCTCGCCCTTTTCTTTAAGAAGCTTGCGGTATTTTAAAAGTGCCGAAGCATCGAAAGATGTATTGTTTGTAAGCTGAGCCATGGTGGAAAGAGAGGTGGTCATCGAACGGGCAATAATCTTTCTTACATTGGAAAGCGGAACATCCTCATATTCTGCAACAGGTGCCGCCTCTGCCGCAGCAGGAGCGTTAGCCAAATCACTGAGCGTAACTCTGCCGCCGATACCTGTGCCGGAAACATTTGCCGCGCCTTCTGCACCGAGAGCCGCCTTTGTGAATACCTTGCCATCCTTTGCAGCCGCTTCAATATCGGATGAAACTATTCTGCCATAGGGGCCGGTACCTGCAACCAAATTCGGGTCAACACCGAGTTTTGCAGCAAGTGTGCGAGCGCGGGGAGAAATTTTAAGAATTTCGCCTTCTGCCCTCTTTACGGGAGCCGCCGCGGGAGTTTCTTCTGCTTTTGCTTCTGTCTTTACAACCTCAGCAGCAGGTTCTTCCGCTTTTTCTTCTTCCTCTTCTTCTGTTGCGGGAGCGAATTGACTGTAATCTTCGCCGGGATTACCTATTACCGCAACATTTGTAAGGCAGGGTACATCTGCGCCTTCGCCGGCGAAAATCTTGATAAGAGTTCCGTCAACCTTTGCTTCTTCTTCAACCGATGCTTTATCGGTTTCGTAAGCAAAAAGCACATCGCCTGCACTTACGGCATCGCCTTCTTTTTTATACCATTTTGTGATAACACAGCTTTCAACCGTGATACCAACCTTAGGCATAAGAACGCCAGTAGCCATTTATATCAATCCTTTCAAATAATATTTATTTTAAAGCCTTAAAGGTTTTAAACCATAATCACTTCAACACCCGCGTTTTTTGCCGCCTTTAAAAACTCGCTGTCAAAACGGGCATCGGAAATTAAAATATCAATCTCTTTAAGAGAAGCAAAGGTGAACGGCAGGCTATGGCTAAGCTTTGAAGAGTCCATAAGAACAATAACCTTGTTCGCCTTTTTAACAACCGCCCTTTTAACCTCATATTCGGTATAATTGCCGCAGGAAAAACCATCCTCCGCCGAGCCGCCTACCGGCGCCATAAAGGCAACATCGATATTAACACTTTTTACAAAGTTTAATGCATGCGCCCCTGAAACGGAAAGATTGTTGCGGTTGATTATGCCGCCTATTAGGTTTACCGTGGGGTTATATTTTTTTAAAATTTCAATCGCGATATTGGGACCGCTTGTCAAAATGCTTAAATTTACATCGGGTAAAATCTTGGCAAGTTCCATAACGGTAGTGCCGCTATCGAGAAAAACACTTCTGCCCGTTTCGATATAAGAAAGGGCCTTTTGCGCTATCTTGCGCTTGGCATCAAGATTTTGCTGGGCGCGATGGCTGTAAATCTGCTCGGTCGATGTAAAATCAATACCCGAGGATCTCGCGCCGCCCCTGATCTTTATCGCAAAGCCATCCTTTTCAAGGCTTTCAAGATCGCGCCTTAGCGTCATGGAAGAAAGATCCGGGAAAAGCGCTTCGAGTTCTTTCAGATAAACAACACCGTTTTCGCGAAGAATTTTTTTGATGATTTCTCTTCTTTCATCGCCCACGCTTTTCACCTTCCTTTTCCCTGTTTATATATTAAAATATACAATAAACCTTATATTTCATATTTATACTAACACCGCGCCGCGGCGTTGTCAAGAAAAATTTAACATTTTTATGTTATTTTTTCACAGAAATTAACATTTTGTAACAAAAGTTAACATTTTCACTTTTTTATGTAAAAACCCTTATATCGGAAAAACCGATATAAGGGTTTTTGATTACTTATTAAAAAGTTCTTCAATATCTTTCAGTTCGCAATAGCCAACGCGTTGAGCGAATACTTCCCCATCCTTTAAAGCGAATAAAGCGGGAATGCTTGAAATATTAAATGTATCGGCAAGCTCGGGTTGTTCATCAACATTGACCTTGCCAACCTTTATATCATCATGGCTATCGGCAAACTGCTCAACAACGGGGCTGAGCATTCTGCAAGGGCCGCACCAATCAGCCCAGAAGTCAAGAAGAACCGGCGTGCCGGATTTTAATACCTCATCAACAAAATTTTCTTTGGTTATTACTGTTTCGGTCATAATATCACTCTTTCGTTTTATAATATAGCATACAGTGGCAAAAGCCTTCAAAATCGGGATCAGCTATCTGATTTCTGAACTCTTCACACATACATTTTGTTTCGGGGGTTCTTTCCCTTCTGCAAGGGCAATAGCCG
Source organism: uncultured Clostridia bacterium (assembly GCA_946646305.1). GTDB lineage: Bacteria > Bacillota > Clostridia > Oscillospirales > Acutalibacteraceae > UBA737. The sequence continues at coordinate 1,282 of CAMPCO010000005.1, read as the reverse complement.
CCTGTTCTTTCAAGGCCTTCTTTTATAACATCCACTATCTTTTTGTCGGGATTAAGGGTTACGCCCATAAAAAATCCTCACTTTCCTTTTTATACCGTGCCGGTATAAAGAAGTATGGCAAAAGTGCCGAGCACCAGCGCCGCGACAACGGCAATACAACATATACGAACAAAAAGCTTCATATTTTTCACCCGAGAATAAATCTATACTTTATATTATTATGTTACCATAAAGTCCATTCTTATGCAACCCAAATTTATTTGACTTTTTATAAAAACAAATCTATAATAAATACCTGTAAATAATATTTAAGGGGATATTTTATGATTCTTTCTTTTGAACAAATTATCAGCGCTACCGAGGGTTTTGTTAAGTATTACATAAATGATGGCTATATCCGTTTTTCAAGATTTACCGAAAAACAGGAAAAAAGATATGCCGAATCGGAATACAACCCGAGAAACTATTCTTCCTCCGGTATGAAAATAACCTTTAAAACCAACAGTTTAAAACTTAGAATTAAAGGCAAAATGACCCCCGGCGGCAGCAGAACATATTTTTCGCAGGATGTTGTGGCAGATGGCAAGCTTGTAGGCTTTTTGCAGGGCAGATTAAAGGGCGATATTTATGAATATGATGAGACCTACACCCTGCCCGCGGGAGACAAAAAAGTTTGCATCTTTATGCCGCCGCTTGTATGTTCTCATATTGCCGAAATCGAGCTTGATGACGGCAGCACCTTTACACCGGTAAGGCATACAAAAACGCTTATCACCTACGGCGACTCAATAACACAAGGTTATGACTGCGTTCATCCGCAAAACAGATACGGCGTTGCTTTATCGGAACTTTTTGATGCGGAAGAGATATGCAAAGCGATAGGCGGCGAAAAATTCTGCCCATGGCTTGTAGAAGAAAAGGAAGATTTAGACCCCGATTATATCACCGTTGCCTACGGCACAAACCACTGGGCGAAACCGGGAATGACCAGAGAACTGACCCGCGAGCGAAGCCGCGAGTTTTACACAAGTATCAGAAAACATTACCCGAGAGCCAAGATTTTCGCTTTTATGCCCATCTGGCGAAACGACTACAAAGAGAAGCCAAACTTTAAAGAGTTTTCCGATATAGCGGCAACAATCAAGGAGTCTATTGAAGGCCTTGATAATATAACCGTAATCGAAGGAATAGATATGGTCCCGCACGATATAAAATACTATTCTGCCGATTGCGTTCACCCCAACGATGCCGGCCATATCGAGTTTTCAAAGAGTGTTGTAAG
>CAMPCO010000004.1 GCA_946646305.1 uncultured Clostridia bacterium | reverse complement strand
GGGTTAGAGTCGATGGCTTTTTTAACCTGCTTATCGGAAATATGGGTATATATCTGCGTTGTGCCGAGGTTTGCATGACCCAATATATCTTTTAGCACCCTTATATCAACATTCCCGTGCTGATACATAAGCGTTGCGGCGGTATGGCGAAGCTTGTGGGTGGATAGTCCGCGGTCGCCAAGTCCCGCTTTTTCAAGATAGGTTTTAACAATATGCTGAACCGTTTTATTGCTTATTCGCCGTTTGTTTCGGCTTATAAACAGAGCGTTTTTATCGGTGTATTTTACACCCTCATTCGGGCGCACCATAAGATAAGCCTTAACCGCGTCAACACAGGCGCTGTTCATATAAACAATGCGCTCTTTGTTGCCTTTACCGAGCAGTCTTATTGTGCCGTCATCCCTGATATCGCCAAGGTTCAGCCCGCAAAGCTCGGACAAACGCATTCCGCAGTTTAAAAACAGGGTGATTATTGCATAATCGCGCTCCTTGTTAGGGCCGTCAACGGCGTTTAGCAGGTCGATGGAGTCTTCCAGGGTTAAATGCTTCGGCAGTGCTTGTTTAAGCTTTGGGGCTTCAAGCATAAGCGCGGGGTTGTCATCAATTAAATGGATATGCGAATGAAGGTATTTAAAGAAAACGCGAAGAGTAGAAGTTTTCCTCGCCCTTGTGGCGGCGGAATTAGACCGCTCATCCTTGCAAAAAACTATAAAAGCATAAAGGTCAGATACCGTAACAGTAGACACAAGCTCGGCATCGACACTAGAAATATCAACCTTTTCAAACTCTGTATCGGGCGGAACCTTGCCGCGAACTAAAAGCAAATACCTGAAAAAGGTTTGCAAATCGTGGTAATATTCCTCAACAGTAAGCGAAGATTTGCCTTTGATGGTTTCGCTGTATGTCAAAAAATCACGAATAATGGGAGGGGCAGTAAGCAAGATTTCGTGCTTCATACTATCCCTCCCAAATTTTTATAAGATAATTATTTAATTTCGTTTAACATTTCAAGAAATGCATCGGCAACGCCCTCAAGAGTGCCCGGCGCATAAAGACCGATATCCGCCTCATAGCAACCGTACTCATAAGCCGCGCGAGAGGGGATATACCCCTTTTTGCCGTTGCAGTAGCCGAGAGTTAAAACCTTTTTAAAAGGCGCTTTGCTTTCAACATATTCAGAAAGACAATCAAAAAGCTCGTTTGGCGCGGTTATCATTGCAAGGTCGCCGAGGGTTATAACATTCATTTCTATTAAAGATGTAAGCGGAGCCGCCGCGTGGCCTACAACCGCGTTTGCTTCATATACGCTGAAAAGACCGATTTCCTTTGCCATCTGGTTGGCGGTTTTGCGGTCGCCCGATTGTTTATAAAAATCGGAAACGGCTTTCGCCTTATCTCTTAAATGGTCTTTTGTGTGGTTTATATCCGCTTCGTGCATACGGCGAAGAACTTTAATTTCTGCCGGCTTTACATATTCCATATTCTTTGCGGCATCAAGAATATAATCCGATAAAAGCATTGAATAGGAGACACTGTCAAGCGCTCTTTCTTCGCTTTTTATTCTCGATTTCGGGTTAACATTGCCCGCCGCACCCTGGAAAAATGTGAAATAACAATCGGTTTTATCTTCAACTATTTTTCTTGTATCACCGATAAAATCAGCCGATAAATCATAAACCTTAAGACCGCTGCAAAGGGTTGCATGGGCGCGCCAGTTACAAAGCAAAAGGTCTTTGCCAAGCTCGCGCTCAAACTTTAAAAGATGCAGTTTTTCATATATTTTGCTTGCGTGCTCGCTATGGTGAGCCACAAGGTCATCATCAAGCTTGCCGTCAATATGGTTATCACCGAAATAAAACGGCTCTCTGCCATCGGTGGGGATGGCTTTGTAATGCCTTATAAAGTTCAGGTGATCGGTAAAGGTATCACCCATATAAAGTTTTGCTTTTCTGCGGTCTGCAAGGGCAATAGCCGCCGCCGCGGGAAGCAACTTTGAGCCCATATCTTCATTGTATTTTTCCACCGCCGGGTAATCGGCAAAGGTATCGACTGAAGCATGGGTATGGGTTGAAGCGATCATAATGTTATTTTGGCTTACACCAAACATTTTCTCAATGTTTTCTCTCGCCGCTTCAACTATTTTAACATTTGTGTTTACAAGGTCCATACTTATAAGGATAATAGTGTTATCGCTTCTGTCGGTAATTGCGATACAACTCGCATAAATGCGGTCCCTTATAACCCTGGACATCCTTTTGAGCGTACTGCCGTAGCCACCAAGCGGAACCGATTCGGTGGGTGTTATATCAACACGGCTGTATCCTACAAGATAATCATATTCGTTTTTCATAAAAAAGACTCCTTTCAAGGGTTATATTATCACAACAAAACAAATATTTCAAGATATAAACTTGATTTTATATATGGTTTAGGGTAACATAATAGATAAATACCAATCACCGAAAAGAGAATTTTATATATGAACGAGAAAACAAAGAAAATCATAACGGTTTTAATGCTTATACTTACCGCCGCTTTTGTGGCGATTATTTGCATTTTTATAGGCAAGCCGCTTATAAATTTTGTTTCCGAGCCGGAACAGTTCCGCTTGTGGGTCGATTCGCATGGAATTCTCGGCAAAATCGCGTTTATCGGTATGATTGTTTTTCAGGTGGTTATCGCTATAGTTCCGGGCGAGCCTTTTGAAATCGGCGCCGGCTATGCCTTTGGAACCATTGAGGGAACATTGCTTACAATGATCGGCATAATTATCGGCAGTATGATTGTTTTCGGGCTTGTAAGAACCCTGGGCGTCAGGGTGGTTGAGGTTTTCTTTTCGGTCGAGAAAATAAGGTCGCTCAAATTCTTAAAGGACACAAAGCGGCTTAATCTTATAACATTTATCGTAATGCTTCTGCCGGGGACACCAAAAGACCTGCTTTCTTATTTTGCGGGGCTTACGAACATCAAATTTTCCTACTGGATATTTGTTGTATCGGTTGCGAGAATTCCATCGATTATAACATCCACCGCGGCGGGCGATGCTTTAGGCTTTAAAAAATACAAACTCGCGATAATTTTCCTTATTTCTACTGTAGTTATAAGCCTTGTGGGGCTGATTTATTACCGAATAATTACAAAAAGGGAAGCCAAAGCATCTAAGGAACAAAAGGATAATAATATATAATATAAAAAACACTTGCAAATAAAAGGCGACTATGATATAATATTCAAGCTGTCTTTAAAGGCAGTTAATAAATACACACATTCCGCCGTGTTCGGTTGGGTGTCACCGCGATACAAGGTGATTTCCGTTATCAGAGGCGGGATGGAGGTAAAACCTCAGGAGGAAAAAATTATGGCAGTTGTATCAATGAAACAACTTCTTGAAGCCGGTGTTCATTTCGGACATCAGACAAGACGTTGGAACCCGAAAATGGCTGAGTACATTTTCACAGAAAGAAACGGTATCTACATTATCGACCTTCAGAAGACCGTTAAAAAGCTTAACGAAGCATATCTTTTTGCTTGCGAAATAGCTAAAAACGGCGGCGATATTCTTTTCGTAGGTACAAAGAAACAGGCTCAGGATTCTATCAAAGAAGAAGCTGAGCATTGCGGTATGCCTTATGTCAATGCCCGTTGGCTTGGCGGTATGCTTACCAACTTCACCACAATTCGCACAAGAATTAACCGTCTTGAACAGCTTCGCACAATGCGCGATGACGGCACATTTGACCTTCTCCCCAAGAAGGAAGTTGTTAAATTCGAGCTTGAAATTGAAAAGCTTGAAAAATTCATCGGCGGTATTCAGAATATGACCAAGCTCCCCGGCGCTTTGTTCATAGTAGACCCCAGAAAAGAAAGAATTGCCGTTCAGGAAGCTAAGAAACTCGGTATTCCGATTATTGCTATCGTTGATACCAACTGCGATCCTGATGAGATTGATGCAGTTATCCCCGGTAACGATGATGCTATCCGCGCAGTAAAACTTATTGCCGAAACAATCGCAGCCGCAGTTATCGAAGGCAGAGACGGCGTTGAATACGGTTCTGCTGCAAAAGAAGAAACAGCAGAAGAAGCTGCAGAAGAAACAGTAGAAGAAACTGCAGAAGAAGAAAAAACCGAAGAATAATCCTATAGGAGGAAATAATAATGGCTTTTACCGCTAAAGATGTTCAGGCGCTCCGTGAAAAAACCGGTTGCGGTATGATGGATTGTAAAAAAGCCCTTACCGAAACAAACGGCGATATGGATGCCGCTGTTGACTTTTTAAGAGAAAAGGGACTCGCTTCCCAGGCTAAAAAGGCAAGCAGAATTGCCGCAGAAGGCACTGTTGCTACCGTTATCGAAAACGGCGTTGGCGCAGTTGTTGAGGTTAACTCTGAAACCGACTTTGTTGCAGGCACTGCCGAATTCAAAGAGCTTGCCGATAAAATTGCAAAGGTTGTTGCAAAAGAAAACCCTGCCGATGTTGATGCGCTTCTCAAGTGCTCATTTGAGGGTCAGACCGTTGAAGAAATGGTTCAGGAAGTTTTCCTTAAAATTCGTGAAAATATCAAGGTTCGCCGCTTTGCCCGTTTTGAAGGCAAGGTTGTAACCTATATTCATGCCGGTGGTAAAATCGGTGTTATGGTTAACTTTGACGGCGATGTTGATGCAAACGATGAGCAGTTTATTACCATGGGTAAAAATGTTGCAATGCAGATTGCCGCTATGAACCCCGGTTATCTCGATGAAGCTTCTGTTCCGGCAGAAGTTCTTGCAAAAGAAAAAGAAATTCTTATCGCTCAGATGAAAGAAGATCCCAAGATGGCTAACAAGCCTGAGCAGGTTCTCGCTAACATCGTTAATGGTAAGATGGGCAAGTATTTCAAAGAAAACTGCCTTGTTGACCAGCAGTTTGTTATCGATGGTGACCTCACTGTCGGCAAGTATGTTGAAAAGACCGCTAAGGAAATGGGCAAACAGATTAAGATTAAAGAGTTTGTTCGTTTTGAAAAGGGCGAAGGCCTTGAAAAGCGCGTTGATGACTTTGCCGCAGAAGTTGCCGGTATGGTTAAATAATTAACTAAAACAAAAAAAGAATTTACCCCACTGTGAAAACAGTGGGGTATTTTTTTAAAATGCACTAATAATGTTTGCGCCAAGCTCTTTCGCTTTGTCACGAATAATTCCGTGGCAGGTGAAAAGCAGTATTTGATTATCTTTTGAATAATCATTTAAAAACTCTATTGCGGTTTTTTGCCTTGTGTCATCATATTGACTAAGCGAATCATCAAGCATTATGGGCAGCGGTTCATCGCCCGAAAGCAGGGTAGAAAGCGCAAGCCTTAAACTTAAATACGCCTGGTCGGTTGTGCCGCGGCTTAAAAATGCAACTTCTTTTGATACTATGTTGTCCTTATCCTGCGCGCTCATTTCAAAATTGTTATCAAGATTTAAGTTGCTGTATTTTCCGTTTGTGAGATAAGCAAATATTTCTTTTGCTTTGTTTTCAAGAACACTGCCGTAGTTTTTGCGCATACTTTCACTGCTGTCCTTTAAAACATCAATCGCCAAATTAGCCGCCGCAACAAATTCTTCTTTTGAATTTATGGTTTCACAAAGAGTATTTAGTTCTCGCTCTAATGTTTCGGGGTTTACAAAATCCGAAAATGCGGTGGCAAGCATTGTTTCAAGGCGGGTGATTTCCGCCATTTGCTCGGAATACTGTTTTTGCAGGTTTTCAAGTTTTGCTTTTCTCTCTTCAAAATCTGCTTGAGATAGGGAGTTATCCGCGCCGCCGATTTCTTCTAAAGAGCGCTTTGCTTCTTCTAAACTTAAATCACCGAGATCTTTCACATAAAGATTTAAAGCGGTGCTGAGTTCTTTTCGCTTTTCGTATAAAGAGATCAAGGCCTCGTTTTCTTTTTCGATTTCTGAAACCGAGGAAACATCCTTCCATTTTGAAAAGTATTCGAGCACTTCAAGCTCGGCACTTTTCATTTTTTCGCGTGTTTCTTCCAAAAGCTCTTGCTTTTGTTTTAAATCGCCTGTGCGCTGTTCTTTGATTGCATTAAAGGTTTGTATCTCGCTTTCAAGTTTAACCTTTTCAAGCGCCAATGCGTTTATTTTATAGTCTAATGAAGATAACTTTTGCGTTGTGACAGTTATTTTTGAGTTTATTTCTGCCGCCGCGTTTTGATTATTTTGTTTTCCGCTTTTAATAACAAAACCTAAAACGAACGACAAAATGCCAATAGCCGCCATAACAATATAAAGATAGGGAACAGATAAAAACAACTTGCAAAAAAGCGATAAAACAATTAAAGCAAGACCTATTATAATCAGAGCAGTATTGGGTTTTGCTTTTTTAAGCGTATCGTTTTGAATTTTGCCGTTAAGCTCTTTTTCTGCCAAATCAAGTTCGCTTTGAAGATTTGTCTTTTCGGCTTCAAGCTCTTTTGTTTTGGCGATTATTTCATTCAAAGATTTGCTCTTTTCTTCCGATACATCCTGTCCGTTTGAATTTATATTGTTATTTATCTGCTCGGTTTCTTTTTCCAAATCGGCAACGCGGGCTTTGTATTTTTCATAAGAAGCCAGCCCGCCGCTTACTATCTTTGGGAAGGTTACGGGAAGCGATGTGCCATCTCTTGCTGTAAGGGAAGAGTCAATTTTTATAATCTCTTCCTTTGCTTTTATATAATCTTTCAGTTTTTGCGCATTCTTTATATTGTCCTCGTTTTTAAGAAAATCTTTTTCCGCCCTTATTTCTTCTGCGCTTTTTTCGGCAAGGCGCTTTGTTTTTTCAAGATTTTCCGATATTTCGCTCATTTGTCTTTGGGTTTCGCGGGCGGTTTCAATTTTTTCTTTTAATTCGTTTAGTTGCTCTTTATCAGTCACAAGGCTTCCCGCCCTGCCTGATAAGGATAGAATTTTATGCTTTGTGCTTAAAATTCTTTTTTCTACAACCTCGCTTGAAATATCACCATCTGTCGGCAGAGAGTTATTTGAAAGGCGATTGTTAAAATCTGCATTTGCAACGCTATCCGCCGCATAAGAAACATCGTTATCAATAAAAATACTTCTTACAAAAGCGTTTTCCGTAAGCGAAAACAGTGTTTCTCCGACTTTACTGCCTGCGGGCAAAACCTTTCCGCTGTCTTTATCTGTAAGGGTTACAATATCGGTGGCGTCCGACCCTTTAAATTCTCTTTCAAGCAGATAATTTGTGCCGCGGTTTTCAAAATATATTCTGCCGCCCATGGTTGTGCCGTCCCAGGGCTTGAACTTACTGCGTATATTTCCGCTGATTCCTCTTTTAGATGTACCTGTTCCGTAAAACATACATTTTATAAAGGTCATAACGGTGGTTTTGCCGTTTTCGTTTTCGCCGTAAATAATGTTAAGATTATCTTTTGGCTCCAAGGTGAAATCTTTTAATTTACCAAAACCTTTTATCTCTATTTTTTTAAGTTTCATCAAAAGTCACCTCCGAATTAAAGGCTTTAAGACCGATGGAAAGCGCATATTCTATTATCGGCTTTTCGCTTTCATCCGCATTATTCAGTTTTTCTAACATCTTTTTAACAAAAATGCCTTTAAGCGAAGGCTCACAGCTTAAAAGCTCAAGGTTTATATCTACACTTGTTTTATCCTTAACCTTTGCAAAATAAACCTTTTCGCAAAGCCTTACGGCGATTTCCTTTGTGTCAAGTTCTGTGCCTTCGGAAATTTTGCCTGTTAAGGTTATTCTGTAAAGATTATCGGCATAATGCTCGCCGTAATCTTCCTTGATTTTGTTTAGAATAATATCTGCCGCCGCGGCTGATGAGTCGGCGCCCGATACATCGACATTTGCTCTTATATGAACACGGTATGATAGGGGAATAAACTCAAGATTTACGCCCGATTTTGAAACTTCGCCTATATATACGCCCTTTTCACCGGCTTCATCAAAGCCCTGGCTTTCCATACATCCGCTATAAGCGTAATAAGTGCCGCCGAGCATTTTAGGCTCTGTCCTTTTATGGATATGACCGAGAGCCACATAGTCCATATAACTGTTTTCTATAAATTTCGGCATAATGGGGTTATATTCCGAAGCGGAATTCGCCAAATCGCCGTGAATACACATTATGTTTATATAGTTATCATCTGTGGGCTTTATCGAGAATTCGTTTTCGCCCTTTTGGCATACTTCGCCAAATGATTTTCCAAAGATACGAACCTTTAAATCATCAAATGTAAAAACAGAGTCTTTAGTATCAAAAATATAAAGATTTTCAGGTAAATTCATCTGCCTTAAAGGGTTTGCGGGGCTATATGGATCGTGGTTTCCGGCAGCATAAATAAACCTTATTTCACTGTTTTCTGCAATAATGCTTACAACTCTTCTGAAATAAGAATAATCAGCGCCGAGCGAATCAAAAAGATCGCCCGCGATTAAATATAATTTAACATCCTGCCGCTTTGCAAGATTTATGCTTTTTTCAAATGTAATCAGTGTTTCCGATTGTCTTTCCCTGGATTTTTGACCCAAAAAAGACTCGGTCGCGCCGATATGCACATCTGCACAGTGAAGAATTTTTACAGAAGCCATAATTATCCCCTTTAAAATTTATAAATATATAATATCATTAAATATTTATTTGTTCAAGAAAATATTGCCTTTATATCATTTTTGGCTTATAATACATTAAAAGGGGGTATTGTATGAACATAAATTTAGGCGATAGAATCCAAATGAAAAAACAACACCCCTGCGGATGCAATACCTTTAAGGTTACAAGAATAGGTATGGACTTTAAAATCGTTTGTGAAGGTTGCGGAAGAGAAATTCTGCTTACCAGAAAAGCGGTGGAAAAGGGAATTAAAAAAATATTAACCGATAGTGGAGAATGATAAATGTTTGAAAAACTATCTGCGGTGGAAAATCGCTATGAAGAAATAGGTGTGTTGCTGACTCGCCCTGAAACCGTTTCCGATAATGCTTTGTTTACCCGCCTTATGAAAGAACACGGGGAACTGACCCCCATTGTTGAAAAATACCGCGAATATAAACAGGCAAAGGAGAGTATAGAAGAAGCCGAAGAAATACTTTCCTCAAACGATAATGATAAAGAGTTTTTGGCGCTTGCCGAAGAACAACTTAAAGAATCAAAAGAAGCGGTGGCAAAATATGCCGAAGAATTAAAAATTCTGCTTTTGCCGAAAGACCCCAACGATTCAAAAAATGTTATTGTAGAAATCAGAGGCGGTGCCGGCGGGGAAGAAGCGGCGCTTTTTGCGGCGGCGCTATTCCGTATGTATTCAATGTATGCCGAAAGCCGTCATTATTCTATTGATATTACCAATGAAAACGAAACCGAACTCGGCGGTTTTAAAGAAATATCTTTTATGATAGAGGGTGCGGGTGCATATTCCCGCTTTAAATATGAAAGCGGTGTTCACCGTGTTCAGCGTGTTCCCGATACAGAAGCGCAGGGCAGAATTCATACCTCAACTGTAACCGTTGCGGTGCTTCCCGAAGCGGATGAGGTAGAATTTGAACTGAACCCCGCCGATTTAAAGATAGATACCTTCCGTTCATCGGGCGCTGGCGGTCAGCATATCAATAAAACATCCTCCGCCATCCGTGTTACTCATATTCCAACGGGAACGGTTGTTGAATGTCAGGATGAGCGCAGTCAGTTTAAGAATAAAGAAAAGGCCTTAAAGGTTTTGCGCGCTCGACTTTATGATGCTGAAAAAGCCAAGGCTGATGCCCGTATAGCATCTGACCGTAAAAATCAGGTCGGAACAGGGGACAGAAGCGAGAGAATAAGAACCTATAACTATCCGCAAGGCCGCGTTACCGACCACAGGATAGGCTTAACCCTTTATAAACTTGATTCTATATTAAACGGCGATTTGGATGAGATTATAGATTCGCTTACAACCTATTACAGAACCGAAGCATTAAAGGAGCAGGAAGATGGAAACTAAACTGCTTTATTTGTCTTCGGGCTATGAAGATGCGGTAAACTCTGCCGCCGATATTTTAAAGAATGGCGGCACTGTTGCAATTCCCACCGAAACGGTTTACGGGCTTGCCGCAAACTGCTTTGATGAAAAAGCGATCAAGAATATTTTTATTGCAAAAGGCAGACCGCAGGATAACCCCCTTATAGTTCATATAAGCGATATGGATATGCTAAATCGCGTAGCATTTGATGTTCCGCCGGTGGCTTTCAAACTTGCCGAAAAGTTTTGGCCGGGTCCTTTTACCATGGTGCTTAAAAGAAAACCCGAGATACCGGCGAGTGTATCAGCAGGACTCCATACGGTTGCCGTAAGAATGCCCTCCGATAAATGCGCCCATGATATTATTGCGGCGGCTGATTTGCCGCTTGCCGCCCCATCTGCAAATCTTTCGGGCAAACCCAGTCCCACAAGGGCTTTGGATGTTGCAAATGATTTATCGGGCAGGATAGATGCCATAGTTATGGGTGAAGATTGTAAAGTAGGCGTTGAATCTACCGTTTTATCGTTGGTTGATAAGCCGCGGCTTCTCCGCCCGGGCGGGGTAACGGTTGAAGAACTTAAAAGCATACTCGGGGAAAACCTTATTATCGATAAAGCGGTGTTAAGCAAACCCGAAGAGGGCAAACCGGTTGCTTCTCCCGGTATGAAGTATAAGCACTATGCGCCAAATACTCCCACCGTTCTTTTAAACGGCAGTTCAGAGGCTTTTTGCAATTATGTCAATAAAAGACCCGATTGCGCGGCGCTATGCTTCTCGGAAGAATTTGACAATATAAAAGTTAAAAAAATTGCCTACGGCAGTGGGGATGATTATTCGTCACTTGCTCGCGGCGTTTTTACAGCCCTTCGAGAAGCCGATAAATTAGGATGCACAAAGATTTATGTGCATGCCCCGTCTACCGATGGTATCGGTCTTGCGATATTTAATCGCCTGCTTCGTGCGGCGGCTTTTGAGGTGATAACGCTATGAAAACCATAGTAGGGCTTACAGGACCCACCGGCGCGGGAAAAAGTGTTGTAAGTCTTGTTGCCAAAGAATACGGGATAAATGTTATCGATTGCGATATTGTGGCAAGAAAAGCGGTGGAAAAGGGAACAGAGGGACTATCAGCAGTGGTTAATGCCTTTGGCGCGGAGATTTTAAACAGTGACGGAACGCTTAACCGAAAAGCTTTGGCAAAGGCGGCTTTTTGCGACACAGAGCATACAAATCTTTTAAATAAAACCTTATTGCCCCATATTGTAAAATTGATTATTGGTATGATAACCACCGATAAAACTCTTTTAGATGCACCGACTTTGTTTGAAAGCGGTATTGATAATATATGTGATAAAACCATTGCCGTTTTGGCTGATAAAAATTTAAGGCTTGAAAGAATTATAGAGCGTGATAAAATAGAAAGGGAAGAGGCGCTTTTAAGGCTTAACGCCGGCAAGAGCGATGAATTCTATATAGAAAAAGCCGATTTTGTGGTTTATAACAATGCCGATATAGAAAAAGTAAAATCGGAAATCAGAACAATCTTATCAAATATTTTCGAAAGGAATTGATAATATGAGTGAAACAGCAAAGGAACTCAAAGAAAAACTGTTTTATAACAAGAAGAACGGTCTTTTAAAGGTGGATGACGCCACCTATGAAAAGGCGGTTGATTACTGCGAAGGCTACAAATCATTTTTAAACAGTGCCAAAACCGAGCGCGAAGCGGTAAAAACTGCGGTTAAAATGGCAGAAGCAAAAGGCTTTGCGCCTTTCGACCGCAATAAATCTTATAAAGCAGGAGATAAAGTATATTTCAATAACCGCGGCAAGACTATTGCTCTTGTTGTATTCGGTAAAGAAAAGGCGGAAAACGGCGTTAATATTACCGCCGCTCATATTGATTCACCCCGCCTTGACTTAAAACCCAACCCGCTTTATGAAGAGGTTGATTTGGCGCTCTTTAAAACCCATTATTACGGCGGTATCAGAAAATATCAATGGACTGCCGTTCCGCTTGCTCTTCACGGCGTTTTTGTAAAACGCGATGGAACGGTTGTAAATGTTTCAATCGGTGAAAACGATGATGAGCCCTGCTTTGTTGTGAATGACCTTTTGCCGCACCTTGCTTCCGAACAGAGCAAACGCACATTGGCGGATGGTATAAAGGGTGAAGAACTTAACATTCTCGTTGGCAGCAGACCCTTTAAAGATGATGAGGGAAGCGAGCTTGTAAAACTGGGTATTCTTAAAATTCTATTTGAAAAATACGGTGTTACAGAAGAAGACTTCCTTTCTGCCGAGCTTGAAGCCGTTCCCGCGGCAAAGGCACGCGATTTAGGCTTTGACCGTTCGCTTGTAGGCTCTTACGGTCAGGATGACCGCGTATGCGCTTACCCGGCTCTCACCGCCGTTTTGGATGTTAAAGAGCCCGAAAAAACCGCTATCGCCATACTTACCGACAAAGAAGAAATCGGCTCCGATGGCAATACAGGACTTAATTCAGATTTCCTCTCTCACGTAGTTCACGATATATGCCTTACAGACGGCAGTGATGAAACGGTGGCTTTGCGCCATTCAAAATGCCTTTCTGCCGATGTTAATGCCGGCCTTGACCCCACATTCCAGGATCCGTTTGAAAAGCGCAATGCAAGCCTTTTAAATTATGGCGTTGTTGTTACAAAATATACCGGCGCTCGCGGCAAATCCGGCACATCCGATGCTTCTGCCGAGTATGTCGGCCTTATCCGCGCAATGCTTGATAAAGCTGGTATCGTTTGGCAAACAGGCGAACTTGGAAAGGTTGATATCGGCGGCGGCGGAACGGTTGCTATGTATATTGCAAACCTCGGCGTTGATGTTGTAGACCTCGGCGTTCCGGTTCTTTCAATGCACGCCCCGTTTGAAACCACAGCAAAGCTCGATGTTTATATGTGCTATCGCGCAATGTATGAATTTATGAAATAGACATTAGATAATAGACAATAGATAATAGATAACCGCCGCAAGAATAATCTTGCGGCGGTTTATATAAAAAATCACACCTTGTAAAAAGGTGTGATTTTTTGTTTGAATTTAATTTATTTTGTACCGAAAATACGGTCGCCGGCGTCACCAAGACCGGGAACTATGTAAGCATGTTCATTAAGGTGATCATCAAGGCCTGCACAATAAACAGGTACATCGGGATGAGCCTTTGTGAAAGCTTCAAGACCTTCGGGAGCGGCGATTATGCACATAAACTTAATGCGCTTCGGGTTAAACTCTTTAATACGAGTAACCGCATCAACGGCGCTGCCGCCGGTTGCAAGCATCGGGTCAAGAACGAAAACATCGCGTTCGCTGAGGTCGCTCGGTAATTTGCAATAATAATCAACGGGCTTGTGGGTCTTCGGATCACGATACATACCTATATGACCGACACGAGCGGCGGGGATAAGGCTTAAAACGCCCTCCATCATACCAAGACCTGCGCGAAGAATAGGAACAAAAGCGAGTTTTCTGCCTGAAAGAACCTTTGTTTTAGCAGTGGTGATAGGTGTTTTAGTGGTAACTTCTTTAAGCGGAAGATCGCGGGTTGATTCATAGCACATAAGCATTGCAATTTCGCTTACAAGTTCGCGGAACTGCTTAGAGCCTGTCCGTTCATCACGAAGGATGGTGAGCTTATGCTGAATAAGCGGATGGTCCATAATAAATACATTGTCAAACATAGTTTTTCCCCTTTATATAAAATAATTTTTTACCTGTTTTCAAGCTCGGCGATTTTGTCGAGCCTTCTTTGATGGCGGCCGCCCTCATATTCAGTGTCAACAAACAAGTCGGCAAGTTCAAGTGCAGTGCCTATTCCAACAACCCTGCCGCCGAGGCAGAGGATGTTTGAATTATTATGAAGTCTTGTATATTTCGCGGAATAGTGGTCGCTTAGCGCCGCCGCGCGAATACCCTTAATCTTGTTTGCGGTAAGCGACATACCGATACCCGTTCCGCAAACCAAAATTCCTCTTTCGCATCTGCCGGAAGTAATCTCATCGCAAACCTTAACGGCTATATCGGGATAATCAACCGAAACATTTTCATAAATGCCGCAGTCGGTTACTTCAAAGCCGCGTTCTATAAGGTGGTCTTTTATGGCATTTTTATGCTCAAAACCGCCGTGGTCGCAACCTATTGCAATTTTCATAAACTATCAGTCCTTGTGTTTTAGTTTTAATTCTCTTTCTGCTTGCGGCAGACGAAGATAGGCAGGGTTTAATTCATCGGGGGAAACGGTTTTGCCGCTTTGAACCATTGAATAAGCCGCATCGGCAACGCCGGTTGCGTTTTGAAACCCGAGTTCACCTTTTTGAATATAAACATTTTGTGCTTTTTCGGCAAACGGGGCAAAAACCGCCGCACCATCGCCGCAAACAATGATTTTATTATTTATATTTTTAAGCTCGTTTGCAAGTTCTTCACAGGATAAAGCCCTATCCTCGCAAATTCTTGAAACACTGCCTTCTTTTGCTTCAAACAAAGCATTATAAACCTGATTTCTTCTCGCATCCATAACAGGGCATATAACTGCATTTTCGCCTTTAAAACGCACCGCCATGGCAAGAAGTGTTGAAACCGCGCAACAAGGCTTTTTGTCGGGCGCCGCCATTCCTTTTACGGCGGCAATTCCTATACGGACACCCGTAAAAGAACCGGGACCGTTTGCGAGTGCAAAACAATCGATATCGTTTATGCAAAGCTTTGCCGCTGATAAAACATTCTCCACCATCGGAATTAAGGTTTCCGAATGGGTAACTTTAACATTTGAAAAGGCAGAGGATAGTATTTTGCCGTCTTGTGTGATTGCCGCCGAAACAGGGCCGGCGGAACATTCGATTGCAAGTAATATCACTTTAATCTTACCTTTCAACTACTATTTTTCTTTTTGTGTCATCAATTCTTGTAATTGTAACCTTAATCGTATCGGCGGGCAGAGCGCCTTCGATATTCTCGCTCCATTCGGTGATAACAACACCGCCGTTTTCGATATATTCAAAATAACCGGTGGAATATAAATCATCCCAACCGGTAATGCGGTACATATCAAAATGATAGATATTGAGTTTACCGCCCAAATATTCGTTAACTATATTAAAAGTAGGGGAGGTTACATCGCCCCTGTATTCAAGGCCTTCGGCAATACCTTTTACAAAGTGGGTTTTTCCTACACCCAAATCGCCGAAAAGAGATATAACACTGCCGGGAGTGAGAGATTTAGAGAGAGATTTTGCGAAAGAAATTGTGTCTTTTTCGCAATTTGAAACAAATTCTTCTCTCATAACCTACACCTTCTATATGTTTTATTCATTTTAGCACAAACAAAAGACCGTGTCAAATAGATTAAATATAAAATTATTGTTTTTTTTTAATAGATATGGTAAAATATGATAAATATGATTTTAGGGGGAGTACTATGCGAGCTGATGGGCTTAAACTCAAAAACATTGACCCTATGGACAAAATTGCGGGATACATTATGAAAAAGAGGTATGATACACTTAATAGTTGTACCATTGATATTCCTCTTGACCCTATGGATGAATATATCAGAAGAAAACATAAAGAGGGTGTGGATATAAGCCATATGGCGCTTATATTGTCCGCCTATGTTCGTGTTTTATCAGAATTTCCTCAGCTTAATCGCTTCTTTGTTAATAAGCGCCCTTATGCCAGAACAGAGATTTGCGTTGCAATGGTTGTGCTTAAAGCGGGCGGTGATTACGGCGCGGAAACAATGTCTAAGATGTATTTCAAACGCGAAAACACATTATTTGATGTTAACAACACCATCAATAATTATGTTACAGAAAATCGCAACGCACCCGATAACAACTCAACCGAAAAACTTATTAAGGTTCTGCTCAGCATTCCGGGACTTTTGAATGTCGGTGTCGGCTTGTTTAAATGGATGGATAAGCATGGCCTTTTGCCAAAATCGATTATTGATGCTTCGCCTTTCCACAATAGCCTGGTTGTTACAAACCTTGCTTCAATCAGAACTACACACATAAACCACCATCTTTATGATTTCGGTACATCAAGCATCTTTTTGGCTATGGGAATTCCGCATTATATTCCGGTTAAAAAGGGCAAAGAAATTGAAAACATAAAAACAATGCCCATCGGTGTTGTTATGGATGAGAGAATTGCAAACGGCTCATATTTTGCGCGTGCTTTCAGAAGAATGACTCAGCTTTTAAAAGATCCCGTTCTTCTTGAAACAGCTCCAAACCCCGAGGATATAAAATATGATCCCGCTATCCCCGAGAAAAAACTTTATAAATTTAAATAATATTTTGTGGAGGTATATAAAAATGTTAGTATCATCAACTCAAATGCTTCAAAAAGCAAGAGAAGGAAAGTATGCAGTAGGTCAGTTTAATATCAATAACCTTGAATGGACAAAATCTGTTCTGCTCGCATGCGAAGAAATGCGTTCCCCGGTTATCCTCGGCGTTTCCGAAGGTGCAGGAAAATATATGTGCGGTTTTAAAACCGTAACCGCTATGGTTAAAGCTATGGTGGATGAGCTCGGAATTACAGTTCCTGTTTCTCTTCATCTCGATCACGGAACCTATGAAGGCGCTAAAAAGTGCATTGAAGCAGGTTTTACATCAATTATGTTTGACGGTTCTCATTATCCGATAGAAGAAAACATTGAAAAAACAACTGAACTTGTCGGCATTTGTCACGACCTCGGTCTTTCTCTTGAAGCAGAGGTTGGCGCTATCGGCGGTGAAGAAGATGGTGTTATCGGCAATGGCGAAGTAGCTGACCCCAAGGAATGTAAAATGATAGCCGACCTCGGCATCGATATGCTTGCCGCAGGTATCGGTAATATCCACGGCGTTTATCCCGAGAACTGGAAGGGTCTTAACTTTGATGTTCTTGAAGAAATCAGCAAGATTACAGGCGATATGCCCCTTGTTCTTCACGGCGGTACCGGCATTCCGGCTGATATGATTAAGAAGGCTATTTCTCTCGGTGTAAGCAAAATCAATGTAAATACCGAATGCCAGCTTTCATTCTGTGCCGCAACCCGTAAATATATTGAAGAGGGTAAAGATAAGTTAAGCAAAGGCTTTGACCCGCGCAAACTCTTAAAACCGGGCGCAGAAGCAATTATAGAAACCGTTAAAGAAAAGATTGAACTCTTCGGCTCTGCCGGTAAGGCTTAAAAGTAAAAGGGCGTCCGGCAGGACGCCTTTTTTTGATAAGGTGATTTTATGAAAATAATGACCTATTCGCAGATTAAAAGCGCTGAAAACGCTGCCGTTAAAAGCGGGGATGAAACCTATGTTTCGCTAATGGAAAAGGCGGGAAACAGCGCCGCGAACGAAATCTTAAAACGCTATAATATAAACAATAAACGCATAAACATTATTTGCGGCAGTGGTAATAACGGCGGCGATGGTTTGGTTATAGCCGCCGCTTTAAAGGCCGCGGGCGGTTTTGTTTCTCTTATAATGCCGTTTGGTATGCCAAGCACCTCAACGGCAGAGCATTTTCACGATAATATCAGTGGAATTGATGTTTTAGAAGATATTGACCCTACCGCCGATATTTTTATTGATGCTCTTTTCGGCATAGGACTTAACAGACCGATTGAAGGCAAAGCCGCGGATATAATAAATGAAATTAACAATACAAACGCTATAAAAATTGCGATAGATATTCCAAGCGGTGTTTACGCCGATGGCGGATGCGGTGATGTTGTCTTTTGCGCCGATTTGACTATAACATTTATAGGCCTTAAAATCAGCCAGGTTTTGCCCGATACTTCCTCTTTTTGCGGAGAGGTGGTGCTTTGCGATTTAGGGCTTTCTCCTAAAGATTATGCTTATACTACTATTGATAAACCGATACTCAGAAAAAGAGATAAAAACGCGCATAAAGGCACATTCGGCACCGCTTTTATGATTTGCGGCAGCTATGGTATGTGCGGTGCGGAAATTTTAGCCGCTAAATCTGCTATAAGAAGCGGGGTTGGAATAGTAAAAGCGGTGGTCTGCGATAAAAACTATACCGCTTTTGCGGCAAGTGTTCCCGAAGCGGTGACAATTCCCGTTCCTACCGCCGAAAACGGTGCGCCGATTATTTATGATAAAACTTTGCTTTCGGGTCTTTCTTCATCTGATGCTTGCCTTGTAGGTTGCGGGCTCGGCAGAAGCGATGAGACTATAAAAATACTAAAACGAATACTCGAAATATCTGAAATACCGACAATAATTGATGCAGATGGAATAAATAGCCTTTCCCAGGACATAAATATATTAAGTAAAACAAAAGCTCCTTTGATACTCACTCCTCACCCTGCGGAAATGGCGAGACTTTGTGATACTACCACTGCGGATATAGAGCATAATCGTATAAGATATGCCAAAAACTTTGCTATGGAATATGGTTGTGTTTTGGTGCTTAAAGGCGCAAACACAATTGTTGCCGCGCCGGATGGAAAACTTTTTTTCAATACAACAGGCAACCCCGGTATGGCAACTGCCGGCAGCGGCGATGTTTTGGCGGGTATTATAACCGCTTTTCTCGCTATGGGATATGCGCCCTTGCAGGCGGCAAAATACGGCGTGTATCTGCATGGTGAAGCAGGGGATAAGGCCGCAAGAAATCTCGGCGAAAGATATATGTCAAGCACGGATATTATCGAAGGGCTAAGGGAGTCTTATATTTGAAGAAAACATTAGTCTTATTATTTACATTTTTATTTCTCTTTTGCGGATGTGCCAAATCGGAAGAACAAAAGGTTACAAACGGAATATCTTTTACTGCCTTCATATCGGCAAAAGGAAAAGATTTTACCATAAACGGCTCTGTCGATAAAACGGGTGTTTTAACCGCTAAGGTTTTAAGCCCCGAAACCATCAAAGGTTTACAGATTTATGCCGATAAAGAAAAAGCATACTTTGAATTTATGGGGCTAAAATATGAGAACAATATAAGCAAATACCCGATTAGCAATATTGTAAATCTTATATTGTCTTCTTTAAATGAAGATACATCTCAAACCGATAAAAAAACGGGTAATATAAAAGGATATGATTATATCCTTTTGTTTGATGAAAACGGCTATCCCGAAAAGCTGCAAATTGAAGAGCTTGATATAACAGTAGAATTTAAAGATGTACAAAAAATAAGCGAATGATGAATTACTCATCATTCGCTTTTTCCATTAAGATTTGTTTTGCGCCGAATAAATTACCATCCTCATCGTTATGGGTGATAAAAAGAACAGGCTTATTCTTATCTAAAAAATATTCTTTTATAATCTTAGCGCAAATTTTTTTGTTATCGTTATCAATGCCGTTAAAAGCCTCATCAAGTATCAGGCTATCGCCATTAAAGGCAACAGCGCGAACTATTGCCGCCCGGCGCTTCATTCCGCCTGATAGTTCGCTGATTTTTTTATATCTGTCCTCGTATAGACCAACCCTCTTTAAAAGATTATCGGCAATTGGATAATCTTTTTTTGAAAGCGGAAGACGGATGTTTTGGAGAAGCGACAGATTGTTTACAAACCTATCCTCTTGAAAAACAACCGATATTCTTTCGGGTGATAGAATATCGCCGCTTGATGGTTTAAGCAGTCCGCAGGCAATCATAGCCGCGGTGGTTTTTCCGCAACCGGATGGCCCTTTTAAAACAACACATTCGCCATCCCTTACTTCAAGCGAAAAATCGTTTAGTATTATCTTTTCGCCATACGAAAAACTTACAGAAGATAGTTTAATCATTTTTATTTTCCTCCGCTTTTCCGTATTTTTTCCAGGCGGCTTTGATAAGATATTCAAATATAAGGCTTAAAATAACAACCGTTATTGTAAGGGCATAAACCTCATCAAAATTAAGGTTTCCCTTTGCTTTATAGATGTTTTTTCCTATTGAAACCGCCGGCGTACAAAGCACCTCTGCCGCAACACCCGATTTCCAGGCAAGGCCCACAGCGCTTAAAAGGGCTGTAATTATTCTGTCAAAACCCGAGTATAGTTTTACATAAAATAAAGACTTGAATTTTGAAAGTTTAAAAACCCTGCTCATATCGATAAGGTTTTTATCGGCGTTTTTTACACTGTCGTTTACCGCTTGCCAAACAAGCGGGGTTACCATAAGAGAAGAAATAAAAACAGGCAAACGATTTACTTTAATAAACAAAAATGCCAGAATAATAAAAGACACAACAGGTACTGCCCTGATTATTTTTAAAGCAGGGGAAAGCAGTGTATCAAATATTTTGCTCTCGCCGGTAAATATACCAAGTACCATACCTAAAAGCGAGCCTATTAAAAGTCCCGAGAAAATTCTAAGGAGCGTGGCTCCTACCGCTTTTAGAAAATGAGATGACGGCAGTATTTTAAAAAATGTTTTAAAAACCAAAACAGGTCCCGGTAAAAACAGTTTTAAGTCATCGGGCACAAGTAGAGAGGCGGCCTCCCAGATAAGTATCCAGAAGGCTGCCGAGATAACTGCTTTTAAAACTTTTTTAATACTATTATTCGCCATAGTAGAAAGCATCGGTGGGCATTTTGCCGCCAATAGAGGTAGGATCATAATCGAAGAGAACCTTGAAGTAACCTTCGATAGATGATTTCATATCCTTTTTATCTACATAGGTAAGATTGCAGTTCGGAATAGCCGCTTTTGCTATAGGAGCGGCGGGAACAATTTCATATTTTGCGCAAAGCTCTGCCGCTTCATCAACAGAACCGTTTGCAAAGTCGATAGAAGCCTTGTATTCGCTGAGGAATTTATCAACTGCTTCCTTATTTTCGTTAACATAAGAAGCAAGAGCAACAACACAGCCCATCATAAGCTTGGAATCGGAAACCTTTTCCCATTCATCATTTACGGAAATGACGCGCTTTAAGGTGTCCTTCTTGGTAAGAACGGTGGTAGCGGCCGGCTCCGGAACCATGGCAACTTCGGCATTACCGCTTATAAGTGCGGCAAGAAGTTCATCATTGCTTGCCACAAACTGAACATTAACATCATTTTCAAGTCCGTTTGCTTTAAGCAAATAACGCAGGATGTATTCGGGGTTTGAGCCTTCACCGGTTGAATAAACGGTTTTGCCCTTAAGGTCAGCAAGAGTTTTAATGCTGTCATCCTGAGCAATGAATGAGAGAACGCCCAAAGTGTTTACTGCAAGCATTTGGATTTTGCCTTCGGTCTTGTTGAAAAGCTTAACGGCAAGGTTTGTCGGAACAGAAGCGATGTTCAGTTCACCGGAAACGATTTTGCCGCTTATTTCATCAGGAGAAGAAGCAACGGTAAATGTGTAATTGTTTGCGGTTTTTCCGTCTTCACTATCCTGCATAAGCTTTGCCATACCAACGCCTGTAGGTCCTTTAAGACAAGCAACCGACATATCTACAGCCTTGTATTCGGCTTCGGCAGGCTCGCTGCTTGCGTTGTTTTCCTGTTTGCCGCAACCTGCAAAGGCAAGAAGCATTGCAACTACAGTGATGAGTGATACGATTTTGATAAGTTTTTTCATATTTTTCACCTTTCTTAAAATATATGAATTTTTTTATTTTCTCTTTTTATAAGACCTTTGTTTTCGAGGGCGGAAAGATCCCTGTAAAGACTTGTTCTGCCGACATTCAGCATCTCGGATAACCTGACAAGGCTCACATTAAGATGAAAATCACCCGACTCATCCTTTTGGGATAGCAAAAACTCATAAAGCTTTTGCTCGGTAGAGCCTGCCGAAAAAGCATCAATTCTTCGGTTTAAAAACCTTATTCTTTCGGTTAAAAAGGTTATATAATTAAATGTAACCTTTTCACTTCTTTTAAGTATTTCTTTAAAGGTTTTTTCATCTATATATATTATTTGTCCATCGCTTTCGGCGATTATACTGCTTGCGCCTTCTTTCCAGTCACCGAAAATAGAAGCCGAGCCGAAAATTTCGCCTTCGGATAGCATCCTTATCATCAGCGGTTGGCCCGTAAGCGCTATGCGACTAATCGCCGCTTTGCCGCTTGTGATTATACCAAGCAACCCGTTTTTGTATAGTTCATCACCTTTTTTAAAAGATGATTTTTGGGGGAGCATTGAATTAACCTCATCTATTTCCGACTTTGTAAGCCCGTTAAAAAGATAGTTTATAATAATCACCGCCAAAACTGTTCCAAACGGAACATATTTCTATATTATGATAATATTTTAACAATAATTTGTCAACTAAAAAATAAAAAAAGATGTTCCCATATTTGGAACACCTTTTTTTGCTTTCTATATATTATTCGGCATTGCTTAAAATCTTTTCTTTTTCGGCAACTTTTTCTCCGCATTTTTCATTGTTTTCGACAATTGCGTTTATTGTGTTATCAAGTTCGCCGGAAAGTGATTTCATATTATCGGTAAAATCAACCGATGTATCGGTAACACCTTTTATAATAGATGTAAGTTTTTCATGAGCCGATTTAAGTGCGGCAAGGTTTTTATTAATTTCTTCTTCTGCCAAACGGCGATTTTCTTCCGCCGTTTCGGTAATAGCCTTTGCATTGGCTTGCGATACAATATAAAGCTTGCCGATATTTTCGGAAATTCGGTTTATTTCTTCTTCCTTTTGGCGGTAAACATCCAGCGCCTTTTCGGTTTCTTTAATCTTTTCGTCTTTTTCGTTTATAGTATTGTTTTTTTCTTCAATTTCTTTTTGAAGATTTTTGATTTTAAGATTTAATTCTTCTTCTTTTTCGGAGAATTCGGTATGGGTTTTCTTGACATATTCTATAACATCATTGCAATTAAACCCCAAAAAAGCTTTGCGAAAGCCTTCTGCCATATTTTAGTCCCCCTTGTCCTTTTTATGTATTATAACAAACAAGTATTTAGAATACAAGAAAAATCTGGTTTTTAAAATAGCTTTAATAAAAAAGTTTTTAACAAAACACTACCGTTCTGCTTATTATGTAGTAGCGGAGGGAGGAAAATGCGTAGATGTAGGCGAAAGACCAACAAAGGTGTTATAGCGATAACATTTGCGGCGGGACTGCTTATCAGTTGTTTTTGCCCGCCGAAGTTTTTGGTTGCCGTTTTGGCTATTTGGGTAATAATTCTCGGAATTGCCGCGGCAAGATGATTTTATGAGGTGATATGTATGAAGGTAGTAGTATTAAACCGACCGAAAGTTTTAAGCGGAATTTTAAGGATGATTTTTAAAATAAAGAAAAACAATACATAAATTTAAAAAGGCGGTGAGCATAATCACCGCCTTGATTTTTGAAAATTCAAGTAAAATAATCTTGACAAAACTACTTTAAATATATATAATTTAATTCGTGACTAACCTCTTGTTTGGGGGATATGGTATGATACTTGACTTAAAGCGTATTTTCGCAACCGAGGGCAGCAGCCTTCCGATTGACCATACGCTGTCTTTCTCAGATTTTGAATATTACGGGAATTATCCGCTCAATAACCCCGTTGTTATCAAAGGTGAGATTTTTAATAAGGCGGGTGTCGTTAATCTTTCTTTAAAGATAGATTATACCTTTACCGCTCCTTGCGACAGGTGTTCCAAAGTCATATCACACGAACACACCGTGCAAATAGATAAGATGCTTGCCGTTTCTCTGGAGAGACAGGAGAGCGACACCATCATCGAAGTGCCCGGTATGAAATTTGATGTGGACGAGTTCGTGTATTCGGAAGTGGTTTTATCCCTTCCTACTAAGCATTTATGTCGCGATGACTGCAAGGGGCTTTGTCCTGTTTGCGGTGTTGATTTAAACACCGGCAGTTGCAACTGCAAAACCCGCGAAATCGATCCGAGACTTAAAGTGCTTGAAGAATTGTTAAATAAAAATTAAGATATATTTAAGGAGTGTGCTAAAATGGCAGTACCGAAGAGAAAAACGTCTAAAGCAAGACGCGATAGAAGAAGAAATAATTCATTCAGAATTTCTGCTCCTACACTTGTAAAATGTTCAAATTGCGGCGAATATAAGCGCCCGCATAGACTTTGCCCCGCTTGCGGTTATTATAACGGCCGTGAGGTTGTAGCAAAGGCTGAATAATTTTGGTTTAAAAAGACAGAGGAGGCAACTTAGTCTCCTCTTGTTTTTTGTATATGGGCTTTTGGAGGTGATTTGTTTTGTCGGTTAAAATTACCGGTGTTGAAAAAGACAGCGTTGCAGAAGATTACGGCTTTGAGCCGGGCGATAGTATTGTTGCGATAGACGGCAATGATATTATGGATGTGCTTGATTATCGCTTTTATCAGAATAATGATACCCTTGATATCACCGTGCTTACAAAATCGGGCGAAACAGTTACCGTAACGGTCGAAAAGGAAGAATATGAAGATTTAGGGCTTCAGTTTGAAACCTATTTGATGGACAAAAAGCGCAGTTGTAAAAATAAATGCATTTTTTGCTTTATCGACCAAATGCCAAAAGGACTCAGAGAGAGTTTGTATTTTAAGGATGATGACTCGCGCCTTTCTTTCCTTTTCGGCAATTATATAACCCTTACAAATATAACCGAACACGAAATCGAAAGAATAATAAGGCTCCATATAAGCCCCATAAACATCTCCGTTCATACAACAAACCCCGAACTCAGGGTAAAAATGATGAAAAACCGCTTTGCCGGTGATGCGCTGAAAATAATGTATAGGCTAAACGATGCGGGTATAAAACTAAACGGTCAGCTTGTTTTATGCCCGGGGTATAACGATGGGGAAGAACTTGAAAAAAGCCTTAAAGATTTATGTGAACTCGAAAATATGCAATCGGTTTCGGCGGTGCCGGTCGGTATTACAAAGTATAGGGATGGACTTGAGCATTTAGACCCCTTTGATAAGCAAAGCGCCGCAAGGGTTATTGATACAATAGAAAAATACGGCGAAATATGCCTTAAAAAATACGGTCAGCGCCGCGTTTATGCTTCGGATGAGTTTTATATTACCGCGGGCAGAGATATTCCTCCTGTCGAGTTTTATGAAGACTTTCCACAGATTGAAAACGGCGTTGGTATGTGGTCTATGATGCGTGACTCGGCGCTTAAAAGGCTTGATGAAATAAAAGAATATGAAATAAAAGACCGAAAAGTTTCCATAGTAACAGGAATGGCTTCCCTTAAACTGATTGATGAACTTTCAAAAAAATGTGAAGAAAAGTGTCGCGGCTTAGAGGTTAATGTTTTCGGCATAAAAAATAATTTCTTCGGCGAGAGAATAACGGTTGCAGGGCTTATAACCGCTACCGATATTATAGACCAGTTAAAGGGGAAAGACTTGGGCTGCGAACTTCTTATTCCATCCGCAATGCTCAGAAGTGAAAGAGATCTTTTCCTTGATGATATTTCTATTTCGGAATTAAGTAAAGCACTGGGTGTTAAAGTTTCCGTTTCGGAATGTAACGGAATTGATTTTGTAAACGCCCTGCTCCAAAAGGAGTGATATTATGGCTAAACCTATCATTGCTATTGTCGGCAGACCAAATGTCGGCAAATCGACATTATTTAATAAGCTTATCGGTAAGCGCGTTTCCATTGTTGATGATACTCCCGGTGTTACGCGTGACAGAATTTACGGCGATACCGAATGGCAGGGCAGAAAACTGATGCTCGTAGATACCGGCGGTATTGAGCAAAAAACCGATGATGTTATCTTTGCGGGTATGCGTGCTCAGGCGGAGCTTGCGATTGACACTGCCTCTGTTATAATTTTTGTTGTTGACCTTAAAAGCGGTGTTACCGCTTCTGATATGGAAATTGCCGCAATGCTTCAAAAAAGCGGAAAACCCGTTATCGTTTGCGTTAATAAATGCGACTCGCTCGGTGAATTACCCACAGATTTTTATGAGTTTTATAATTTAGGACTTGGCGATTTGGTAGCAGTATCATCCGTTCACGGTCATGGCACAGGCGACCTTTTGGATGCGGTGCTCTCTTTCTTGCCCGAAAGCGGCGATTATGAAGAGGATGAAGAGACCATAAACGTTGCCGTAATCGGCAAACCAAACGCGGGTAAATCTTCGCTTATCAATAAGATTTCCGGCGAAGAAAGGTCAATCGTTTCCGATATAGCGGGCACTACAAGGGATGCCATAAACACTCTTGTTGAGAATAATTACGGCAAATTTAATTTTGTTGATACCGCGGGTCTTCGCCGAAGCAGTAAGGTTGAAGAAAAAATAGAGAAATATAGTGTTTTGCGCGCTAAAATGGCTATTGAACTTTCCGATGTCTGTGTTATAATGATTGATGGGCAGGATGGCTTTACCGAGCAGGACTCAAAGGTTGCGGGTCTCGCCCTTGAACAGGGTAAGGCTTGCATTATAGCCGTAAATAAATGGGATATTGTTGAAAAAGACGGCGCTACTATGGATAAATACCGCAAAAAGCTTATGAATGATTTCTCTTTTATGCCTTATGCACCCATAGTTTTCATTTCGGCTAAAACCGGTCAGCGCATAGATAGGCTTTTTGAACTTATAGTTTATGTTCGGCAGCAGAACACAATGCGCATCTCCACCGGCAAGCTTAATGATATTCTTGCCGAAGCAACCGCCCGTGTTCAACCGCCAACAGATAAGGGCAAGCGGTTAAAGATTTATTATATGACCCAGGCGCAAACCTGTCCGCCAACCTTTGTATGCTTTTGTAATAACGCGGAACTGTTCCATTTTTCTTATCAGCGTTATCTTGAAAATCAAATTCGTGCTACCTTTGGTCTTGAGGGTACACCCGTGCGATTTATTATCAGGGAAAGAGGCGAAAAATAATGTTTATGACCGCTTTAATAACCGTTATTGCCGCATATTTGATTGGCAGTATAAACTTTGCCGTTATATTCAGCAAAGCATTTGATAAAATCGATGTTCGAGAAATCGGCAGCGGAAACGCCGGGGCTACCAATGTTTTAAGGTCAAGCGGCGCTTTACCGGGGGCGCTAACATTTATTTGCGACCTGTTAAAAGCCGTTGCGGCAAGCGGGCTCGGTCATATTATTTTTTCTTATATATATTCTCAAACTTCCAATTCTCTTTATGTTCCGATATATGGCGCTTATCTTTGCGGAGTTGCTTGTATGGTAGGCCATGTTTACCCCTTGTTTTTTGATTTCAGGGGCGGAAAGGGTGTTGCGGTCGGCGCAGGTGTTTTCTTTGTCTGTTCGCCTTATGCAATTCTCATAGGCCTTGCGGTTTTTGTAATAGTTCTACTGTTTACAAGGATAGTTTCGCTTTCATCTCTTGCGGGAACGTTTGTCACCGTAATGCTCGGCATTGTGTTTAACACAAAGGGCGATGATGTCCTGTTGTGGCCGCAGATTGTAATGGCTCTTACTATGGGAATTATAATCTTTTTAAAGCATAGTTCTAATATAAAAAGACTTATAAACGGCGAAGAGAGAAAAATCGGAAATAGATAAAATAACTTATAAAATTTTAAAAAATTACCTTGACTTTAACGGCCGCTTATAATATAATTTATAAGTCGCCGATATGCTGATATAGCTCAGTTGGTAGAGCGCATCCTTGGTAAGGATGAGGTCACCGGTTCAAATCCGGTTATCAGCTCCATAAATCTAGCGTCGAATTCTCTTTTAATATTAGAGTATTCGGCGCAATTTTTTTAAAAAGGAAAATACAATGGATAGTTTTAAACAACCCGATATGAAAAATTTTATAAAAAGCTTTGTAAAAATGAAGCCAAAGCAAATCATAATAATGCTGATAGGCAATTTGGTTTTAGCGCTTGGTGTTGCGCTTTTCGGCAAGGCGGGACTTGGTAATCATCCTTTCCACACAATGCTTTATGCCGCGGCAAACCTTATTGGCGGTGATCTTTGGCATACATACGCCAACTGCCAGGTGGCGCTTAATATTGTCCTGTTTATTATAGTGTTTTGCTTCGGCAGGCGCCATATAGGACTTGGTACCATTGTTAATATGTTTCTACTCGGCTATGCTGTAGATGGCTTTGGTAAACTGCTTGATGTTTTAAATATCAATCCTGCGGCAAGCGGTGGTGCTTACCTTGTAGAATGGCTTGGGCTTAAAAATATTTGGCAGATTATACTTGAAATAATTGCAACTCTGCTTATCTCTCTTGGTATATCTTTATATCAGTCGGGCGAACTTGGCGCCGCGCCTTATGATGCGTTGCCCCTTATTGCCGTTGACCATAAAAAGCCCTTTGCGCCTTATAGAATGCTTGCTGATGGCTCTTGCTTTGTTTTAACTATTGTATTTTCTCTTATCTGCGGATTTTCAAATGTTCCGGTTGAGGCTAAAATCGGAATAGGTACTGTGCTTACAGTGTTCTGCACAGGACCGTTTATTCGCTTCTTTGATCGAACTATTTCCTATAAAATAGCAGGAAAATCAGAATAATTACAGGCAAGGGGGTAGTGATTATATGTCAGTTTATAAAAACAATCATTTATCTGAAGAGCATAAAGTAATCGTTGCGGTCGATTCTTTTAAAGGCTCCCTTTCTTCTTCCGAAATATTCGAAATTATAAGCAAAGGCATTGAAAATCAAATAAAAGATAAAAAGATAAATATAAAAAAGTACAGCATTGCCGATGGCGGTGAAGGTACTGTCGAAGCTTTTGTTGAGATGACAGGCGGAAAATATATAGATTGCGAAAACTGCGGTCCGCTGATGAATAAAATTCATTCTAAATACGGAATACTCGGCGATGAAAAAACCGTTGTAATCGATATGGCTTCATCCTGCGGCTTAACAATGCTGAGCGATGATGAGAAAAACCCCATGAATACTACAACATTCGGTGTTGGAGAACAGATTGTTGATGCTATGAATAAAGGATATAAGAACTTTATTCTCGGCCTTGGCGGAGCCTGTACAAATGATGGCGGAATGGGTATGCTGCAAGCGCTCGGAGTTGTATTCTCAGGGGAAGATAACAAACCTCTTTGTAACGGCGGCGGCGGTAAACAGTTAAATGCTGTGAGGGATATTGATTTATCTTGTATGGATAAAAGACTTTCAAACTGCCGCTTTATTATTGCAAGCGATGTTACCAACCCATTGTATGGCGAAAACGGCGCGGCTTATGTATATGCGCCTCAAAAGGGAGCAACTCCCGAAATGGTAATAGAACTTGATAATGGCTTAAAGAATTATTCAAAAGTAATAAAAGATAAAACGGGCGTTGATATAAGCTTTGTTAAAGGAAGCGGAGCCGCCGGAGGAATAGGCGGTGGCATTATAGCCTTTTTAAATAGCGAAATGCAATCCGGTATTGAACTGTTGCTGTTATACAGTGATTATGAAAAAGAATTATCGGATACAGATTTTGTTATTACCGGAGAGGGTAAAATCGACAGTCAGACCCTCAACGGAAAAGCGCCGTATGTCATTACGAAAAAAGCGAAAGAAAAAAATATATGTGTTATAGGTGTTTGCGGTAAAAAAGAGATAGATGAAAAAGATATAGGAATGGATATTATATATGAAATATCCGATAACAGTTTACCTCTTGATGTAAATATGGCAAACGCAAAAGAGAATATGAGAAGGACTTCGCTTACAATAGGAAAATATATTTCAGAGAGAATTTAATAACAAAATATTTAACTGTTTGTCTCCGTGTAGATTACTTAAAAATCTACACGGATTTTTTTCTATCTTTATGACCGTTTCAATCAATAATTATGTATTATTTTCAGTAACTGACCAATTTTTGGCAACATGTTGAATTTTCTTTGTTAATATTATATAATTATCCTGTAATAAAATAAGTGTAATTTGTTATGTTATAAATTACGATTTTTTCAATAATTATTATTCATTTATTATGGAGGTAATAGGATGAAAAAGCAGATCGCCAAGAAAAAATTATTGTTGGTTCTTGGTATAATCATTACCGTAGTTATAGCCGCGGCTATTACTACTACGGTTATTTTAGTTAACCGCAATACCGAGGATACAAGCGCATTAGCCGGCGATAACAAATTATATTGGAATATTGACCGTCAATGGTTTTACGGAAAAGGCGAGGGCGGTGCTTCGTCTCGCGTTGTCAGTAAAGATGACGGCTATTATCATATAGTTCTTGCCGCCGAAGGCAGACCCATTGAAAGAAAGGCAAGATCGCAAAGCGTTGTTAACAAAATTGATGCTGTTGATGCTATGGGAATAGTTGTAGATGAAAAGACAAGAAGCATTGTTGATGTTACGCCTATCTCTGAAATGGGCTATTCATATATGTTTAAAAGCTTTTATGTTTCAGAGATTAAGGGTAATAAAATAACAGTTAATTCTTCTTCATCATTTTTAGGCAAATCAAAAACAATAGAGATTAAAAGCACAACGCCGATTTATGATGTATCTGTTAAGGCTCAGTCTGACGCAGGTATGCCTGTTCGTCTTGAAAGTCTTGAAATTAAAGATCAGCTTACGGTTATTTTGAATGAAGATAAGAGTATTTATGCCGTTTATATAGTTAAACGCAACAGTATTTCGCCCGTATATTGGAATATCGAGCGAAAATTTGATTCAACTAAGGTTTCCACAACCCGAACTCCCGATG
The DNA here is from genome assembly GCA_946646305.1 of uncultured Clostridia bacterium. Lineage (GTDB taxonomy): Bacteria > Bacillota > Clostridia > Oscillospirales > Acutalibacteraceae > UBA737. The sequence continues at coordinate 3,462 of CAMPCO010000004.1, read as the reverse complement.
CCGATGGTGTTTATTCATTAAAGATGGCAGTAAATGGCGAGCAGGTTATCGTAAAATGTAAAGATATAAAACTTGTTACTCAAATCGATGGTTTTGCGAATAAATCATGCGGGCTTGATTTTGATGAAGAAGGCTATGTTTCGGCGGTTTATTCTGCGGGAAAAACTACCGGTGGTCGTTCTGTTGCAAGCTGGTATGATGTAATCAATATTGATGAACTTAATTTTGTTGCCGAAAAGCACAGTTTGACTGCAGCTGACAACGGTAAACAAGCCGATTTAATGATGGATTCAAACTGCGGTGTGTTTAATGTTAGCGCAAATACTGAAAAATTTATAGGTGAAAAAACAACACTTATGGTGGGCGATCGCGTTCAGGGCTTTACCGATCCTACCGGAAAAGTTGTTGTATTATTTGTTGTAAGAAGACCGGTTCAAGCAGACTTTTACTGGAATGCTTACCGTATGTATGACAGTGCGAAAAAGTCTACATCGCGCAAGCGTGAGGCAGATGGATATTACCATGTGCTGATGTGTAAAGACGGCAAAACTTATGATATAAAAGTTTCCGATAAATCTGTTATGGATAAGATTGATTCATACGGCGCAAAATCGATGGGACTTAGAGTTGTAAACGGTGTTGCGGTTGAATATATTGCCGCTTCAACCATGTATGAGTCAAGAGCCAGTTGGTTTGATGTTGAAAGCTTTACTGATTCAAAAACGGTCAAAGTTAAAAAGAATTTAGAGGCTAAGGACAAAGGAAAAGAATACGAGATAAAATTAGCCGATTATTGCAAAGTTTATAATGCTACCGAAACTTATGCCGATCATATTTGTGAGGAAACAACACTCAGGCTGGGCGATAGAATACAGGCTTGGATGGATTATACCGGCAAGATTAAATATATCTTTGTAGTCTCTCGCCCGAATAATCATTCGGTTGTTTCTCATAAATCGCATATCTGCGAGGAATGCGGCAAAAATGTTGAATGGACACCGTGGACCAGCGGTAACACACTGCCGACCACTTCGGGACATTATTATCTTTGCGGTGATGTTTGCGCTCCGCAGTCAAATGTAAAGAAAAATCAAAATGTTGTCCTTTGTCTTAATGGATATAATATCAGAGCAGCAGGGAAGCGAATTTACTCAACCTTTGAAGAGGGTGCAAAACTAAGTATTCATGATTGTACCGGAAAAGGTAAGTTATATTCCAGATATGGCGGACCGATTGGAACTACTCAAGGCCCTATCATTTGGGCACGATACGGCACTGTTAACCTCTATGGCGGAACCTATGTTGCACCAACCCAAAAAATATCAAATAACGGCGCCGTTATCTGCGCCGACAAGGGTACAACCCTTACAATCAAGAATTCAACTATTATCGGCGGTAAAACAACTACCAGCGGCGGCGCAGTTTATGTTAGCAAAGAGGTTAATGTAACAATCAGTAACTCTACAATAAAAGCCGGTGTTGCTGATAGCGGAAAAGGCGATGCAATGTGTATTGCTTCACATTCAAATCTCTATCTTTCCGGTAAGGTTGTAATTTCAGGCGGAAAATCCAATCTTTATATCTCAGGCAGTGGACCTGTTATATTCAAAGATAAGATGAGCGAAGGATCTAAAATCGGTGTTTCCTTCCCGGTAAACAGCGGAAAAGTTTCTTCCAATTATATTGATGGTGTTGAAAAATATTTCACATCTGATAATCCAAACCTTTCTATTTACCAAAACGGCGACTTTGTTTATGCCGGCAATAAAACAACAGACCACTATACTGCCCATACCTGTGAAGAGTGTGGAAAAGATGTTGAGTGGACGCCTTGGACATATGCAGGCTCATTGCCTAAAACAACAGGGCATTATTATCTTTGCGGTGATGTAACTGCGGGACTTACTAAAATTAATGCAAATCAAAATGTTGTTATCTGCCTTAACGGTTATACAATAAAAGGAACGGAAGACCGCGTATATAATCTTAATGAAAGCGGTGCCGGTTTAACCATTACAGATTGCACAGGTAAAGGCAGGGTTTACAACGGCAAAACTTCAAGCCTTGGAACAACCCAGGGTACCGTATTTTGGGTTAGATACGGTAAACTCAATATCTTCGGCGGAAATATTATCGGACCGGCTGTTTCCACAGGCGGCAACGGTGTTGTAATTTGCGCTGAAAAAGAGACGCAGGTTAATATTAAAAATGCAAACCTTATAGGTGGCACTACGGTTCGCCAGGGAACAAATGTCAATACAGGAAACGGCGGTGTAATTGCGGCGCTCGGTTCTGCTAAGGTTTCATTAAATAATGTTAATATAACCTCAGGTAAAGCGAGCGGCGGTAATGGTGACGCTATTTATATGGCGGGCACATCAAATCTTTCGCTTTCAGGAAAAGTTGCTATAAATGGCGGAGCAAACCAGGTATACCTGGCAAGCAATGCTGCAATAACCTTTGCCGATGCTTTGACAGATGGAAGCTCTATAGGTGTATCCTATGAAAAGAATACCGGCAAAATTTCCACAAACTATGTAAACGGCGCGGAGAATTATCTGTTCAGCAGTAATTCAAAATACAATATAAAGCGTATCAGCGGGGCAATCTATATTAGCGGAGAAGAACTTGTTATTCCCGATCACTTAAATGAACACACCTGTAAACATTGCAATAAAGATGTTGAATGGGAGCCTTGGGTAGAAACCGATAAACTGCCAATATCATCAGGCCACTATTATTTGGCAAATGATGTTAAGACAGGTCAAAACGAAATCCCTGCGGGTGAGGATGTTGTCCTTTGCTTAAACGGACATAAAATAGAGGGCACAGCCAGTCGTGTATATAGTGTAAGAGGAAACAGCCTTACAATAATGGATTGTACTGATACAGGTGTAATCACCAATATTAAATCGGGCAGTCTCGGTACAACTCAGGGTGCTATATTCTGGGTAAGAAACGGCTCATTAAACCTCTTTGGCGGCTCGTATGATGCATCGAATGTATCCACTCAGGGCAGAGGTGTTGTAATCTGCGCCGAAAACAATACATCGGTAAATATTGAAGATGCTGATATTCTCGGCGGAACCACCGATAGAATTGAAGGCAAATTGAATACCGGCAACGGCGGAGCAATAGCCACAACAGGAAATGCAAAATTAATTCTTAAAGATGTTAATATAACAAGCGGAACAGCAAACGGCGGATTTGGCGATGCGATTTATATGGCAGATACATCTTCGCTTACCGTCTCCGGTCTTGTAAATATTACAGATGGTACAAAGCAAATCTATCTTTCAAAAGATGCTTATATAACCTTTGCCGATAGTTTAACAGACGGAAGCAATTTAGGAGTTTATACCGAAAATTCTTCCGGTAAGATTTCAACAAATCATAAAGACTCGGTAGAAAAATATATAAAAAGCAATATCGATGGCGCAACGGTTAAAGTTGAAAATGATG
>CAMPCO010000003.1 GCA_946646305.1 uncultured Clostridia bacterium | reverse complement strand
ACTAAAAGCCGCAGGGAAACCTGCGGCTTTTTTATATTTATCTTTTCTTTTTAAAGGCAATTTGATATAATCAAATATAAGGATGATTATAAAAGGGGACTGAACAGATTGAGAAAATGTCAATACTGCGGAAATTTTATTGATTATAAAACACAGGTTTGTCCTCATTGCGGCGCAGTGCAGGAAGAAACAAATTTTCAGGTCAACCCACAAAATGCACAGGTCAACAATGCAAATCAAAACATACCGACAGAGAAAAAAGAATCAACTCTCGGAATAATTGCGTTTGTCATAGCTTTGTTGTTGTCTGCCGTAGCGGGTCTTATAATGGCTATAATTGATATTTCAACAAATAAAAAGGACAAACACGGGTTTTCAAAAGCGACAATTATTATAAGTATAATAAGGATAATAATTACAATATTTTTAATCTTCGGTGTGTTTTTAAATGCCTTTAACAAAACAAAAAGCAGTTTTGACGATGTTGACAGTACAGATGAAATCGTTTTTTCCGATTATTTAACAGAGAAAGATGATGTTTCCATAGATCTTCCTCAAACGCCGATAACGGTGAATAGATATGATTACAACGGCAATATAGAAATTGTTTCACAAATAACTGATATTAAACTTGAAAACGATTATGGCTTTATAGATGTCAGTGTTACAATGAATATGGTAGAGAATAGATCCCATTCGGAAAGAACTTATTCGTGTGCAGTATATAAGGTTTTAGACTCTTCGGGAACCATTGTTGATACTGGAACACTTATGGTGGGTCCAATGTCGGCAGGCGATAAAATGCAGGATACAATAATGCTTTCAGAATTGAAAAAAGACGAAAAGTACAGCCTTGTTTTTGAAGACTACAAATAAATAATAAAAGCCGCAAGGAAACTTGCGGCTTTTATATTAAATCTTTATAATTCTCTCCGAAAAGTTCGCGGGCGAACCATACATCACTAAGCGTCAGTGTTTTACCCGAAAGATAGTTTAAAACCCCCGCATCGCTTTTAAAATTAAAGCAAAGCTTATATGAGCAAAGGGCTTGCTTTGTATATCCCATTTTTTTATCGGCTTTAAGGTTGCCGTATTTCCCGTCCCCCAAAAGCGGATGACCTATGGAAGAAAGATGGGCGCGTATCTGGTGGGTTCTGCCGGTCAGCAGTTCCACCTCTAAAAGGGAAAGGTTACCCTTTGTCGCCAAAAGGCGGTATTTTGTTTTAATTGTGCGGTTGTTATCCTGCTTTTTGCTTTGCAGAAAGACGCGGTTTTTATCCTCATCCTTAAAAAGATAACCCGTAAGCAAGGCTTCCCTTTTTTTAGGAACGCCGTGAACCACGCAAAGATAAAATTTATCAATCTCTCGCAGTTTTATTTTATCGCATAAAACTTTAAGCGCCTCGGCATTCTTTGCCGCCAGCACCATTCCGCAGGTGTTGCGGTCGATGCGGTTTGCAAGGGCGGGGGTAAAGGTGTTTTCCGCCTCGGGGTCGTATTCGCCCTTTTCGTAAAGATAGCGAAGAATTCTGTTTATAAGCGTATCGCGGTATTCCGATTTATCGGGGTGGACAATAAGCCCCTGCGGTTTATCGACCACGATTATGTTTTCATCCTCGTAAACTATATCGAGCGCCTTTGAAGCGGATAAAAAATCATAGTTTTTAGTGGTGTCTTCAAAAAATTCATCGGGGGCGAATATTGATACGGTATCTCCCGGGCAAAGTCTGTAAGAAAGCTCGGCGCGGGCGCCGTTTACCCTTATATCTTTTTTTCTTATAAGCTTATAAAGGTGGGAAGAGGGCATATTAGGGCAGACCTTCATAACAAACCTATCAAGCCTTTTATCGGCATCATTTTTTTTAGCCGTAAAAAGTTTTTTCATACTGCCGCCCCCTTCCTTTTATTTCTACTTATGAATTATATATTTTAATGCCATAAATGTCAAACCAAAAGAAAAAGCGAGCACAAATTCTGTGCTCGCTTTTATGTATTGATGATTATTCTTCAGAGATAGCATCAACGGGGCAGCCTGCTGCGCAAGCGCCGCAGCTTATACAAGTATCGGGATCGATATTGTACTGAGTATCGCCTTCAGAAATAGCATCAACGGGGCAGCCTGCTGCGCAAGAGCCACAGCTTATGCATGCGTCTGAAATTTTGTAAGCCATCTTGTTGCACCTCCGAAAATAGATTTTATAACACCGAAAAACGGGTTTATACAGTTATTTTAACATAATATGACAAAAAATCAACTATTATTTGCAAAGCTTTTTATTCAAGCGCTTCGAGTTCTTTTTCCTGCGCTTCATCGATTTTGGCTTTTCTGCCGCGGGATAAAACCTTAACGCGGTCGCGATGTGTTTTAAAGGGAATACCCTCCTCGGTATCGGGTTTTACAACCAGATTGCCGGTGATATAGTTTACATCAATAACCGTGCCTATACCCTCGGGCGCTTTAACCTTAAAGCCGACACCCGGTGTGATTTTAAGCAGATATTCGTAAGACTCCTGCTCGTATTTAAGGCAACACATAAGTCTGCCGCAACTTCCGGAAATCTTTGTGGGGTTAAGGGAAAGGTTTTGCTCCTTTGCCATTTTTATGGAAACGGGCTCAAAATCATTTAAAAACCGTTTGCAGCAGTAGGGCTGACCGCAGATACCGAGTCCGCCGAGCATTCTCGCTTCATCGCGAACGCCTATCTGTCTTAATTCTATCCTTGTGTGGAAATGGGAAGCCAGGTCTTTTACAAGTTCCCTGAAATCAACCCTGCCGTCAGCAGTGAAGAAAAAGGTTATTTTACTGCTGTCAAAAGAATATTCGGTTCTTACAAGCTTCATTTTAAGGTCGTGTGCCGCAATTTTTTCCTCGCAAACAGTAAAGGCGGAAGCCTCTTTTTCTTTGTTCTGTTTCAGCGTTTTAAGGTCGTTTTCATCCGCTTTGCGGATAACCTTTTTAAGAGGGCTTACAATGCTTTCATCCGAAACCTCGTGATTTCCCTCAACAACACTGACACAGGAAATGCCGTTTGCCGTTTCAACTATTGCCTTTTCACCCGAAGCAAAAGAAATATCGCCGGGGTCAAAAAAGTATGAACGACCGGTGTCATTAAATTTTACAGAAATAACTTGAGTCATAAATATTTACCTCATATAATTGTTCGCCGTTACTACCAAAGAGCAGAATAAAAGCGAAAGGTTTGCATTTAGTTTTGCGCTTTCGGAAAATCTGTCTATATCACAAAAAAGACTGAAAAGCGCCTTTGCGCGGCGGCCGTTTTTCGGAAGTGATTTAATTCTTTCGCATATTTCAAATTTCAGTTCCGAAAAGAACAAATCGGTTGCGGCGCGGTCCTTTTCAAAAGCGGAAAGGGCTTTTAGCATTCCGTACTCATCCCGCTCAAACATCATATCGAGAAATGCCTTTGCGGTACTGCCCGCGATATTTTCGCTATGGCGGGTTATAGCCGCGACCGCTTTGCCGATGTTGCCGTGGGTTGTATAGAGCGCCTCCGCCGCGGCGGATGTATCACATCCGGCAAGGCTTTTTACCACCTCTTCCGCCTCTTCGCCCAAAGCAGGGGAAAGAGACAGGTTTATACAACGGGACAAAACAGTGGGCAGCAGAGCCGACCTCACCGAACAAAGCAGAATAAAAACAACATATTCGGGCGGCTCTTCAAGAACTTTAAGCAGTGCGTTTTGGGCAGAGGTGTTCATCCTTTCGGCTTCTTCAATAATAAAAACCTTTTTGGGCGCCTCGTGCGGAACAACAAATGCCTCGCTTCTTACATCCCTTATTATCTTAACGCTTATCTCTTTTTTGTCCTTTTCTCTTGTCACAAAGGTTATATCGGGGTGAAGACCCTTTTCAGAGGTTTCACAGCCGTGACAAACACCGCAGGGCTTTTTGTCCCCGGTGCAAACCGCTGATTTTGCTATGTATTTTGCAAGGGTGTGTTTGCCAAGCCCCGCTTCGCCCGAAATAATTATGGCGTGCGGCAGGCGGGAAGAGGCGAGAAACGACTCTACCGTATAGCGCACCTTTTCATTGCCCACAAGCGGAAAACTCATAACACAAAGCCAACCTTTTTCATAGCTTTTTTATAGGTTTTGTTTGCAAGGTATGATGCCTTTTCGGCACCCTCGCGGAACATACGGTCAAGCTCCGCTTTATCGGAAATAAATCTGTTATAATTTTCATAGATGGGGGAAAGTTCTTCGGCGACCGCTTCGCCTACGGCAAGCTTAAAGTCACCATAGCCTTTGCCGCTGAATTCCGCTTCTATTTCGGCAGTGGATTTTCCCGTTACCGCCGAATAAATACCGATAAGATTTGTAATGCCGGGTTTATCTTCGGATACGCAAATTTTGTTGTCGCTATCGGTAACGGCGCGCTTAAACTTGCGAATGATTGTATCTTTATCATCAAGCAGAGAAACAAAAGCGTTTTGGTTTTCATCCGATTTAGACATCTTCTGCTCGGGGTTTTGAAGCGACATAACCCTGGCGCAAAGGGGCGGAATATACGGCTCGGGAATTTTGAAAACCTCGCCGTAATTATTGTTAAAGCGGTTGGCAATATCGCGCGCGATTTCAAGATGTTGCTTTTGGTCGGCGCCAACCGGCACAAAATCGGGCTTATAAAGCAAAATATCCGCCGCCATCAAAACGGGGTAGGAGAAAAGACCGACATTTATATTGTCGGCATGCTTTGCCGATTTATCTTTAAACTGGGTCATACGCGCCATTTCGCCAAACTGCGTATTGCAGGAAAGCAGCCACGAAAGAGCGGCATGCTCCTTTACATGAGACTGAACAAAAAGAATACTCTTTTCGGGGTCAAGACCGATGCTTAAAAACAAAGCATAGGTGGAATATATCTGTTGCCGCAAAGCCGCGGGCTGCTGTCTTACGGTTATCGCATGCAAATCTGCCACGGCGAATATGCATTCAAAATCATCCTGCATAGCCTTAAAGTTTTTGAGCGCGCCAAGGTAGTTGCCGAGGGTTAAAATACCGCTTGGCTGAACACAGCTGAGCGCCCTTTTTTTGGCAGTTGTTTCTATATCTGACATTGTAAAACTCCTCAATAAAATTATACATAATAATATTAACATATATTTTTAAGAATTACAATAAATTTTAAAACAGAAAAAGGCGGAAAGATTTTCCGCCTTTTTGTCTTTTGATTTAATTGTTGCTGAAATCGCGAAGGCGAAGCCCCTCGTTTTTTTCAAGCGCCCAGTTTATATTCCATTCGCTTGTAAAAATAAGCAGGTTGTTGCCTTTAAAATCTTCGACCCATTTTGTGTCGGAGGTCAGGTTTAAGCTTTTAACATCTGTGTCCTCGCTGTCTATCCAGCGGATAAACTGATAGGGCAAATCGCGGCGAATAACGGTTACATTGTATTCGTTTTTAAGCCTGTATTCGAGCACCTCAAACTGCAAAACGCCCACAACCCCCACGATAACCCTTTCCATACCGGAATTAGGCTCGCGGAAAATCTGTATCGCGCCCTCCTGCGCTATCTGCTCAACACCCTTTACAAACTGCTTTCTTTTAAGGCTGTCGGTATGCTCGATTATGGCAAAATGTTCGGGGGCGAAGGTGGGTATGCCCTCAAATTCAACCTGCGCCTTTTTTTCGCAAACGGTATCGCCTATCGAAAAAATGCCGGGGTCAAAAACGCCGATTATATCGCCCGCATAAGCGGTATCAACAATCTGCCTGCTATCCGCCATAAGTTGTTGCGGTTGGGAAAGACGCAAAGTCTTTCCGCTTTGAATGTGGTAATATTCTTTATCTCGTTCAAATTTGCCCGAGCAAATTCGCATAAAGGTCATTCGGTCGCGGTGGGCCTTGTTCATATTCGCCTGAATTTTAAAAACAAAGGCGGAAAAGTGTTCGCTTGTCGGTTCAATGGTGCCCGATTTTGTTTTTCGAACAAGCGGCGGTGTTGTCATTTTTATAAAGTTTTCAAGAAAAGGTTCAACACCGAAATTCGTAAGCGCCGAGCCGAAGAAAACAGGTGTCAGCTCCCCGCGGTGAACCTTTTCAAGGTCAAAATCAAAGCTCGCGCCGTCTAAAAGCTCAATCTGGTCAACCAAATCGCGGCGGGAATATTCACCTATTAAAGAGTCAAGCTTTTCGGTGTCGCCAAGGTCGCATTTTATCGCTTCCAGCTTATCCTGACCGCGGTGGTGGTCGCTGAAAGTCAGTATCTCGCGGGTGTTTCGGTCAAAAACGCCTTTAAAGTCAACGCCGCAGCCGATGGGCCAGTTTATGGGATATGTGCCTATTCCGAATTCTTTTTCTATCTCATCAAGCAACTCAAAACTATCCCTTGCCTCGCGGTCAAGCTTGTTTATAAAGGTAAAAATCGGTATATGGCGCATTGCGGTAACCTTAAAAAGTTTTCTGGTTTGCGGCTCAATACCCTTTGCCGCGTCTATCACCATAACAACACTGTCCGCCGCCATAAGGGTGCGGTAGGTATCCTCGGAAAAGTCCTGGTGGCCGGGGGTATCGAGAATATTTATGCAAAAGCCCTCATATTCAAATTGCAAAACCGAAGAGGTTATGGAAATACCTCTTTGCTTTTCAAGATCCATCCAGTCGGAAACCGCGTGTCGGGCGGTGGCTTTGCCTTTAACCGAGCCGGCTTTTTGAATGGCACCGCCGTATAAAAGCAGTTTTTCGGTAAGGGTTGTTTTACCGGCGTCGGGGTGGGAAATTATGGCAAAGGTCCGGCGCCTGTTTATCTCTTCTTTAAAATCCAAAAATTATCTCTCCTTAAAATGAGAAAATCAGTAAAAGTATTTTAGCATAAAATGGCAGTTTTGCCAAGAAAAATTATACAGTTGAAAAATTTATACTTTGTTATTATAATATAGTTAAAAGGGAGGATGAATATTATGTTTGAAGACAGAAAATATAAACCGCTTTCCCCGTGGAGTTATTTCGGGTATGAACTTTTGTTCCAAATTCCCGTTGCGGGACTTATTCTTTTGATAGTTTACTCCTTTTCGGGTAAAAATATCAACCGCCGCAATTTTGCAAGGGCGCATTTTTGCGCTTTGGCGGTATTTATTATTTTGGTAGCCATATTCACAGTACTCAGTTTAATTTTCGGGTTTACCGATGCCGTTCTGGGATTTTTTACCGATAGCGTAAAAAAATTATAAAACTTTTAAAAAAAGGGTTTACTTTTTAAAAATGCTTTGATATAATACATTTGTAAAATTATCTTTTAGGAGGATAAAAGGCATGAAAAAAGTTATCGCAGTAGTTCTTTGTTTAGCTGTTTTGTTCACTCTTTCTGTTTCTGCTTTCGCAGTAGAAAGCAGCGTTCAGGGTGATGGCACTCAGCATAGAGTAATAATGAGAAGAGGTATCGGCGTTTCCGGTTTCGATGCAGGCAATTCAACCACCGTCATTGATGATGGCGATAAAATTATTGCAAAAGCCGATCCGAACGAAGGTACATTCAACGGCTGGTCTGTTTACAAGGCTGACGGTACTCCCGCAACAGAAGGAACCGACTATACTTTAGCTGATGGCACAAAGCTTACCGATACTCAGGTTAGCGTTATTGCTAAGACAGACATTATTCTTTGCGCAGACTATAACGGCGTTAAGACCGATCCGCAGCCGGAAGGTTCTTCAAACACTTCTCCTAAGACTGCTGATATGTCTGTAGCTTATGTTGTTGTAATGCTCGCAGCAGCCGCAGCTTTCATGGGCGCTAAAAAAGTTTATTCTAAATAATAAATTTTAAAATTTAAAGACCACGGGAAACCGTGGTCTTTTTTTGTATAACGGTGAAAAAGGTTCAAAGTCCGAACTTTTGGTCAGGGGTTTTGGGATAATAATATCACAACAAAATAAAAGGTGGTATTATTATGAAAAAAAGCGGCAAAATAAAGTATCAAGAGCCGGAAAGTTATTTTCCTGAAGAGGTAAGAAAAATATTCGAAGCGGGTGACGACCGAATTTCTTATAATGAAGCCCTTAAAAAAGCAAAAGAATTTAAACCTAATCTTGATTGTTGCACAGAGTACGAAAACGGGTATGTTTTCGGCAGTCACTCTGATGATTTATATGTGGGCGGCATAGGGCATACGCCTTGTGTTGTTCTGAAATCAGACGGCAGAATTATCAGCATGCCGGAATTTGTTATTATGGGTACCGGTAAAGAGATTAAAAGCTTTGATTTATAAATTCCTGCAAAATATTGCGGCATATATTTTCCGGATATTTATACTTTAAGATTTAAAAAAAGCAGAGAACAGATAGTTTTCTGCTTTTATAAAAATAAAAACCTTCTTCGGTTTATTCCGAGAAGGTTTTTATTGTTTTCTATTATTGCTTTAAAATGTAATCAGTTTGCGTGATAAAGTTTTTTGGTTTGATATTTAGGCTCGCAGGTCATATTAACGCCGAGCTTTTTAAAGGTCTGCTCATCAACGCGGGAAAGAATAACACTTGAATGGCCTTCAAGACCTTTAAGCTTTTCAAGTTGTTCAAGCGCCTTTTTTGCGGTGCCGCTTGTGGCGGCGCAGATGGAAAGGGCTATGAGCACCTCATCGGTGTGAAGGCGCGGGTTGTGGTTGCCGAGAACGCCTACCTTCATCTGCTGAATAGGTTCTATTATGGTGGGGGACAAAAGCTGAATATCATCGGGAATGCCCGCGAGAACCTTTAAAACATTCAAAAGCATTGAAGAGCTGGCACCCAGCAGCGCCGAGGTTTTGCCTGTTATGATTGTGCCGTCATCAAGTTCTATCGCCGTTGCGGGGGCGCCGGTGGCTTCCGCCTTTTGGAGCGCCGCTTTTACAGTCGGGCGGTCGTCTACCGAAATTGAACACTGATTTAAAAGCAGTTCTATTTTGGCAACCTCGTTAGCATCGCCCAGCCCCTGCCTTACACTGCAAAGCGCCGAATAATATCTGCGCAGAATTTCCTGCTTCGCCGCGGCTTTAACCGTTTCATCATCACTGATGGCAAAGCCGACCATATTAACGCCCATATCGGTGGGGCTTTTATAGGGGCATTCGCCCAAAATGCGTTCAAGCATTGTTTTAACAACGGGGAATATTTCAATATCGCGGTTGTAGTTGATGGCGGTTTTGCCATAGGCTTCAAGGTGGAACGGGTCGATCATATTAACATCGTTAAGATCGGCGGTTGCCGCTTCATAAGCCACATTTACCGGGTGCTTAAGCGGCAGACTCCAAACCGGGAAGGTTTCAAACTTGGCATAGCCCGCTTTAACACCGTGCTTCTGCTCGTGATAAAGCTGGGAAAGGCAGGTCGCCATTTTTCCGCAACCGGGACCCGGAGCGGTTACAACAACAAGCTTTCTTTCGGTCTTTATATAATCGTTTTTGCCAAAGCCCTCATCACTTACTATAAGCGGAATATTGGAGGGGTAGTCGGGTATCGGATAATGCCTGTAAACCGGCACGCCAAGAGCCTTTAAGCGCTTTTCAAAGCTGAGCGCCAGGGGTTGTCCCGTAAAGCGGGTTATTACAACACTGCCCACATAAAGGCCGATGCCTCTGAGCGCATCAATAAGGCGCAGGGTTTCAAGGTCATAGGTGATACCGAGATCGCCGCGCTGCTTGTTCTTTTCGATGGCATCTTCGTTTATTGCAACAATGATTTCCGCCTCATCTTTAAGCTCCAAAAGCATTCTTACCTTTGAATCGGGCAGAAAACCCGGCAACACGCGGGAAGCGTGCGCGTCATCAAAAATCTTGCCGCCAAATTCCATATAAAGCTTATCGCCGAACTTGGCAATGCGCTCGCGAATGTTTTGTGACTGCCTTCTTATGTATTCGTCGTTATCAAATCCAATCTTCATAAAAATACTCCTCCATTATTATCATAATTGAGTATAGCAGTAGGACTTTGATTTTTCAAGAGAAAATAAACTTTTTTATATAAAAAATAATTTGTTTTATTTATATTTTATAATCACTTGCTAAAACCTCTTTTTGGTTGTATAATGTAGGAGTGCCACTATATAAAAAAGGGATGTAAAATGCAGTACGATTTTTCTTCAAATGAATACTCGCCCGAGCAAAAGGCTTATGCCGCAAGGGTTTATAATATTCTGCGCGAAACCAAAAGCGAAACCCCGCTTGCCGCGGTGGTAACCTTCGGCTGCCAGCAGAATGTAAGCGACTCGCAACGAATTCGCGGAATGCTGTCGCTTATGGGCTATGAATTTACCGAAGATTTATCGAAAGCGGACTTTATTATTTTTAACACCTGCGCTGTAAGAGAACATGCCGAGGACAGGGTTTTCGGCAATGTAGGCGCCGTTAAGAAATACAAGCGGCAGAGAAAAGGTATGATAATCGCCGTTTGCGGTTGTATGGCTCAGCAGGAGCATGTAAGCCGCCGATTTAAAGAAAGCTACCCTTATGTCGATATGGTTTTCGGCACAGGGGTAACCCACCGCCTGCCCGAATTTGTTTACAAAAAACTTACGGGTACAAAGCGCATTTTTGAAAATGAATTAAACAACGACCCCGTTATCGAGGGAATTCCCGTTAACCGCGATGATGTTTTTAAAGGCTTTGTGCCGGTTATGTACGGTTGCGACAATTTTTGCACCTACTGTATAGTACCCTATGTAAGGGGCAGAGAAAGGTCGAGAAAACCGCAGGAGATTATAAAAGAAGTTACCGATATGGTAAATTCGGGCTATAAGGAAATAATGCTTTTGGGGCAGAATGTTAATTCCTACGGCAAGGGCCTTGATGAAGATATAAACTTTGCGAAACTGCTTCGTATGGTAAACGATATACCGGGCGATTTCAGAATAAGGTTTATGACCTCCCACCCGAAGGACTGCACCGAAGAACTGCTCCTTGCCATGCGCGACTCAAAAAAGGTTGAGCGGCATTTGCATCTTCCCGTTCAGGCGGGCAGTGACCGAATACTTAAAATAATGAACCGCCGCTACACTGCGGAAAAATATTTATCCCTTATAGAAAAGGCGCGAAGCCTTATGCCCGATATAACCTTTACAAGCGATATAATTGTCGGTTTCCCGGGCGAAACTTATGAGGACTTTAAGCAAACAATAGAGCTTGTGAAAAAGGTGAGATATTCCTCCCTTTTCACATTTATCTATTCGCCGCGAAAAGGCACGCCCGCCGCAGAAATGCCCGACCCCGTAACCCGCGAAGAAAAGGGCAGATGGTTTTCGGAGCTTCTTGCCGTTCAGGATAAAATACAAAAGGAAAAAGAAGAAGAAAACATCGGCAAAACGGTAAGGGTGCTTTGCGAGGAATACGATGATGGTATTCTTTCGGGCAAGGCTTCCAATATGGCGCAGATAAGCTTTGCGGGCGAAAAGGATTTTATCGGTAGTTTTAAAAATGTAAAAATAACCTCTTATGACCACGGTCTTAAAGGTGAAATAACAGAATAAAGTGAGGAAACAAAAATGACTATTTTAGAAGCGACAAGAAAACTCGGCGAAGCCATTCAGCAGGATGAAAGATTTATCCGCTTTGCAAAGGCCCGCCTTGCTAATGATAACGACACCGCTCTTCAGGAAAAGATAGGCGAATTCAACACCGTTCGTATGAATATTGAGCGCCTTTCCCCCGAAGAAAACGAAAAGGCGGACGAGCTGAGGAAAAAACTTCGCGATGTTTACGGCGAAATTATGTCCAGCGCTACCATGGTTGAATACAATGCCGCAAAAACAGATGTTGACAGTATGCTCAACGATGTAAACAGTGTTATTATGCAGTGTGTTGACGGGGCTGACCCTACAACCTGTGAGCCGCTTGTTCATGATTGCGGCGGCGAATGTTCTACCTGCGGCGGCTGCCACTGATTTTTAAACTATTTAAAAGGGGATTTATCCGATGGCCGAACTTTCACCGATGATGCGCCAATATATGGAGATAAAGGAGCAGAATAAAGACAGTATCCTTTTCTTCCGCCTTGGCGATTTTTATGAAATGTTTTTTGAGGACGCACGCCTTGCCAGCGAGGAATTAAGCCTTACGCTCACCGGCAAAGATTGCGGCCTTGAAGAGCGCGCCCCGATGTGCGGCGTGCCGTATCACAGCTGTGAAAGTTATATTGCCCGCCTTGTTGCGGCAGGCCATAAGGTTGCGATATGCGAGCAAACCGAGGACCCCGCCAAGGCAAAAGGCCTTGTTAAACGCGATGTTATCAGGGTTATCACCCCCGGCACCGTTGTTGAGGGCGATATGCTTGATGAGGGCAGAAACAACTATCTTGCCGCCGTTTATGAAAAGGATGGCTCTATAGGTCTTGTTTTTGCCGATGCTTCAACCGGCCAGTGCCACGCAACCGAGGTTAGCGGTGATAACGCGGCAATTCGCGCCTGCGATGAAATCTCGCGCTTTTCTCCCACCGAGATTATCTATCCCGAAGATTTTAAGGAAGAAAGCATTAAGCAGTTTATAAATTCTCTTCAGTCAACCGCCAAAACCGAAAGGGACAAGGTCTGCTTTGATAAAGCGGTTCAGGGTGAGCTTGTTTGCCGCAATTTCGGCGTTAAAGCCATAAACGAATTAGGCTTTTCGGCGGACTCCTGCATTTCCGCCGCCGTTTGCGCCCTTACCGATTATTTAACCGAAAACGGCAAAGGCGCAAAAGTTACGGTTAATAAACTATCTGTTTACACCCAGTCGCAATTTATGCGGCTGGACAGCACCGCAATAAGAAACCTTGAACTTTGCCAAACCATGCGCTCGGGCAGTAAAAGGGGCACTCTTTTATGGGTGCTTGATAAAACCCGCACCGCGATGGGCAGGCGCTTGCTTTCAAGCTATATAACCGAGCCGCTTTTATCGGTAAATGATATTCTTGCAAGGCAAAACGCGGTTGAAGAGCTTTGCGAACTGCCGATGCTCCGCCAGGAAGCGCAGGAATATCTTACGGGAATTCGGGATATTGAAAGAATAATCACCAAGGTGATTTACGGTACCGCCAATGCCCGCGACCTTTTAAGCCTTGCGGAAACGGCACATAAATTCCCCTATATAAAACAACTGCTTGCCACGGCAAACTGCCGAATGATAAAGCAGATTTATGCAGATATAGATACCGCCGATGAAATAGTAAAACTGATTGATGACTCAATAAACCCCGATGCGCCCTTCCTGCTTAGAGAGGGCAACATCATAAAAGAGGGGTATAGCGAGGAAATAGATACCCTGCGCCGTGATATGCAAAGCGGCACCACCTATCTTGCCGATATTGAAGCGAGAGAGCGCGAGCGCAGCGGCATTAAAAATCTGCGCGTAAGATTTAATAAGGTTTTCGGCTATTACATAGAGGTTACAAATTCATTCCTTGACAAGGTTCCCGAAGACTACATAAGAAAACAAACCCTTACAAACTGCGAAAGGTTTATAACCGAAGAATTAAAGCAGCTTGAAACCCGTGTTTTAACCGCTAAGGACAGGGCTTTGGCTCTTGAACAGGAAATGTTTTCCGCTATAAGGGAAAAGGTTTCGGCTTACGGCGAGTCCTTTAAGCGCACGGCGGGAGCCATTGCAAGGCTTGATGTTATGTGCTCCTTTGCGCAAACCGCGACAGAAAACGATTACTGCCGCCCGGTTGTAAACACAAGCGGGGTTATAAGCATAAAGGACGGCAGACATCCTGTTGTTGAGCAGATGATAAACTCGCCCTTTGTTCAGAATGATACCCTGCTTGATATGAATGATAACCGTTGCGCTATCATAACAGGGCCGAATATGGCGGGTAAATCGACCTATATGCGCCAGGTTGCCCTTATAACCATTATGGCGCAAATCGGCTCCTTTGTTCCCGCTAAAATGGCGCAAATCGGTATAGTTGACGGGGTTTACACCCGCGTTGGCGCATCGGATGACCTTGCAAGCGGAAAATCTACATTTATGGTAGAGATGAGCGAGGTTGCGGATATTCTTAAGAGCGCCACAAAACACAGCCTGCTTATTCTCGATGAAATAGGCAGAGGCACTTCCACCTTTGACGGTATGGCGATTGCAAGAGCGGTGCTTGAATATGTTGCCGATAAGAAAACCCTCGGCGCAAAAGCGCTTTTTGCCACCCATTATCACGAATTAACCGCTATGGAAAACGAAATTTCCGGCGTTAAAAACTATAATATAGCCGCCAAAAAGCGCGGGGATGATATTATATTCCTTAGGCGCATTGTTCCGGGCGGCGCGGATGAAAGTTATGGTATAGAGGTTGCAAAGCTCGGCGGAATACCAAAAGCAGTTACCGACCGCGCAAAACAGATACTCAAAAAAATACTTTCCGAAGGTGTTGTAACCTATAAAACGGTTGCCGCGTCTGACAGTCAGCTTCCCCTTGAAATGCAGGGCGCGGTGGATATTCTGTCAACACTTAAAAATTTAGATGTCAACACCCTTACCCCCATAGAAGCGATGAGTGTGCTTTTTGACATCGTAAACAAAGCAAAATCAATTTAAAAAACAAATTCCAAAAAAAGGACGGTGAATGCAGTGCCTGTTATAAATCTTTTACCTAAATCGGTTTCCGAACTAATTGCCGCGGGCGAGGTTGTAGAGCGCCCGGCATCGGTTGTTAAAGAAACGGTTGAAAATTCAATAGATGCCGGCAGTCACCGCATAACCGTTGAGATAAAAAACGGCGGTGTGGGTTATATTCGTATTGCCGATGATGGTTGCGGTATTGAAAACGACCAGGTGCCGCTTGCCTTTTTGCGCCACGCCACAAGTAAAATATCTTCCGCCGATGATTTGGATGGCATTGAAACGCTCGGCTTCCGCGGAGAAGCCCTTGCCGCTATTTCGGGTGTGGCTAAAATAGAGATGTTTACAAAGCCGCACGATAAAGAAACAGGCACTCATTATATAATTGAGGGCGGCAAAGAGGTTTTATTTGAAGAAACAGGCTGTCCCGATGGCACAACCATTATAATAAGGGATATTTTTTACAATACTCCCGCCAGAATGAAGTTTCTTAAAAAGGACTCCACCGAAGGCACCGCCATTCAATCGGTGGTTGAAAGAATAGCCCTTTCTCACCCGGAAATTTCCTTTAAATTTATAAGAGAAGGCAAGCTTGTTTTTTCCACAACGGGGGACGGTAAACTCAGCAACACAATTTACAGTGTTTTAGGGCGCGAAATTCATTCCACCCTTATTCCCGTAAGCGGGAGCAGTGACTATGTATCGGTTTCGGGCTTTGCCTGCAAGCCGGTTTACTGCCGCGCTTCCCGCGCTTTTCAGTTTGTATTTTTAAACGGCAGGCTTGTCCTTTCAAAAACCGTTACCGCCGCGGCGGAGCAGGCTTATAAGGATAGCAATATGGTGGGCAAATTCCCTGTTTTTGTCCTTTTTGTAACCGTTCCGCCAAAGACTGTGGATATAAATGTTCATCCCGCAAAAACCGAAGTTCGCTTTGTGGATGAGCGAAAGATTTTTACAGCGGTTTACTATGCCATAAAAAATGCCGTTTCCACCCTTGATACAAGGCCGGAAATTACCATAAAGCCGAAAACAGATAACTTCTTTAAGATGACGGCAGAAAAATACCGCCAAACAGGGCTTAACATAAATGAAGAGCCAAAGCCCGAACAAAGAGAAATAAAAAGAGAAACATCGGTTTTAAAAGAGGATAACATTCCCTTCTTTTTAAGAAAAGATGTTTTAGATTATAAAGAGAAAAAAGAAAACGAAAACAGCGATTTAAAAACAGAGGATGAGGTTTCCTCAAAGCCGCCTGTTGTCGAGGCGGCAGAATCTCGCGAGACTGATAAAAGAAACGAACAGGAAGAGAATATCTCCGCCGAATACAACCCCGAAAAAGAAGTAAGGCTTATAGGCGAGGCATTCTCGGTTTACATAATAGTAGAACAAGGCAATCAGATCTATCTTATCGATAAGCATGCCGCCCACGAGCGTATTTTATATAACGATTTTAAGAAAAACAATAAAATAGAAACCCAGCCGCTTTTGGTGCCGTTTAGCGTAACCCTTACCGAAGCGGAACACACCGCGGCTACAAATAATACAGATATTCTGGCTCACGCGGGCTTTGAAATAGAAGATTTCGGCGGAACGAATATCATTGTTCGTTCAATACCCGCCTGCCTTGATAAATTAGATGTCGGCGAAGCGGTGGTCAGCGCGATTTCCACCCTTACCTTCGGCGGGGATGTAAGCACCAAGGAAATTGATGATATTTATCATACCGTTGCCTGCAAAGCGGCAATAAAAGCAGGCTTTATAACCGAAAGGGCGGAGATGTTATCCCTTGCCGAAAAGGTGCTTTCCGACCCCGATGTTATGTACTGTCCCCACGGCAGACCCGTGGCTTATGCCATAAGCAAATCGCAGCTTGATAAATATTTCGGAAGAATACAGTAGCTTATGGAAAAAATAAAGATTATTTGTGTTTTAGGCCCCACGGCAAGCGGAAAAACAGGACTTGGTATAAGCCTTGCAAAGCTATATAACGGCGAGATTGTTTCCGCCGATTCAATGCAAATATATAAAGGCGCGCATATCGCTTCCGCCGCCGCAGATAAAGAAGAGATGTGCGGCATAAAACACCATCTTTTGGAGTTTTTGCCCTTTGACACTCCTTTTACCGTTTATGACTATCTTGAAAAAGCGAGAGCGGTAATCGCCGATATAAATTCGCGCGGAAAACTGCCGATTATAGTGGGCGGAACAGGGCTATACATAAATGCCCTGCTTGACGGAATAAGGCTTTCTCCCGAAACGGCGCAGAGCGAATTGAGAAGCGAACTTGAAGCCGAGTATGATAATAAAGGCGGGGAGTATATGCTAAGTGCGCTTTCAAAGGTTGACCCAAGGCAGGCGGAAAAACTTTCCCCGAATGATAAAAGAAGAATAGTTCGCGCGCTTGAAATCTATAAATCAACAGGCAAAACCAAAACCGAACTTGACATACTTTCAAAGCCTGCGACCGGCGATTATGATTATATTGCGCTCGGCATTACCGCAAGCGACAGGGAAAATCTTTATAATCGCATAAATGCGCGCGTTGATATGATGATGGAAAAAGGACTTTTGGAAGAAGCAAGAAAAGCATTTATGCTGAAAACCGACCGCACAAACGGCATAACCCAGGCTATCGGTCATAAGGAGTTTTTCCCCTATTTCGAGGGCGAAACTACACTTAGCGAAGCGGTGGAAAACCTTAAAAGGCAAACAAGGCGCTATGCCAAAAGGCAACTTACCTGGTTTAATAAAAGAAAGGATATAAAATGGCTTTATTTTGATAAATGCGATGTTTTAGAAGAAGCAAAAGCCATTCTTGAAAGCGAGGGAAAACCATGAAGAATAATAAAATTTTGCGTTATTTCCTTGTGGGAATTTTGCTGTTGTTTTTTATTCATCAGGTTTATTCCGCTATCTTTAATCCCGTAAAAACCCAGACCGCCGAGTATGCCGAGGTTGTTGACGGCATTTCGGTACACGGTATGGTTATAAGAGAAGAATCGGTGGTTGTTAATTCTTCCCCCGGCGTTTATCATTTCGAGGTTTTTGACGGCGAGCGCGTCTCCAACGGCGGCACCGTTGCCGAAATATATGAAAGCGCTTCCTCTTCTTATACCGTAAGCCGTATTGAAGAGATAAATGAGCAGATAAAAGATATGGAAGAGTTGCAAAGCTATAACAGTGTTATCGCTTCCGATTTAAGCCTTGCCGATGCCAAGGTAAACGAGGCTCTTTCCGACCTTATAATTTCCTGCCGCGGCGGGGACTTTTCCCATAGCGGAACGCTAACCCATAAGCTTACAAGCGCAATAAGCCGCCGCCAGATAATAACCGGCGAGCAGACCGATTTTTCGGCGCGGATAAATGAATTAAAGCAGGAACGCGACAGTCTTAATGCTACCCTGCCCGCCCCATCGGGACAGGTTTCGGCGCCCATGTCGGGATACTTTTTAACCCATGTTGACGGGTATGAAACCGTTTTTGCCGATAAAAAAGCAGAAGACCTTACCCCCGAGCTTTTAGACAGCGCAAAGCCCGACAAAATTCCCGAAAATACCATCGGCAAGATTGTTTCGGGTTATGAATGGATGGTTGTTGCAAAAATACCGATAGGTGAAATACAAAACTATTCTGCGGGGGATGAATTATCTATTCATACATCGGTAAACGGCGGCACCGATTTGCCGGTAACCGTTAAAGCGATAAATATGTCCAAAGAAAGAGATGAAGCCACAATAGTTTTGTCTTGCGGAAGCGTCAGTCAGGAGCTTGCTTCCACACGCTTCTGTGATTTTACAATAGTTAATAATGTGTATACAGGGCTTAAAATCGCAAAAAGCGCCCTTCGTATAATTGACTCAAAGACCGGTGTTTACATAAAAAACGGCGGTATGCTTGAATTTGTTCCCGTAAAGGTTATTTATGCCCAGGATGACTATATTATTTGCGAGAAAAACAACAGCAACGAAAGCGCTTTAAGACTTTATGATGATGTTGTTATAAAGGGCAAAAAACTATATGACGGAAAGGTGGTAAACTGAATGATTAACAGAGAAGAATTTGATAAAAAATATACCGAGATTAAAGAAAATATCGAAAAAGCCGCAATACTTGCCGGAAAACATTCGGATGATATTATTCTGCTTGCCGCCACAAAAACGCAGGATATTGAAACCATAAATTATGCGATTGAAAGCGGCATAAAGTATATCGGCGAAAACCGTGTTCAGGAATTTACGGCAAAGCGGGACTTTTATAAACCCGTTCATAAGCATTTTATAGGCCATTTGCAAACAAACAAGGTGAAAGACATTATAAAGGATGTTGAGCTTATCCATTCGGTGGACTCTTATCACCTGGCAAGCGAGATTTCAAAGCAGGCGCAGAAAAACGGACTTGTTTCAAATATTCTGCTTGAAGTAAACATAGGAAACGAAGAAAGCAAATCGGGCTTTTTATCCCATGAGCTCAACGAAAATCTTTATAAAATCGCGGAGCTTCCCGCCATTTGTATTAAAGGACTTATGGCAATTCCGCCCGTTTGTGAAACAAAAGATGGCAATGCGTCATATTTCGAGCAAATGTATAAACTGTTTATTGACAATAGCGGTAAAATTAAAGATAATATAAGTATGGATATTTTGTCTATGGGTATGTCGGATGATTATGAGTGCGCAATAAAATGCGGCGCAAATCTTGTAAGGCTCGGCACAGCCCTGTTCGGCAGAAGAATATATACAAATATTTAGGAGGAAAAACAGATGAAATTGTGGGACAACATTAAAAACATCATGACCATTCCCGAAGATGATGAATACGATGAGGAGCAGGAAATGGGCGAGGAAGAAGGCTACTCTTCCGAAAAAGAAACAGAAGCAACAAGAAGAGAAAGAACCGAAGCCCCGAGAATAATTCGTTCAAGAAACGCTAAATCGCAAGCCCCCTCAAACAGTTCCATGCAGGTTTTCTTAACCCGCCCCGAAAGATATGAAGATGTTATCGAAATAGCCGATAATCTCAATATAGGCAAAACCGCCATTTTAAATCTGGAAAACGCAAATCGCGAAACATCCAGAAGAATTGTAGACTTTTTAAGCGGCGTTGCTTATGCAAACGGCGGCAATATGAAAAAGGTTGCAAAAAACACCTTTGTTATAGCGGCACGCGGCGTTGATGTTTCCGGCAATTTCCTGTTTGATGAAATAGAAGAAAAGTATAATTACTGATATTTAAACTATTTGAAACGAGAAAAAATATGATAACTTATGTTTTAGCGGTCCTGTGTGGTGCTCTTGTTATGGTTTTCGACCAGTACACAAAGCATTTAATCGCCGCAAACTATGTTTTAGGCGGAAAAGGCAAGGTTTTAATTCCGGGTCTAATCGATATTATATATGTCAGGAATGACGGCGGCGCCTGGGGAATGCTGGGCGGCTCGACCTGGCTGCTTTTATCGCTGACTGTTGTGATAATGCTTGTCTGCATTGCCCTGCTTCTTAAATACGGCGCAAAAAACAAATTTATGTTTTGGGCAATTTTGCTTATCATTTCGGGCGGACTTGGCAATATGATTGACCGCATTTTCCGCGGCGGTTATGTTGTAGATTTTCTGCATTTTACATTTTGGGATAGTTTCCCTGTTTTCAATGTGGCTGACTGCGCGATAGTAATCGGCGGGGCTATGCTTGTGTTATATCTTATAAGCGGCATTTTCAAAGAATATCGCAATAAGAAAAAAGACACCATTAAAGAATATAAAGAAAAAGCAGAAGAAAATGAAGGAAATTAAACTGACAGTTGACGGCAACGAAGGTTGCCGTCTTGATAGTTATACGGCATCTGCTTGCGATATAACAAGGTCGCGCGCGGCGGAACTTATATCGGTAGGAGCCGTTACGGTAAACGGCAAAACCGCCGCTAAAAATTACCGCGTGGTCTTAGGGGACAGCCTTTGCGTTAAGATAGAGGACCCCGTGCCCTATAAGGCACTGCCGCAGGATATTCCGCTTGATATTGTTTACGAAGATGATAGCCTGCTTGTTGTAAATAAGCCTAAAGGTATGGTGGTTCACCCTGCCGCGGGAAATTATGAAAACACCCTTGTAAATGCGGTGCTTTTTCATTGCGGCGATAGCCTTTCGGGCATAAACGGCGTTATGCGCCCGGGGATACTGCACCGAATAGATAAAAACACAAGCGGACTGCTGCTTATTGCCAAAAATGATGAAGCGCATATTTTCCTTGCCGAGCAGATAAAGGAACATTCCCTCAGTCGCGAATATGAAGCGGTGGTTTACGGGAATATAAAGGAAGATGAGGGTGTTATAAACGCGCCCATCGGCCGCCACCCCGTAAAAAGAAAACAGATGGCGGTAACAGAAAAAAATTCAAAATATGCCGAAACGCATTTTACGGTTGTAAAGCGTTACGGCGATTTTACGCATGTAAGGCTAAGGCTTAAAACCGGCAGAACCCACCAAATCAGGGTGCATATGGCATATATCGGTCACCCGGTTGCGGGGGATGATGTTTACGGGCCTAAAAAGGTTATAAAAAAGCTTGAGGGTCAATGTCTTCATGCAAGAAAAATCGGCTTTATTCATCCGGTTACCAGAGAATATATGGAGTTTAGCAGTGACCTGCCACAGTATTTCACTGCGTTTTTAGGAGAAATAGATAAAAATGGGAAAATTTGATGGTTGCTTACTTGCTTGCGATATTGACGGAACACTGCTTATGAACGGTGTTCTGCCGGCGCGAAATATTGAAGCGATTGAGTATTTTAAATCAGAGGGCGGCATTGTTTCCATAGCAACCGGCAGAACGGTTGCGGCGTTAAAACCCATAACCGACCTTTATAACGGTTTTGGCCCATCGGTTGTAAGCAACGGCAGTATGATTTATGATACATCCAAAAGACAGGTTTTATACGAAATAACCCTTGAAAAGAGCGAATTTGGCTGTATAAAGAGCGCGCTTTCGGCTTCCGGCAGTGTCGGCATTGAAATTCATTCGGGCGAAAATGTTTATACAGTTAATGAAACAAAAGAAACAATAGACCACCAGGAATATGAAAAAATGACGCCAAAGCCATTTGATTTTGGTATGCTGGAAACTTTAAAGGCAAATAAAATTCTTTATCTTTTTGAAGATACAAATGAACAGGCTATTGTAAAACGGGCGGTTTTAAATGAAGCCAAAGCCTCTGATTTTTGCGATACACTGGTTATCCTCTACGGAAAAGACAGGCGTTATCTTGAGCAAATGCCGAAAGGTATCTCAAAGGCGCAAACCCTTTTAAAGCTTGCCGAGATGACAAATGTTAAACGCGAAAACCTTTTTGCCATAGGCGACGGGTATAACGATATAGAAATGTTAAGCCTGGCGGCCATATCCGCCTGCCCCTCGGGCGCGCCGGATGAGGTTAAAAAATACGCAAAGGAAATAACGGGAGCGGCAGAAAACGGCGCCGTTGCCGATTTTATAGATTTTTTGAAAAGGAGATTTTAACAAATGGATGAAAACTTGAAAAAACAGCTGCAAAGATGCGCTTATAAAATCCGTATGGATATTATAGAGAGCATTCACGCGGCGGGTTCGGGTCATACCGGCGGTTCACTTTCCGCGGCGGAGATTTTAGCCTATCTTTACTTTAAAGAGATGAATATCGACCCCGAAAACCCCGAGATGGAAAACAGAGACCGCTTTGTTTTATCGAAAGGTCACGCCGCCCCGGTGCTTTATGCCACCTTGGCAGAACGCGGCTTTTTCCCGAAGGAGGAACTGCTTAAACTACGCCGTCCCGACTCATTTTTACAGGGCCACCCCGATAAAAAGCATACGCCCGGTGTTGATATTTCCTCCGGCTCTTTGGGGCAAGGTGTTTCCGCCGCTTGCGGAATGGCGCTTTCCTCAAAGCATTTTAAGTTAGGCGCTAATGTTTATGCCCTTTTAGGCGATGGCGAGCTTGAAGAGGGTGAAGTTTGGGAAGCGGCTATGTTTGCCGGCAATAAAAACCTTTCAAATCTTACTTTGTTTATAGATTACAACGGCTTGCAGATTGACGGCCCCATTAAAGAGGTCAACTCCGCCGAGCCGATCGATGAAAAATTCCGCGCATTTAATTTCCATGTTATATCAATTAACGGCAATGATATTGAAGAGATTGACAAGGCCGTAACGGAAGCGCATTCGATTGATAAACCCGTTGCCATAGTTTGCCATACGGTTAAGGGCAAGGGTGTTTCATTTATGGAAAATCAGGCCTCCTGGCACGGAAAAGCGCCAAACGATGAGCAATATGCCGCCGCTATGGAAGAGCTTCGTGCCGCATACGATAAGATTTAAGGGAGGGGAATAATATGAGCGCAGAAGTAAAAAAGATAGCTACCCGTGATTCCTATGGCGATGCCCTTGTGGAACTGGGACACGAAAGAGAAGATTTTTTGGTGCTTGATGCCGACCTGGCAGACGCCACCAAAACAGGTAAATTCAAAAAGGCTTTTCCCGATAGATTTTATGATTGCGGAATTGCCGAACAAAACCTTATAAATATCGCTTGCGGTATAGCATCTACCGGCAAACGCGTTTTTGCAAGCACATTTGCAATGTTTGCCGCAGGCAGAGCCTATGAGCAAATCAGAAACGGCGCGGGCTACCCCCACCTTAATGTTATAGTTGCCGCAACCCACGCGGGCATTTCGGTCGGTGAAGACGGCGCAACCCATCAATGCAACGAAGATATTGCCCTTATGCGCACCATTCCGGGACTTACCATCATAGCCCCCGCGGATGATACCCAGGCTAGACAGGCGGTAAGAGCCGCTATGGAAATAGAGGGACCTGTTTACCTCAGATTTTCGCGTATGGCTTCCCCCGTTTTATTCGGCAGCAGCGATGAATTTACAGTAGGCAAAGCCCAAACCTTAAAGCAGGGCACAGATGTTACCATAATAACTATGGGCATTTTGGTTGATGAGGCTTTAAAGGCTTATGAGCTTTTGAAAGCGGAAGGCATAAATGCTCGCATTATCAATATGCACACTATAAAACCGATTGACCGCGAAGCGATTATAAAAGCGGCGCGCGAAACGGGCGCTATCGTAACCGCCGAAGAGCATAGCATTGTAGGCGGTCTCGGCGGCGCGGTGAGTGAAGTTGTTTGCGAGGAATATCCCGTTCCCGTTCTTAAAATGGGTGTTAACGATTGCTTTGGTTATTCCGCTTCGGCAGATTATCTTATAGATGCTTTCCATCTTCGCGCGGCAGATATAGCCAAAAAAGCAAAAGAGGCAATAGCTCTTAAAAAATAAAAAGCGATAAGGTTTTACCCTACCGCATAAATGCAAAAAAAGACGGATGAATTATTCATCCGCCTTTTTGTTTTGCTTTTGTTTTACGGCTTCCATTATTTCCGGCGTTTGGGCTAAAATTATAGCGGCAAACACAAGCGCGGAGCCGATTATTTCATTAAAACTCATACTGTTGTGCATTATAACCCAGCCGCCAAGTGTCGCAAAAACCGACTCAAGGCTCATAGCAAGCGAGGCGATATACGGTTCGGCATATTTTTGCCCCACCACCTGCAAGGTGTAACCTATGGCGCTTGAAAAGAAAGCCAGGTAGAATAAATAGGGCGCGGCGCCTTTTATGTCCACGGTACTGAATTTGGAACTTTCAAAGATAATTGAGAAAACCCCCGAAATAATACCGCAGAACAAAAACTGAATGCAGGAAAGCCTTACCCCGCCTACAATATCGCAGTATTTATCAACAAACATTATCTGAAAAGAAAAACAGAAGGAGCAGGCGATAAGCAGAATATCGCCGAGATAAACGCCGCCTATTCCGCTTGAAAAACAGATGAGGTAAACACCTGTCATAGCCACCAAAACCGCAAGCCAGACAACGGCTTTTATCTTTTTGCGCAAAAATACCGATAAAACAGGTACTATTATAACATAAAGCGCCGTTAAAAAACCGCCGCGTGCCGAAACGGCAACATTATCGGGGTAAACGGTTATGCCTATTTGCTGAACATTTGTGGCAAGGGCTAAAAGCGCGCCGCAAATTGCCCCGCCTGTAAGAGCAGTTTTACGGGCGGCTTTGTCTTTTTCAAAAACTTTTTCCTTGCCCCTGCTTATTATTCTGTAAAATAAGGAAAGCAGGAAAAAAGCAATTATAAAACGAACGGCATTAACCATTATCGGCGGCATTTTATCCGAAACCCCATCCTGCGCCACAAACGCAAGCCCCCATATAAGAGAGGCAAGGGTCAGAATTAAACTGCCTTTTATATTATCTTTTTTAACCATTTTGCGGAACACCTTTCGCAGTCAGTGAAATTCGTTTTTTCTTTAAATCAACATCCAAAACGCGAACATTTATAACATCGCCCACATGCAAAACCTCGCCGGGGTGTTTTATAAATCGGTCGCAGATTTGCGAAATATGAACAAGACCGTCTTCATGAACACCTATATCAACAAAAGCGCCGAAATCAACCACATTGCGAACAGTACCCTTTAATTCCATACCGCTTTTTAAATCTTCAAGCGACATAACATCCTGCCTGAGTAAGGGGCGGGGCAGTTCATCACGCGGGTCGCGGCCCGGCTTTTGCAGTTCGGATATAATATCTTTTAGTGTCGGAACACCGATGCCGAGTTTTTCTGATAAAGGCTCAAGCCCAAGCCCTTCCGCCTTTTCGCCGAGTGTTTTAAGACCCCCTTTTAAAATATCGCTGTCTGTAAAACCGAAAATGCCGAGCAGTTCTTCTGCCGCTTTGTATGACTCGGGGTGAACGGCGGTATTATCAAGGGCGCAACTGCCGTCTGCGATACGCAAAAAGCCCGCGCACTGCAAAAATGCCTTGGGACCGAGTTTTGCAACCTTTTTAAGTTCGTTTCTGTTTTTAAAGCGGCCGTTTTCTTCGCGGTAGTTTACAATGTTTTGAGCCACGGTGCCGTTTACTCCCGCAACGGCGGAAAGCAGGCTTACAGAAGCGGTGTTAAGGTCAACACCCACCTCGTTAACGCAGGTTTCCACAACACCGTCAAGCGCGGCGGAAAGTCTGTTTTGCGGCATATCGTGTTGATACTGACCGACACCTATCGCCTTGGGGTCAATTTTTACAAGTTCCGATAGCGGGTCTTGAAGCCGCCTTGCGATGGAAACCGCGGAACGAAGCGAAACATCATAGTCGGGGAATTCCTTTGCGGCAAGTTTTGAAGCCGAATAAACGCTCGCGCCCGCTTCGCTTACCACCATATATGAAAGACCATCGTTTATCTCGTTTATAACCTCTGCGGCAAAAACCTCGGTTTCGTGGCTTGCGGTGCCGTTGCCTATCGCAAAGGTGCGAACATTATATTTTTTAACAAGGTCTTTTATTATTTTTTTGGCTTCTTCCTTTTTTTCGTGGGGCGGCACGGGGTATATAACACCCACATCAAGCACCTTGCCCGTTCCGTCAACAACGGCAACCTTGCAGCCCGTTCTGTAACCGGGGTCAAGCCCTATGGTAACGCTGTCTTTAACAGGCGGCTGCATAAGAAGCTGACGCAGATTTTGAGAAAAGACTTTTATTGCATCTTCGCTCGCTTTTTCGGTAAGCGCGCTTCGCATTTCGCGCTCGATAGACGGGAAAATAAGGCGGGAGTAGGCATCCTTTGCCGCCGCTTTGACAAAATCGGCGCAGGGGCCCTGCTTTACATAATCGCGGCAAACAATAAATTCCGCCTTTTCTTCATCAAGGTTTACGGAAACCTTTAAAAAGCCCTCTTTTTCGCCTCGGTTAATTGCCAAAACGCGGTGATTTGGTATTTTGCTTATAGGCTCACTGTAATCGGCATACATACCGTAAACATCTAAATCATCTTTAGCGCCCTTTATTTCAATAACACCGTGGGCAGAGCAAACAATTCGCATCCGTTTTCTTATATCGGCATCGTTTGAGATGATTTCCGCTATAATATCGGAAGCGCCCTGCAAGGCATCCTCCACAGTTTCAACGCCGAGTTCGGCATTTATATAGTCCTTTGCCATATTTTCGGGCAAATCGGAGTTCTCTTTTTGCTCTAACAAGGCAAAAGCCAATGGCTCAAGCCCCTTTTCTTTTGCAACATCCGCGCGGGTTTTCTTGTGCTTTTTATATGGCCTATATAGGTCATCGAGTTCGGAAAGGGTTTTTGCGTTATCGATAGCCGATGAGAGTTCCTCGGTCAAAGCGCCGGCTTCTTCTATTGCGGCCTTTATCTTTTCGCGGGTTTCTTCCATATTGCGAAGATATTCAAGGCGGTCAAAAAGCTCGCGCAAAAGCTGGTCATCAAGACTGCCCGTAACCTCCTTGCGGTAGCGGGCGATAAAGGGAACGGTGTTTCCCTCATCAAGCAGTTTAATGGTGTTTTCGGTTTGCCACTGTTTTATATTAAATTCTTTTGTTAATTGTTCAATAATATTCATCTGTTTCTTTCCTTTTTAAAACTTTTAAAAATTATACCACAAAATGCCGCCTTTATCAAATAATATATATTGCTAAAAGGCGCAAAAAAGTGTATAATGCAAATGTAGTATATTTTGACTTTCAAAAGGAGCCGAGGATATGATAAGTCTTAAAAATATTTCTTTTTCCGCAAGCAGTGAAGCGGGAGAAAAAGAAATACTTAAAAACATATCGCTTGATATAGAAGATGGCTTTGTTGCCATAACAGGTCCTAACGGCGGCGGCAAGTCCACCCTTGCAAAGATTATAGCAGGCATTTATAAACCCACATCGGGCAAAATTTTGCTTGACGGTGTTGATATTACCGATTATTCGGTTACCGAGCGCGCCAAGGCGGGAATAAGCTTTGGCTTTCAACAGCCCGTAAAGTTCAAGGGCATTACCGTTAATGACCTTATCCGCATAGCATCGGGCAGGGATATAACCGTTTCCGATGCCTGCGATTATCTTTCCCAGGTGGGGCTTTGCGCAAGGGACTATATTGACCGCGAGGTAAACGGTTCCCTTTCGGGCGGCGAGCTTAAAAGAATTGAGATTGCAAGCGTTTTGGCGCGCGGCACAAAACTTTCGATATTTGATGAGCCCGAAGCGGGTATCGACCTTTGGAGTTTTGGCAGTCTTATAAATGTTTTTCAAAAAATGCATGATAATATAGGCGGCTCAATCATAATCATCTCCCACCAGGAGCGCATTTTGAATATTGCCGATAAGGTGGCGGTGCTCTCCGCGGGTGAGCTTAAAGCTTATGGTGCAAAGCAGGAGATTTTGCCCGAACTTTATGACAGTATGAACGAAACCTGCAAGGTGCTTACAGATAATATGAAAGAGGTAAAAGCATGACCGATACAGAAAAACAACTGCTTAAAATAATCGCCGATATGGATGGCGAGCCGCAGGGCGCTTATAATATTCGCGCAAACGGCGCTTTGCAGGCAAGGTCCACCACCGAAAATATAGATATCAGAACCAAGGAAGACAAGCCAGGTATCGATATAATCATCAAAAGCGGCACCAAGGGTGAAACGGTGCATATTCCGGTTATAATTGATGCCACAGGTCTTAATGATTTGGTATATAACGATTTTCTTATAGGTGAAAACTGCGATGTTACCATTGTAGCCGGTTGCGGCATTCATAACTGCGGCGAAAAAGAATCACGCCACGATGGTATTCATTCCTTTTTTATAGGCAAGAATTCCCGCGTTAAATATATCGAAAAGCATTATGGCGAGGGCGATGGTACAGGCGGCAGGAATATGAACCCCACCACCATAGTTAATGTCGGCGAAAATGCATATATGGAAATGGAAACCGCCCAGATTAAGGGCATTGACTCCACCACCCGCGTTACAAAAGCCAAGGTGGAAGCAGGCGGAACGATTGTTATAAAAGAAAAGATAATGACCCACGGCACACAAAATGCCACCACCGATTTCACCGTTGACTTAAACGGCGAAAACTCGGGCGCGCAGGTGGTTTCCCGCTCGGTTGCAAAGGAACATTCCACCCAGACCTTTAAATCTTGTGTGAACGGAAATGCCCTTTGCCACGGCCATACCGAATGTGATGCCATTATTATGGATGATGCAAGGGTTAATGCCATTCCGCAGGTCAATGCAAACCATATCGATGCATCCCTTATCCACGAAGCGGCAATCGGCAAAATCGCGGGCGAGCAGATAACAAAGCTTATGACCTTAGGGCTTACCGAGCAACAGGCCGAACAGGAAATTATTTCAGGATTTTTAAAATAAAGGGTGATATTTATTAAGGACTTCTTTATTTCCGCCGCGGTTGTTACCTATAATAACGGCGAAGAAGCGGAAAAAACAATTCGCCTTATACTTGAAAACACAAAAAAATACCCGCTGAAGCTTTATGTTATAGATAATCATTCCACCGATAACACCGCCGCTCTTTTAAGGGGAATAGATGGCGTGGAGTTTACCGAAAATGATAAAAACATCGGCTTTGGCGCGGCGCATAATATAGCACTCAAAAAAGGGCTTGGCAAATATCATTTTGTTATAAACCCCGATATTGAGATTAAAGGCGATGTTTTATCATCCCTTGCTGATTTTATGGAGCAGAACCCCGATATTGCCCTTTCTATGCCGCAGATTT
The DNA here is from genome assembly GCA_946646305.1 of uncultured Clostridia bacterium. Lineage (GTDB taxonomy): Bacteria > Bacillota > Clostridia > Oscillospirales > Acutalibacteraceae > UBA737. The sequence continues at coordinate 8,441 of CAMPCO010000003.1, read as the reverse complement.
TAAATACTGACGGAACTGTTCAGTATCTGCCGAAGAAAAAGCCCACCTTTAAGCGGCTTTTCTTTGGAAGGCTTTTTCCAAAAATACGCGATGAATATGTTATGAAGGGCGAAAACTTTGAAAAAGTAACGGAAATTGATTTTTGCTCCGGTTGCTTTATGTGTATAAAGGGTGATGTCTTTGAGCGCCTACGCGGCTTTGACAAGCGGTACTTTATGTATTTAGAGGATGCCGATTTAACCCTCAGGGCAAAGCATTTCGGCAAAACCGTTATTGTGCCTGAAATATCTGTTTATCACGCATGGCAAAGGGATAGCGCCAAAAAACTCAAACTGCTTTTTATTCACATAAAGTCTGCCTTTAAATTTTTGGCAAAAAAAGAATTTTAATAAATAAAACCTCCCGTTTTCGTTAATAATAAGAAAAAAAGGGAGGTTTTTTATTATGAATAGCAAAGCATCATTTTTAAAGGGCATGGGCGCCGGCATTGTAGCAGGCGCAGGCGTTACCATTGTGACCAAAGCGGTTTTGAAAGATTCAAAGCATAACTTTTCAAAAGGCTCTGCAAAGCTTGTTAAAGCGATGGGCGATGTTGTAGACGGAATACAAACCATGTTTAAATAAGAAAAACCCGGCAGTCAATCTGACTGCCGGGCCTTTTTTTAAGGTTTAATTATTTAACGGTTGTGTACATAAAGTACTTATAACCAAGCGGGTTGGAGAAGAAACCGTCAACAGTTTTGGATATCATATAGATATCGGTGTAGAAGTAAAGCGGAACGATGCAGCCGGTAGACATAAGCATATCTTCTGCGAGGTGCATCATTTCATAGCGCTTTTCATTGTCGGTGCAGCTCTTGATGGTGCTGATAAGAACATCATAGGTTTCTGCCCATGTGCCGTTTTCAACCTTTACATCATAGCCATACTTTGTAAGGTCAAGGCTGTAAGCTTTAACGCCTGCGTGAGCGCCTTTGCCGAACTGAACATCGTTGTTACCCGAAGCGGTTACCCACATATCGAGGAAGCAGATCGGGTCATTGTAGTCAGCAAGCCAGCCGTTACGAGCAACAGAGAAGTCGCCGTTCTTACGGGTCTGTAAGAAGGTGTTCCACTCCTGGTTTTCAAGGTTCATTGTGATACCTATATTAGCCATAGCGCTCTGGAGGTATTCACCGATAGCCTTGTGACCTTCGTTTGTATTGTAAAGATAGGTGAGGGTCGGGAAGTTGGTGAACTTCTTAGAAGCCTCATCATATTTATAATACTTCTTGAGGATTTCGATAGCTTTATCAAAGTTAGATGTTGTAGCTTCTGCAGAAACATCATAATAACCGTCATAGTCTTTGCTATCGCCTGCGGTCTTGTAGAATTCGGTACCATCAGGATTGGTCATACCCATTGCTACGAATGAAGAAGCGGGAACCTGACCTGCCTGGCCGATTTCATCAACTATGTAGTTGCGGTCATAAAGAAGAGCGGTAGCGTTGCGGATTTCAGCGCGAGCTTTTTCAGCTTCTGCGCCTGTAAGACCGAGGTCTGCGGGAAGGATATCTTCGTTAACATTCCAGCAAACATAGTAAGTACCGATCTGACCTGCAACTACGAATTCATCGGGATTAGAAGTCTTAAGAGATGATATTTCATTGGTGGGAACATCATCGATAAGCTGCCATTCGCCGTTCTTGAAGTTAGAAAGCTGGTTGTTGGCATCATCAGAAAGATAGAACTTAAGTGTTTCCATTGTGATTTCTTCATTGTCAACATAGTGTTCATTCTTCTTGAGGGTGATAAGGCTGTTGTGATCCCAAGCGCTTAAAGTGTAAGCACCGTTGCAAACATAGGTCTTAGGATCGGTTGCCCAAGCTTCGTTGGAAACAACATCTTCACGAACAGGGAAGTATACCGGGAATGCAAGCAATTCATCCCAGTAGCTTACTTCATTGTAAAGAGTAACTTCAAGGGTCTTTTCGTCAACTGCTTTAACATTGAGCTTAGCATCGGGATTTACGGGGTTGCCTTCAGCATCAGCTTCGCTTATCTCGTTATAACCATCAACTACTTCAAACATATATCCGTAGTCAGCGCCGAGTTCGGCAGAAGCGGCACGATTCCAAGCAAACTCGAAATCAGCTGCGGTTACATCTTTGCCGTCAGACCATTTAAGGCCATCACGCAAGGTGTAGGTGTAGGTAACGGTGCCATCTTCGTTCTTAACGCCTTCAACAAGCTCTTTTGCGGCATCAGGAACGATTTCGAATTTACCGGAATCATCCATCTTCCACTTTGCAAGGCCTGAGAAAAGGTGAACAAGGTAGGTAGCGCCATCAACTGCAGAGTTTAGTGCGGGGTCGATTGTATCGGGTTCTGAACCAACACAAACGGCGAGGGAATTCACATTGGAAGTTTTGGTATCTTTGCCGCAAGCAGCAAGAGCGAATACCATTACCAATGCGAGGGCAAGTGCAATGATTTTTTTCATAGCTATTTTCCTTTCAAAAAATATTTTTCAAACTGCCTTTCGGCAGAATTGATACAAAAATCAGTTAATTTCCGCCGCTTTATGGCAAGCGACAAAATGTCCCGAAGAGATTTCTTTAAATTCGGGCATAGACTGTGAGCATTCCTCGGTGGCATAGGGGCAACGGGTGTGGAACGGACAACCCGAGGGCGCGTTCAGGGGGCTCGGAATATCGCCCGAAAGAACAATTCGCTTGTTGCTTCTCGCGATTTTCGGGTCAGGCTGGGGAACTGCCGACATAAGCGATTTTGTATATGGGTGCAGCGGGTGCTCATATATTTCCGCGGCATCGGCAAGCTCAACCATTTTGCCGAGATACATAACCGCGATACGGTCACTTATGTGGCGAACAACAAGAATATCGTGGGCTATAAAAAGATATGTAAGCCCCATCTGCTGCTGCAGTTCATCAAACATATTGATTACCTGCGCCTGAATGGAAACATCCAAAGCCGAAACCGGCTCATCGCAAACGATAAAGTCCGGGTCAAGCGCCAAAGCGCGGGCAATACCGATACGCTGTCTTTGACCGCCGGAAAATTCGTGGGCATAACGGGCGGCGTGCTCACTGTTAAGACCAACCCTGTCCATAAGGGTTAATATCTTTTCGTGGCGCTCTTCACGGGTTTTATAAGCCTTGTGAATATCAAGCGGCTCGCCGATTATATCGGAAACGGTCATTCGGGGGTTAAGCGAAGAATATGGGTCCTGGAAAACCATTGTGGCTTTTTTACGGAACTCATTTATATCCGCTTTGGTTTTTATCTGCTTTCCCTTGTAGTAAATCTCGCCGCCGGTAGGCTTGTAGAGATTAAGCAAGGTTCTGCCGACTGTGGTTTTGCCGCAGCCCGATTCACCGACAAGACCGAGTGTTTCGCCCTGGTTTATCGAAAAGGAAACATCATCAACTGCTTTAAGCGGCTTTGAGCGCATAAAACCTGTGTTGATATTAAAGTATTCTTTTAGGTGCTTAACTTCTATAAGCGGGGTTTTGTTTTCGCTCAACTTTCTTCGCCGCCTTCCTTTGAGATTTCGATACTGCCGTTTTCAATGCCCTCTTTGACATTCATCCAGCAGTTTGCCTGGTGGAACTCGTTAATCTGCATTCTTTCCGCGCGCTCTTTAATGCAAATTTTCATCGCATTTTCGCATCGCGGTGCAAACGGACAACCCTTAGGCAAATTAAGAAGGTCGATAGGTGTGCCGGTTATGGGCTTAAGCTTGGTGCCGGCTGTATCCGCTGTAGGGATAGAACGCATAAGACCTTTTGTATATTCATGTGCCGGGTTATAGAAGATTTCATCGGCGGTGCCCTGTTCGCAGGCAGACCCCGCATACATAACTATAACCTCATCACACATCTGAGCCACAACACCCAAATCGTGGGTTATCATTATTATCGCCATACCGAGTTCTTCCTGAAGCGATTTCATAAGCTCGAGAATTTGCGCCTGGATGGTAACATCAAGCGCGGTGGTCGGCTCATCCGCGATAAGAATATCCGGTTCGCAGGCAAGAGCCATGGCAATCATAATGCGCTGGCGCATACCGCCTGAAAACTCAAAGGGGTATTGATTTATTCTTTTTTCCGGCTCGTTTATATTAACGAGCCTGAGCATCTCAATAGCGCGCTCGCGCGCCTCGTGTTTATTACGATTTGTATGGAGCAAAATTGCTTCCATAAGCTGATGACCTATTGTATAGGTCGGGTTAAGCGATGTCATCGGGTCCTGGAATATGATGGAAATCTTGTTGCCGCGAATGGTTTTCATAACCTTTTCGCCGGCGCCTACAAGCTCTTGACCGTCAAACTTGATAGAGCCCGATACTATTTTACCGGTGGAGGCGAGGATTTGCATAATGGAATATGCCGTTACCGATTTGCCCGATCCCGATTCGCCTACTATTCCCAAAACCTTGCGCCTGTCAAGATTAAAGGAAAGACCGTTAACCGCTTTAACTTCGCCCGCAGGGGTGAAAAATGATGTATGAAGATCTTTAACTTCAAGTAAAGCCATTTTAATTCACCTTTCCTTTCTTAACCGCGAAGCTTGGGGTCGAACGCATCGCGAAGACCATCGCCGAAAAGGTTCAGTGAAAGCACGATAAGCGAAATAACCAAAGCGGGGATAACCATTCTGTACGGGTAGGATGCAAGGCCGTTGAGCGCATCGGAGGTAAGAGAACCGAGCGAAGGCATCGGCGCATTAACACCAAGACCTAAGAATGAAAGAAAACTTTCGGTGAAAATAGCATTCGGTATCTGCAAAGCGGTAGAGATTATAACAACGCTTATGCAGTTGGGCAAAAGGTGTTTTGTGATTATCCAGCCGCCCTTTGCGCCTGCCGCCTTTGAAGCCAAAACATATTCCTGCTCACGAAGGGATAATATCTGACCGCGTATAAGGCGGGACATCGATACCCAGTAAAGAACACCGAAAACTATAAACAAACTTATAATATTACTGCCTATCTTGGCAAGAACCGTACCCTCTATAACAGGGGCAAGCACAAGTTTCATAACCGCGGCAAGCAGAATTACCATAAGCATATCAGGCAGAGAATAGATAACATCAACTATTCGCATTATTACCATATCAACCTTGCCGCCGAAATAGCCCGCTATGGAGCCAAGCGTTAAGCCGATTATCAAAACAATGATACTTGCGAAGAAACCAACGGCGAGGGAAATTCGCGTTCCGTAAACAACGCGGATAAAATAATCGCGGCCGGAAGAGTCGGTTCCGAAAACATGCGGGAAAACGCTTTCGCCCGCATCTATTTTTGCCTGCTCGGCGGTGCTGTATGTAAAGGGGGACAGGTTGTTATACGATGCATCAACCGGCTTTCCCGGCGAAACACCGAGCATATCCTCATAAGAATAGGGCCAGAAATAGGGGATAACGATAGAAGCGATAGTTATAAGAACTATAAGAATAAAACTTACAAGCGCCACCTTGTTTTTTATAAGGCGCTTAACACCGTCTTTAAAGAAGGTGGAAGACGGGCGCATACGCACCATATATTCCTTTTCTTCATCGGTTGCGGGAATAAAGGAATCAACATCTATATGCATACTTAATAATTTAGCCATATCGGTTTCCTCCTTATTCCAAATTGATGCGCGGGTCAACAACTTTATAAAGAATATCGCTGACCAGGTTCATAATTACTATCAGTGTAGCGAGAACTATGGTGGTTCCCATTATCATCGGATAGTCGCGGTTTGTGATACTGCTTACAAACGCGCGTCCTATACCGGGAACGGCATAAATCTGCTCAACAACCAAAGAGCCGGTAACAATGTACGCAAGCATCGGTCCGAAATAGGTTATTACCGGGATAAGGGAGTTTTTAAGCGCGTGGCCGAATATAACCTTTGTTCCCGAAACGCCCTTTGCCTTGGCGGTGCGGATATAGTCCTGACCCAAAACATCAAGCATGGAAGAGCGGGTAAGCCGCGTTATGTAAGACATGGGGTAAAGCGCCAGGGTTATTATCGGCAAGATAAGACCCGCGGCGGTTGTTCCGTTTGCGGGGAGAAGCCCGAGTTTTACCGAAAACAGCGCCAGCATCAGCGACCCGATAATAAAGGATGGCATCGAAACGAAAGCCGTTGTGATAACCATTATAACCTTGTCCACCAGCTTATTTCTTCTGAGCGCGGCAAACGCGCCGAGAACAACACCGACAATCAGCGCCGCAACGGCGGATATAACGCCGAGCTTTGCAGAGGTTTTCATACCATCGGCAATAATGTCTATAACCATACGGCCGCGTTGTTTAAGCGATGGGCCGAAATCGAATTTTGTAACAACATCACCGAGATAGGTGAAATATTGTTCGTGCAAAGGCTTGTCCAGCCCGTATTTCTTTTCAAGCGCCGCCTGAGCGGAAGCCGAAATAGCCTTCTCGCCGAGGAACGGTCCGCCGGGAATTGCACGCATTACAAAAAAGGTAATTGTGATTACTATCCAAACCGTAACCAAAGCAAGCACAATTCGCTTTAAAATGTAAAACAGCGTTTTAGAGTTCATTGTTTTTTATCGCCTCTCAAATAATGAATTAGCTTCGGCAAAAGCCGAAAATGAATAATAATGCATAGTTACTTGTATATTATATAATAAATATTCAGTTTTAGCAATAAAAATTATTTTGTATAACCAATAATAAATAAGATTGTTAATAGTATAACAATATTTCAATATAAAAAACCGAGGGAATTTCCCTCGGTTTTTTAGTTTTCGCTGTAATAATCTATCGCTTTTTGCATAAAATCGGTTGTCACATCAAAGTATTCCGCCAAGTCGTATAGATTATCTATTCCGTGTTTTATAACACGCCTGTATGTGGTTTTCGGTATCAGTTTTTTTATGGCCCAGCGGTCGGCTTTAAGCTCGTGCTTTTTTCTTATATCAAGCGGAGCATAAATATTGTAAAAACTGCCTGTAACGCAGTGGCCTATCTCGTGCGCCAGAGAAACCTTTTCTTTCCTGCCGCAAAGCTTCGGGTCTACCGCTATATAGCAAGCCGCGTCCATAAGCACCGAAGCCGAGCCGTTTTGCTCCATATTAAATCTATCAACTGTAATGCCGCCTTTTTCAGCTATGTTATACAGTCTTTTTATCTCCATTCTTTCTCTCCTTAATAAACTCCGCGTAGCGCTTAACCTCGTTCCACATATCGTCGGTAACAAATGTATCGCCGCCGAAGAGCGCCACTTTCAGAGATTGCTCATCCGCAGGGGTAACGGGGGCCCCCAGCAGGTAATCAACGGTTACTGAAAAATATTCGGCTATTTTAGATAAAATCTCTGCCGAAAGGGTTTTTTGCCTACCCATTTTATAATCGGTAAGCACTGCTCTGGATATGCCGGTTTCCCGACACATAACCGAAATATTTATCCCCTTTTGCTTGCATAATTCTTCAATACGCGCGTAAGTTTCAGTCATTATTTTATCCCCTTTTTCGGAAAAATCGTAAAAACCACTTGACAATTACGAAATACCGTAATATAATGTATATTGCAGATACGAAATGCCGTAAATCGATTTCGGTATTTCCAATTATAATACCTTATATTAAAAATGTCAAGCAAAAGAAAGGAAGAAAAAACTTATGTACTATTGTACGGACTGCAAGAAAAAATTTTTTGACCCTAAAATCTATTTTGAACGCCACGGACTAACCACTCCCCCTTATGAGAAAATAATGCTTTGTCCGTACTGCGAAAGCGAGGATATTGCTTATATCGAGGCGCGCCACTGCAAATGCTGCGGGGCAAGGCTTGCTTATGATAACAAGGGCGATTATTGTAACAAGGCTTGTGAAACACGCGGTAAAAGGCTTTTTGAACTTGAAGCCAAGCGGCGAAAACTAAGGCTTGTAAGCCCATTATATGCCGCGGTTCGCGCAGTCGAGGAATATAATAAGGAGCACGGAACAAATTTAAGCTATGGTACATATTACGGAACACGGGCGGGAAATAAAAATGAATCTTGAAAAAGCAAAGGAATATCTTAATAGCTATAAGGCTATGCTGCTTAAAATAGGCAGATACAATTCAATGAAAAAAATAAACCCCGAAAAGGGTGAAATATATGATGAAAAAATAAAAGAATGCGCCAAAACGCGGGATAAAATCGAAGCGGCGATAGAGAATACCGATGGCGGAATATTAAGTGAAATATTAGCCCAAAAATATATTTGCGGCAGAAGTCTCGAGGAAATAGCGCTTATAGTAGGCTATTGCAAGCGTCAAACCGAAAGGCTTCATATAAAAGCGCTTGAAAAATTTATTCCCGTGTAAAAAAAGAGGGCCTTTTTAAAGGCCCTCTTTTTTTATTTAACTATTCGCTTTACAATTTTTAAAAGCTCCGGAAGTATCAAGGCAAAGATAATCGATGTAATCACCGCGGCG
>CAMPCO010000002.1 GCA_946646305.1 uncultured Clostridia bacterium | reverse complement strand
TTATATCATAATCATCATCCGTCAGGCGAATATCCATAACCTCATAACTGCTTAAAAACCCGAGCGGCAAGGGCAGGGCAAAGGTTATATAAGGCCTTGGGTTAAAGCCTTCGGTATGCCAAAGGGGAATGGCGGCTTTTCGCATTAGCCTTGTCATATATCTTGTTATATCAAGGTGGGAGCAAAACCGCATAACTCCGCCTTTTTTATAGAATAGTCTAACGCTTTTCATAGCACACCCCGCAACCGTAAACCGCCGCGCCGCAACCGGCGCATTTTTCGCGGCAATTAGGGGTTGTAAGCCCCTGCTTTGCCAGGCGGTTTTCTCTTATTAAAAATTCTTTTGTTATGCCGTAATCAAGATGATCCCAGGGGAAAAGTTCGGTGTAGTCGCGGGTTCTGTTGGCATAAAAACTCTGGCTCAGCCCGCAATCTTCAAAGGCCTGCTGCCATTTATCAAAAAGGAAGTTTTCGTCCCAGGCGTCAAATTTGCAGCCAAGCCTGAAAGCCCGCTCTATAACGGCGCTAAGCCGCCTGTCGCCACGGGCAAAAACCCCCTCAAGCGAGCTGGCGCGGTTTTCATGATAATTAAAGGTTATCTTTCGGCTTTTGATGTTTTCTTTTAAAAGATTTTGTCTGCGTATCATCTCTTCGCGGGTGATTTGCGGCTCAAATTCGAACGGGGTAAACGGCTTTGGCACAAAGTTTGCAACGCTGATAGTAACCGAAACCGCCTTGCCCTTCGGTTTTGTGGGCAGGCTGTAATAAAGGTCAACTATTTTTTGCGCCAGAGTGGCAATGCCGATAATATCTTCATCCGTTTCGGTGGGAAGCCCCATCATAAAATAAAGTTTTACCGCCGTGTGTCCGCCCGCAAACGCCGTTTCGCAGGAGGAAAGAATATCCTTTTCGGTGATGTTTTTGTTTATAACATCCCTTAGCCTCTGCGTTCCCGCTTCGGGGGCAAAGGTGAGCCCGCTTTTGCGCACGGAATTTATTTTTCTTAAAAGTTCTTCCGAAAAGTTATCTATTCGAAGCGAGGGCAAAGAAAGGTTTATATCCTCTGCCGCGGTCCAGTCAAGCATGGAATTAAGCAAGGGCTCAATGGCGGTATAATCACTGGTTGAAAGGCTTGAAAGGGATATTTCATCATAGCCCGAATTCATACAAATCGCCTTTGCCTGGCGGTTGATGGTTTCAACGCTTTTTTCTCTTACGGGGCGGTAAATATACCCCGCCTGACAAAATCTGCACCCGCGGATACATCCGCGAAAAATCTCTTCCACCGCGCGGTCGTGAACAACCTCGATAAGCGGGGTCAGTATCTTTTCGGGGTAATAGGTGGTGTCAAGGTCGGTTTCAACCCGCTTTTTTATGGTGGGCGGAACATCCTTGCCGCGGGGGGTAATAGATTTCAGAGTGCCGTCATCATTATATTTGGCATCATAAAGCGCAGGAACATAAACCCCCTCGATTTTAGCGGCGGCGCGCAAAAACTCCTCTTTTGAAGCGCCTTTTGCCTTGTATTCCTTATAGAGGTCCATAACCTCAAGGTCAACATTTTCGCCATCGCCCAAAAAGAAAATATCAAAAAAATCGGCAAGGGGCTCGGGGTTGCAAACACAAGGCCCGCCCGCACAAACAATGGGGGAAAGGCCGGGCCTGTCCTTTGAATAAAGCGGCACACCCGCCAGGTCGAGCATGTTTAAAATATTTGTGTAGGAGAGCTCATATTGCAGGGTAAAGCCGATAAAGTCAAAGTCCTTTACGGGCGTTCTGCTTTCGAGCGAAAAAAGAGGAATATTATGCTTTCGCATAACCTCTTCAAAATCGGTGCCGGGGGCAAAAGCCCTTTCGCACCATATATCTTCCCGCTCGTTAAAAGCGGAATAGAGAATTTTAATGCCGAGATGTGACATTCCTATTTCATAAGTATCGGGAAAGCAAAAGGCAAACCGAACGGCGATGTCTTTCGGGTCCTTAACCACGGAATTTATCTCGCCGCCGCAGTATCTGCCCGGCTTTTGCACGGTGAGCATTAACTGCTCAAGCTTTTTATTATCCATCAAATCACCAAAACAATAATACAATATTTTGGGGTTTCTTTCAAGAAAATATATTATAAATATATTATTTAATATTTATTAACAAAATATCTTTATTTATAGTAACTTATGTGATATAATGTTTTAGAATGGAGAGGACTGTGGATTGGTATCCGAATTTGTGAAAGGGGTGTTGTCCTGTTATGAAAAAAATTATTAAAATCATTGCGCTTTTGGCAGTGGTTTGTATAATAGTATCTCTTTGCGGATGTGAAAGCCTTATCACAACACCCGAAAACCTTTTATCTCCCCCGGCGCTCACCGGTGATATGCGCCCGATAAACGAGGCGCTGTCAAAAAGTGTTTCGCAGGAGTATAACCTTGTTTACCCCTCTATCGGCGATATTCGTTCGCCAATAGCCCTTTGCGATGTGGATGGCGACGGGGTTAAAGAAGCCTTTGCTTTTTACAGCACCGATAACGGCGAAAGCACCGATATGCATATAAATTATATCAGCAAAACAAAAGACGGCTGGCGCAGTGTTGCCGATAATGTTATAACGGCGGGCGGAATTGAAAAGATTGTCTTCTGTGATATAAGCGGCGATGGGCAGAAGGAAATTCTTGTCGGCTGGGAGGTTTACGGAACAACCGAGAAAAAACTCGGCATCTATTCCGTTTTAGACGGTCAGCTTTATGAACGCCTTATGGAGCAGTATACGACCTTTGTTTGCTGCGATATTTTAGAGGATGGCAAGGATGCTCTTGTTTTGCAATATCTAAACACAGAAAAGGCAACTAACACCGCCAGCGTTTACACCCTGCATACAACGGGCATCAACCGCGCGGCGGGCTGCGTTTTGGATGGCAAGGTTAAATCGGTATCAGAGCCTACCGTTTCAAAACTTTCAAACGGCAAAACGGCGGTCTATTTTGATGAAGAAAAGGGCGCCGGAAGCATAACCGAGGTTTTGTATATTAAGAACGGCGAGCTTGTAAACCCACTGCTTGACAAAGAGCTTGGCGAAAACATTGTTACTCAGCGCGGAACAAATACTTACTGCACCGATATAAATGAGGACAGTCTTATCGAAATTCCCACATCCACCGAAGCCCCCGGCGCCGATAAGACAAATGAAAAGTTTTATTTTACAAACTGGTGTTCCTTTGACGGCGAAACGCTGGAAGTAAAACTTATAACCATAATAAATCAGACCGATGGGTATTATCTTGTTATCCCGATGTCGCTAACCGATAAAATCGCCATTTCAAGGGATATTGAGGCAAGAACGCGCACCATTTATGAATACAATGCCGAAACGGGAACTGTCGGCAGAAAAATGTTTTCCATAACCGCTGTGTCTCCGGCAAAATACGATAAATATACAAAAGAACACCGTTCGGCGCAGGTGGTATATGAGGATGAGCAAACGGTGTTTGCGGCGGAAATATTCTCCGCCGGGGCAAAACTTACTATGTATGATATAAAAGAAATGTTTAATATATTACCATAAACGGAGGACGGTATGAAGAGATTACTTGTTGTTGAAGATGAAGCGGCAATTCGTGAATTTGAAGCCATAAACCTGCGCCGTGCGGGCTATGATGTAACCGAAGCGGCAAGCGCAGAAGAAGCGCTGGATATTGTGGGTAATGATGTTATACCGTTTGATGTGGCATTGCTTGATGTTATGATGCCGGGAATGGATGGCTTTACCCTCTGCAAGGAACTGAGAGCCAAAAGCGAGATTATGGGTATAATAATGCTCACCGCAAAATCGCAGGAGATGGATAAGGTCAGCGGACTTATGATAGGCGCCGATGATTATATAACAAAGCCTTTTAGTCCATCCGAGCTTATCGCCCGCGTTGACAGTCTTTACCGCAGGGTAGAGCTTCAAAAGAAACGCGGCGCCGCCGAGTCTAATGTTATCACCCGCGGTGAATTCGTGCTTGATTTCCGCCGCAGAGAACTGACAAAAGCGGGCAGAAAGATAGAACTTACTCAGGTTGAATTCCAGATAGTGGAATATTTCTTTACAAACCCCGATACCGCGCTCAGCCGCACACAGATACTCGAAAAAATATGGGGCGGCGCTTCCTATGCGGAAGAAAAAATAGTTGATGTTAATATGCGCAGGCTTCGTATGAAGCTGGAGGATGACCCCTCTGCACCAAAGCATATCTTAACCGTTTGGGGTATGGGCTATAAATGGTCTGACTAAATGCGACACGAGGTCATATTTTAATTTTTAAAAAAGGGAGGCGAAAACGGTTTGCCGAAGGAGAAAAAATCAATCAATTTCAACAGTATAATAGCCGCGTGGTTTAAAAGCGTTTTCGCCGTTACAACCATTGTTTTGGCGGTTATAGGTGTATCGCTTGCGGTTATATTCAACACTGTTTATTTTAACAATGTTCAAAAAGCCGCCGCCACCGCCGCCAAAGATTTTGAGGTTTTATCCACCGCGAACTTTAACAGTTTTCAGTCCACCGCGATTGACCTTTGCGAAAGTTTTGATGAAAAGGATAAAATAGAGGTTCATATAATCGACTCCCACGGCAGGGCTTTTGTTTCAACCACAGGCTTCGACCCCGATAAAAGGGATGAGGAAGAAAACCTGAAAAAGGCTGTTGCCGCAGAAAAGGGTGTTTTTATTCAAAGGGAAAAAACATCCGATGGGGAACGAATACTGACCGGCACCAATGTTATAAAAGACAAAAACAACCGCACGCTCGGCGCTTATGTCTGGTCGGTTTCTCTAAGGGCTACAAGGCGCCATCTTAACTTTATTTATGCGGTTATTTTGGTGGTCTTTCTTTTAATCTTTTCGCTTTATGCGGTTATGGGCATAAGATTTTTGCAGTCTATCGCCACGCCTATAAGAGAGGTTGGCTCCACCGCCCGCAGAATTGCCATGGGCGATTTTAAAGCGCGGCTTGAAAAGAAGCGGAATGATGAGATAGGCGACCTCTGCGAAACGGTAAACTATATGGCGAGCGAGCTTGAAAACGCAGACAACCTTAAAAACGACTTTATTTCAAGCGTATCGCATGAGCTTCGCACTCCGCTTACCGCCATTCGCGGTTGGGGCGAAACGGCAAAAATGGCGGTTGGAACCGATGAAGAGCTTGTTGCCCGCGGAATTGATGTTGTGCTATCAGAGGCTGACCGTTTATCAAACCTTGTTGAAGAACTGCTTGATTTTTCAAGAATGCAGCAGGGCCGTTTGCAGGTAAACACCGCCCCGATAGATATAACAAAACTGCTTGAAAATGTAACCGATATGTATAGCGAGCTTGCCAAAAAGCAGGGCATAGAAATCTCATTCACCCCGCCAACGGCGGCAAGAATGGTGCTCGGCGACCGCGACAGGTTAAAGCAGGTGTTTATAAATGTTCTCGATAACGCCGTTAAATACACCGAAAAAGGCGGACTGATTTTGATAACCCAGCTCGAGGATGAGGGCTGTGTTCAAATTCAGTTTAAGGACACGGGTGTCGGCATACCCGCGGCGGCGGTTGAGCATGTTAAGGAAAAATTCTATAAAGCAAATCAAACCGTTCGCGGCAGTGGCATAGGCCTTGCCGTTGCGGATGAAATTATAAAACAGCATGATGGTCTTCTGCTGGTTGAAAGCACCGAGGGTGTGGGCACAACGGTTACGGTGGTTTTGCCGATAATCGAAGAGGAGGCAGAGCCTACGGCAGATACACAGGCTGATACCTTAATCACAGAAGGAAATAACGAAAACGAAAATCAGATTTAAACTTTTTTGAAAGGAAATATAAAAGTGGCAAAGTCTAAATACACCTGCATCGGCGGGCAGGCGCTTATAGAGGGCATTTTGATGAAAAGCCCCGAAAAGTCCGCTCTTGCGGTCAGAAAACCCGATAAAGAGATAAGCATTACCTATCTCGACCAAAAATCGGTGAGAGAAAAATATAAGATTTTAAGACTTCCTCTTATCAGAGGCGCGGTCTCATTTGTCGAGTCGCTTATCGGCGGATATAAGGCGATGATGCTTTCGGCGGAGATTTCCGGCTATACCGATATAGAGGATGAAGATAAAAAAACAGAACCGAAAGAGGAAAAGAAAACAAGCGCTCTTATAAACGCGCTTATGGTTTTGGCGGGCGTGCTGGGTTTTGCAATAGCGATTGTCCTCTTTTTGCTCATTCCCCGCCTTGTTGTTGCGGGCATTGAATTTATTGCGGGCAAAAGCCTTTCAAGCGTTTCCCACGCCGCGATAGAGCAGGGCATAAAACTTGTGGTGCTTGTTTTATATGTTTACCTTGTTTCCCTTATGAAGGATATAAAAAGGGTGTTTATGTACCACGGCGCAGAGCATAAAACCATATTTTGCTATGAAAGCGGCTTGCCGCTTACGGTGGAAAATGTCAGAAAACAGCGCCGCTTCCACCCAAGGTGCGGCACATCGTTTATGATTTTGATGATACTTGTAAGCTTTGTGGTTTCCACCGTTGTTCAACTGCTTTTTAAGGGTGTTTATGAAAATGCCGCCGTTTGGGTCGCGGTAAAAATCCTTATGATACCGATAATTTGCGGCATAGGTTTTGAACTTTTGCGTTTTTGCGGCAAGTATGACAACTGGCTTACAAAAATCATAGCCGCCCCCGGTCTTTGGCTTCAAAGAATAACCACCAAAGAGCCGCAGGATGATATGATAGAAATTGCCATTGCCGCCCTTAAAGCCTGCGAACCGGCAGTGCCCGATGTTGAAAGACCCAAAGAAGACAGTGACGCGGGCGAGGAGTAAGCAATTTATGAGTCAAACAATTTTCAGTGCATATAACAATTTAAAACATAATCTTGAAAAAATAGATGAAAGCGATTATGTTTTTGAAGCAAAGCAAATAATTAAATATGTAACAGGCTATACAAACAGAGAAATTCTCGAAAGATACACAGAAAACCTGACCGCCGTTCAGGAAAATAAACTTATAGCCATATTAGAGCAAAGAAAAATGCGCTATCCGCTTCAGTATATTCTCGGCAGATGGGATTTTTACGGTCTGCCCTTTATGGTGGGACCGGGGGTTCTTATCCCGCGCGCCGATACCGAAACCCTTGTGGAAAAGGCGCTTGATTTGATAAAGGATAGGAAAAGCCCAAAGGTGCTTGACCTTTGCACGGGTTCGGGATGTATCGCGATTGCAATAGCCAAAAACCGCCCGGATGCCGAGGTTACAGCGCTTGATAAGTATGATGTTCCGCTTTCTTATGCCAAAAAGAATATTGAACTAAACAAGGTGGAAAATGTTACCCTTTCAGAGGGCGATGTTCTTAAAGGGGCTGAAAACGATAAGAAATATGACCTTATTGTTTCAAACCCGCCCTATCTTACAAAGGCGGAAATGGAAAACCTTCAACCGGAGGTTTCTTATGAACCCGATACCGCGCTTTTAGGCGGCGAGGATGGGCTTGAATTCTACCGCGCCATAATCGAAAACTATAAATCGGCGCTAAAGGAAAACGGAATAATGGCGTTTGAAATCGGCGCGACTAAAAGCCAGGATAATCTTGCCGAAATGTTAAGGGAAGCAGGCTTTAAGAATGTCGATACAGCCCTTGATATTGAAAACAGGCAAAGAGTGGTCTTTGGGACATATAACAATATATAATTTACCCAAAATATATTTTGGAGGGAAATAACAATGGCAAAAGAAAAAGTTACAAAAACCGTTGGCACAGACAAATCAGCCGAAGGCAGGGAAAAAGCCCTTGCAACGGCAATGGCACAGATAGAGAGGCAGTATGGCAAGGGCGCTATTATGCGCCTTGGCGAAAACGCATCTATGAATGTTGACCATATAAGCACAGGCTCTTTGGCTCTTGATATGGCGCTCGGTATAGGCGGCATACCAAAGGGCAGAATTGTAGAAATATACGGCCCCGAGTCTTCGGGTAAAACCACCCTGGCGCTCCACTGTGTTGCCGAAGCGCAAAAGCAGGGCGGCACCGCGGCGTTTATCGATGTTGAGCATGCGCTCGACCCCGTTTATGCCGGAAACCTCGGTGTTGATATTGATGCTTTGCTCGTTTCTCAACCCGATTCGGGCGAACAGGCGCTTGAAATAGCCGAAGCATTGGTGCGCTCGGGCGCTATCGATATTATAGTTATCGACTCGGTTGCGGCGCTTGTAACCCGCGCGGAAATCGAGGGCGAAATGGGCGACTCCCATGTGGGCCAGCTTGCCCGCCTTATGTCACAGGCGCTTCGCAAACTTACCGGCGCGCTTTCAAAATCGAACTGCAGCGCCATCTTTATAAATCAGCTCCGCGAAAAAATCGGTGTTATCTACGGCAACCCCGAAACTACCACCGGCGGCAGAGCGCTTAAATTCTATGCCAGCGTTCGTATCGATGTTCGCAAGGGCGAAAGCATAAAGAACGGCAGTGAAATAATAGGCTCAAGAACAAGAGCAAAGGTTGTTAAAAACAAGGTAGCTCCCCCATTCCGCGAAGCCGAATTCGATGTTATGTACGGCAAGGGTATTTCAAAAGAGGGCGAGCTTGTTGATATGGGCCTTGAGTTTGAAATTCTTAAACGCTCGGGCGCATGGTTCTATTATGGCGAAACACGCCTCGGTCAGGGCAGAGACGCCGTAAAACAGCTTTTTGTTGACAACCCCGAATTCGCCGCCGAAATTCGCGAAAAGATTATGGAAAAATATAACGAGTTTTTAAACGGCAAGAATAAGGGCGAAGCCCCCGCAGAGCCAGAAGAGGTTATAATGCCGGTTGAAGCCGAGCCTATTCCGCATAAAAAGATAAACATTGATATAGCGGTTGACGACTGATGAAAATCATCGCCGTAACTCCGCAAAAGGGACATCTGTACCGGGTTGAACTTTCGGAAACGACCGTTTTTATCGAAAGAGATTATGCCGCGGAAATCGGCTTAAAGCCGGGAATGGAAATTGATGAAGCGGGACTTAAAAATATAGTTGCCGAGTCGGAATACCGCCGCGCAAAATCAAGGGCGCTTTGGTTTTTAGACCGCGCCGACAGAAGCGAAAAGGTTTTATGCGAAAAAATAGTTGCGGGTAAAATCAGCAAGACTGCGGCGCTAAAAGCCATAGAAAGGCTCAAAGAACTCGGGCTTGTGGATGATTTGCGGTATGCCGAAAATCTTTATTCCCGTTTAGCGGAAGCCAATGTTTCAAAACGGGCGGCTTATGCCAAGATGTATGAAAAAGGCGTTCCGCCCGAAATAATAAAAAAGGTTTTAAACGAAAACGAAACGGATGAAAACGCGCAGATAAAAGCGCTGATAGAGAGAAAATACCGACTTAAAATCGAAGCGGAGGATGGTCCCCAAAAGGTGGCCGCCGCCCTTATCAGAAAAGGCTTTTCTTACAGCGCGGTTCGCCACGCGGTGAATGAATACACCGAAAATAAACTCCAAGAGGAAGATTACTGATTTATGTATAAGGTTAGCGTTGTGTCGCTTGGTTGCCCCAAAAACCAGGTTGATGCCGAAATGATGCTCTGCAAGCTGAAACAGGCAGGCTTTGAAATCAGCATAGAAGAATCGGAAGCCGATGCGATAATTGTCAACACCTGCGGCTTTATAGAAACCGCAAAGCGGGAAGCCATTGAAAACATTATTGAAGCGGCGCAGTATAAAAAAGAGGGCAAATGCCGTGCGGTAATAGTTACGGGTTGTCTTGCCGAGCGATACAGGGAAGAGATTTTAACCGAGATTAAAGAAGCGGATGTTTGTGTAAGCATTGGCGAAAACGGCAATATAGCAAACATCGTAAAAGACGCAATCGAAAAAAATGCGGTCGGCAACTTTTTTGCCGATAATTTAAAACTTCCCCTTTCGGGCGAGAGAATTTTGGGCGGATATCCGTTTTCAACATATCTTAAAATAGGGGATGGTTGTGATAACTGTTGCACCTATTGCGCCATACCCAAAATTCGCGGCAGACAAAGAAGCAGAACGATTGAAGATTGTGTAAAAGAGGCCCGCCGCCTTGCCGATATGGGTGTTACAGAAATAACGGTTGTAGCGCAGGACACCACCGCTTACGGCACCGATATTTACGGCAAGCCGATGTTATGCGAGCTGCTGCGTGAACTTTGCAAAATCGAAAAGCTTCACTGGATAAGAACCTTATACACCTATCCCGAAAGGATAACCGATGAACTGCTTGACCTTATCAGAGCAGAGAAAAAGTTAGTAAAATATATCGATATGCCCCTGCAACACGCAGACGGCGAAATTTTAAAAAGAATGAACCGCAAGGGCGATAGAAAATCACTTGCGGAACTTATAAAGAGAATAAGAGAAAAGGTTCCCGGCATTACGCTTCGAACAACCCTTATAACCGGTTTCCCCGGGGAAACGGAAGAACAGTTTTGCTCCCTTCATGAATTTGTAAAGCAGGAAAAGTTTGAAAGGCTCGGTTGCTTCACCTATTCTGCCGAAGAGGGAACAATCGCCGCCGAAATGCCCGGTCAGATAGATGAGCAAACAAAGGTTGACCGAATGGAACTTATTATGGAAAGCCAAATGACCATTTCCGAAGAAAAGAACAAAACCGAAATGGGAAAAACAGAGGAAGTTTTGGTTGAGGGCTATGATGATTACATAAAGTGTTATTTTGGCAGAAGCGCTTCCATGGCGCCCGAAATAGACGGCAAAGTCTTTTTCACAAGCGGCAGGGCGCTAAGCTTTGGCGAATATGTAAATGTTAAAATCACCGAAACACTTGATTATGATTTGATGGGAGAGGTTGTATGAACACACCTAACAAACTGACACTTGCAAGAATTATTTTAACACCTGTTTTTATGGTTACAATGCTGGTTGCGTTTCCCTATCATTATGCGGTATCGCTTGTTATTTTTGTTGCGGCATCGATTACCGATTTGATAGACGGCAAGCTTGCAAGAAAAAACCATCTTGTTACCGATTTCGGCAAGTTTTTAGATCCCCTTGCCGATAAGATGCTCACCACAGCGGCATATATAGGTTTTATATATGCATACAGAGATAGTTTTGTCTGTTGCCTTATAGTAACGCTTGTAACCTTTGTTGTGCTTTTCAGGGAATTCGCCGTTTCTTCCATCAGGCTTGTATCGGTATCCTCAGGCGGCGGGGTTATCGCCGCGAATATATGGGGCAAGCTTAAAACCGTAACCCAGATGGTCGGTCTTTCCGCCGCCCTTACCTTTAAAGCGGCAGGTGAGATTTTACCCCTTACAAAAGGCATACAAAATGTTCTTGATATAATTGTTATGGTACTTTTCTGTATTTCCGGCGTATTGTGTATTATATCCGGTATAATTTATCTTGCCGGAAGCTATAAGTATATCAACCCGTCAAAATAACCTATTCGGAGGGGAACTGTAGTGGGAACTTTAAAAGAGGATATAAAAGCCTTTCTTGAACGCGACCCCGCGGCAAGAAGCGGCTTTGAAGTATATATGTTGTACCCGGGTTTCAGGGCGATAAGAATGTACCGCCGGGCACATAAGCATTATTTAAAGGGGCATTTCTTCCGCGCGCGACTTATTTCGCAACGCGCGGCAAGAAAAACAGGCATTGAAATACACCCGGGCGCCACCATCGGCCGCCGCTTTGTTATTGACCACGGTATGGGCATAGTAATAGGCGAAACGGCGGAAATAGGCGATGATGTTCTGATTTATCAGGGCGTGACGCTTGGCGGCACGGGTAAAGATGTGGGCAAGCGGCACCCGACTGTCGGCAACAATGTTATGATAAGCGCCGGCGCCAAGGTTTTAGGCCCTATAAAGGTGGGCGATGGCGCAAGAATTGCGGCAGGCGCTGTGGTACTTAAAGATGTGCCCGAGGACTCAACCGTTGTAGGTGTTCCGGCAAAGGTTGTAAAACAAAAGGGCAAAAAGGTAGAACCCGCCCCGCTTGACCAAATTCATGTTTCCGACCCTGTAAGCATTGAGATTGAGTCACTTAAAAAGCAAATTAAAGAGATTAAAGGCATTTTAAAGGAGAAATAAGATGAAGATTTTTAATACCCTTACAAGGCAAAAGGATGAGTTTGTGCCGATAAAACCGGGCGAGGTCAGCATTTATGCCTGCGGACCTACGGTATATAACTTTATACATATAGGCAATGCCCGCCCGCTTTGCGTTTTCGATTGCCTTAGAAGGTATTTTGAATGGCGCGGATATAAGGTAAACTATGTTTCAAACTTTACCGATATCGATGATAAACTTATCCGCCGTGCAAATGAAGAAAACACCACCGTTCCCGAAATTGCGGAACGCTATATAAAAGAGTTTTGGAAGGATGCAACCGGCCTTAACGTTCGCAAGGCGACCGTAAACCCGAGAGCCACCGAGAATATAGATAAAATAATCGAAATCATTTCGAAGCTTTTTGAAAAGGGCTATGCCTATGAAGCGGGCGGCGATGTTTATTACAGGGCGAAAAAATTTAAAGATTACGGCAAGCTTTCTCATCAGCCGCTGGAAGATTTGGAAGCGGGCGCGAGAATAGAAACGGGCGATATAAAAGAAAACCCGATGGACTTCTGCCTTTGGAAAGGCGCAAAGCCGGGCGAGCCGTATTGGGACTCTCCCTGGGGCAAGGGCAGACCGGGCTGGCATATTGAATGTTCGGCGATGGCTTGCAGATATCTCGGCGATACAATAGATATCCACTGCGGCGGTCTTGACCTTATTTTCCCCCATCACGAAAACGAGATTGCCCAGTCTGAGGGGGCAAACGGCAAAGAGTTTGCTCATTATTGGATGCATAACGGCTTTATCAATGTTGATAATCATAAGATGTCCAAATCGCTCAACAATTTCTTTACCGTTCGCGATGTTGCCGAAAAATACGGCTATGAGCCCATTCGCTATCTTATGATTTCCTCTCAGTACAGAGGACCTATAAACTATTCGGTTGAGATAATCGAGCAGGGCAAAAATGCCCTTGAAAGGCTTTATACCTGCCGCGATAATATTGATTTTGCTCTTAAATCGGCAGAAGAGGGCGGCACAGCCCCTGCGTTTTGCGAGCAGAGAAAACAAGAGTTTATCACCGCTATGGATGATGACCTTAATACGGCGGATGCCCTGGCGGCGGTATTTAATCTTGTAAGAGATATAAATACCGAAATTCAAAACGGGGCAAAGCGCGAAACCCTTCTTGCCTGCGCCGATATATTCGACCAACTGACAGGTGTTTTGGGCCTTGTTTACAACCGCAAGACCGAAGCGCTTGACAGTGAAATAGAAGAACTTATAGAAAAGCGCACTGCCGCCCGCAAAAACAAAGATTTTAAAACCGCGGATGAAATAAGAGATAAGCTCAAAGAGATGGGCATTATTCTTGAAGACACTCCCCAGGGTGTAAAATGGACGAGAGCATAAAGTTTGAACCGCTTGGAAACGGAAAGGTCGCGGCGGTGTCTAAAGAGCATACTTTTGGCACCGATGCCGTTTTGCTTGCAAACTTTTGCCGCGCTAAGGCAGGCGACAAAATGATTGACCTCGGAACAGGGTGCGGCATTATTCCGTTTATTGTTATGCGCGACAAAAGTTTAAAATCTTGTGTCGGGGTGGATATTTCCGAAAGCGCCGTAAAGCTTGCAAACATAGGCGCCCGTGAAAACGGCTACAAGAATTTTTGCGCTGTTTGCAGTGATATTTCAGATTTAAAGGGTAAGGTCGCTTTTGGCTGCCATACCCTTGTAACCTTTAACCCGCCATACAAGGCGGCGGGCGCGGGAATAGAAAGCAAAGACCCCGCCATCCGCACCGCAAGGCACGAAACGGCAGGCGATATGGAAAGCCATATCTCGGTTGCCGCAAGGCTTTTGCAAACGGGCGGCAGACTTTGTATGTGCCAGCGGCCTGAACGCGCGGCGGAGCTTATTTCCCTTATGTCGCGCTACGGGGTAGAGCCAAAGAGAATGCGGCTGGTGGCAAAATGTGTCGGCGAAAAGCCCTGGCTTGTGCTGATAGAAGGCAAGCGATGTGCAAATACGGGGCTTATTATAGAACCGACCCTTTATGTGTATGACAAAGAGAACAATTACACAAAAGAAATGATAGATATTTACGGCAGTTACAAGGCGGAGCACCTGTAACAAAAGGATGGTGAAAGAATGCCCGGAAAACTTTATGTTGTCGGGACACCGATAGGTAATCTTGAAGATATATCCGCAAGGGCGATTAGAATACTATCCGAAGTGGACTTTATCGCCGCGGAGGACACCAGGGTTACAATCAAACTGCTCAATCATTTTAATATAAAAAAACCGATGATTTCTTATTTTGAGCATAATAAGATAACCCGCGGCGAAATAATAATCGAAAAACTGCTTCAGGGCCAGGCGGCGGCGATTGTAACCGATGCGGGAATGCCCGCGATATCCGACCCCGGCGAAGAGCTTGTGCGGGAAGCGATAGAAAAGGGTATTCCGGTAGAATCTGTGCCGGGACCATCCGCCCTTACTGCGGCGCTTTCCATAAGCGGTATGGAAAGCAGAAGATTTTGCTTTGAAGGCTTTTTGCCGCAGGACAAAAAGGAGCGAAAAGAACGCCTTTTGGCGCTTGGCCGAGAAGAGCGGACAATGGTCTTTTATGAAGCGCCGCACCGCCTTTTAAAAACTCTCGATGAGTTTTACAGTTACTTTGGTAACAGGAATGTAGGTCTAATAAAAGAAATAACCAAAGCGCACGAAACCGTTTTGAAGATGAGTCTGGAAGAAGCCGTAAATTATTATAAAGATGTGCAAATTAAAGGCGAATATGTTATAATAGTTTCCGGCGCCGAAAAAAATGAGACGGAATTTACCCTTTCTCGCGCGGTAGAAATGGCAATGGAAATGATTGCAAACGGCGACACAATAAACAACGCCGCAAAAAGCGCGGCGCAAATAACAGGCATTAAAAAAAGCGATATTTATAACGAGGTTATAAAGAAGCGTTTACAAGAGTAAAAGAAGGTTTAAAATGAGTAGATACGATGATGGTTTTGATTTTCGCGGATCGGATGAAAACGAGACGGACGAAGATTATTATAAGATGTACAAGCGTATGCTTGAAGAACAGCAAAAAAAGCAGGATCGCTCTGCGCCGAGAAGAAGAGCCTATGATGAAGATATAGACATTAACTCTTTTTCCCGCAGACCGGCGCAAAAAAAGCGCGCGGCAGGAAAAAAAGGCAAGAAGAAAAAAAGGAAAAATAAGAAAAAGATAATTATTATCTTAACCTGCATTTTGCTGATCTTTGGTATTCTTCTTTATTTCGCCTGGCCGTTCCTTAATTATAACTACCGCAAATTAAGAGGCGATGCCGATTTAGGGTTTAGCGATATTATCGATAAAAGAGTTGTAAATATTGCCCTTTTCGGACTTGACACCCGCGAAGAGGGTGACTTTACCGGCCGAAGCGACAGTATTATGATTTTGAGTATCAACACCGAGACCAAAAAGGTTAAGGTTATATCCCTTATGCGCGACACCATAACCCGTATGGAAGAAAACGGCGAGGTTTACTACTCAAAACTTAACAACGCCTACGCAAACGGCGGACCCGAGCTTGCGATAAAGACATTAAACCAGAACTATGAGCTTGACATTTCAAGATATGCCACCATCAATTTCTTCGGTATGGTCGATATTATAGATGCCGTAGGCGGTATTGAAGCCACCATTACCGAGGATGAGCTTGAATGGAAAGGCTACGACAACCCGAACCTTAACAACTGTATGGAAGAAATCTGCGAAGCCAGAGGGCTTGATATAGATGATTACTGGATATCATCCCCCGGAACACAGCACCTTAACGGTGTTCAGGCGGTGGCTTACGCGAGAATAAGACATTGTCTCAGCACCTTTGGTACAAACGATGACTTTGGCAGAACCGACCGCCAGCGCCATGTTATGCATGAGCTTTTCTCAAAAGCAACAACTATGAAAAAATCGCAGTATGCCAAACTTGCCAAGGCGCTTTTGCCCTGCAGTGAAACATCACTTACCTATTCCGATATTTTAAGCCTTGCGGTAAATGTTTTGCTTAAAAACCCCACCTTTGAACAATACCGCATTCCGCAGACCGAGTGGCTTATGCCTTTTGGTTATTCGGAATACGGTTCCTGCGTATATTTTGATAGAGATTATGCAAAGCGCGCCGTTCACGCGATAATTTATGAAGATATGACTATGGAACAGTTCACCGAGCAAAACCCCGTTGAGAAAAACGACTGGTTCGCTTCCATTTTCGGCCCGCCCGATTATACTCCCGACCCGATTACGGTAGAACCGGAGACACCAAGCAGTCAAACCACATCGCAAGCCGCGCCGGAAACACCCGAAGAGCCGACAGAGAGCACCGAACAAGGCGGCGAGGGCGGCACCGAAGATCCCGCAGGCAATACTGAAACCGGTACCGAGAGCGGCACCGAAACAACAGAGGATGGAACAAACTGAGTATGAGCAGTATATTATGCGAAAACTGCGCCTATTATTCTTTTGATGAAGACACTGAAGAATACTATTGCGATGTTTCTCTTGATGAGGATGAAATGGCTCGGTTTTTAAGTGGAAACATAGATAATTGCCCGTTTTTCGACCCTTATGATGAGTATAAAACGGTCAGAAAGCAGAATTAAAGGAGAAACGGATGTTTTACGTTTATTTGTGCCTTTCGGCGGCGGCGGTTCCCATTCTCGATAAGTTTTTTCCCATATTGAGATACAGCTACTCCTGGTGGCTTGTGCCGGTGCTGTTTATAGCCGCCTTTGTGGCGTTTATTTTGCTTCACGCCATTATATTTGTCGGGTCGCTTATGCTTGTAAAACCGGGGAAAACACCTAAATGCGTGGGCTATTATAAACTGCTTGCAAAACTGACTTTGCCGCTTATTTCAAAAATTCTCAGGATGAAGATAACTCTTAGCGGAGAGGAACTGATACCCGAAAACGCGAGGTTTATTATAATCGCAAACCACACAAGCATTTTAGACCCCGTTATCCTTATGGCGGCTTTACCCGAATGCGAATTTGCATTTATCGCAAAGAAAGAGACCACCAAAATGCCCGTTGTTCCGCAGTTTATAACATCGCAGGGCGGTGTTTTTGTGGATAGGGAAAATTTAAGAAGCGGCGCAAAAGCGCTTATAGATGTGATAAATCTTTTAAAAAAAGATAAAGCGAGTGTCGGCATTTTTCCCGAGGGAACAAGAAGCAAAACGGGAGAGATTTTGCCCTTTAAGCCGGGTGCCGTTAAGGCGGCGGCAAAGGCGAAGGTTCCGCTTACGGTTTGCACGATAAAGGGCGCGGCAAATGTTTTTAAAAACTTTCCGCTAAGGTCAAGTCCTATTGCCATAGATATTTTAAAGACTTATTCGGCGGAAGAGGTTTCTGCGGCTGATAGTGAAGAACTGCAAAACGAAGCAAGAGCCATTATGATAGAAAACTTAAAATGAATGATTAAACCGTTTGCCCTCGGCAAACGGTTATCTATTATCTACAATCTATCATCTATAATCTAAAATCTAACACAACACCCCCGTATTTCTACGGGGGTGTTGTGTATGGGGATGAATATGGTGGAAAGCAGCGGCGTGGCAGTCACCCGCTCTTGCCTATTAAAACCGCAAAGCGCCTTTAAGGGGACGAAAAGGCATTTTGCAGAATTAACCTTTTTTAGCTTACGGGGTCGAGCATTTCGCCCCGCTTTTTTACTTTTATTCTGAAATCGATGTATCTTTCCTCATCTGTCATTGAAAAATCGGTTTCATAACCTGCGTTTTGAATGGTATAAAGCAGTTTTTCAATGCTGTTTGAGAATAGTTTTAAATCGCTTATTGCCGCCTTTCTTACGGGCGCTTTCTTTTCTGCCGAAAAAAAGGAAGCGATATATTCTTTTGTTTGTTTATCGTTAAGGCCGTTATGTATTATCTCATCCATAGCGGCAGAGATTTTATTGTTTGGCAAAAGCATTAAGGAAAGCATCTGCGACACACTGAGATTATCTGCCGCCTTTTGCCTTAGCTCAAAAGGAAAATCAAGAAGCTTTAGTTTTTCCTTAACCGCATTTTCGCTAATGCCGAGACTTTCGGCAATTTTTGCGGTGGACATGTTGTGCTCGTTTATCAGATTTTGCATACTGTCCGCCGTTTCAAAACAGTTTTCGCCTTTAACACTGAGGCTTTCGCTCAGCCTTAAAATCGCGGCTTGACGGCTTGTGCAATTAAGCTTTATACAAGGCACCGATTTCATTCGCAAAAGTCTTGCGCAGATAAGCCTTTTTTTGCCGCAAACAAGTTCATATTGCCCTTTTTCATCGGTTCTTACAATTATAGGTGTTATAATTCCGTTTTTTGAAATGTTTTCCTCCAGCGGGTCAAGGCAATAATCACTTGCCGAGTAAAGGTCACTGCCGTCAGGCAGGTGAATTTTTGCCGGGTCCTTATTAAAAACAAGTTTTATTTTTTTAGTCAATCGGAATTCTCCTTTCCGTCTGCCGTGGTTTAATTATGACGGACAAGCGGAAAAAAGTAAAGAAAAAGCGCTCGACAAAAAAGCGCATAAAAAAACAAAAAACGCCTTTTTATAAGGCGCTTTTTTTGATTTTGGCAAAGCTTCTGGGGTATTTTGTAGGAGTTTGCGATATCTTTTTTGAAATTACAAAGGCTCGCGACTCCCGCCCCGTTAAAGTTTCTTTAAAAATTATCGGTTTTTCGCAACCTAAAACGGAATAAGCCCTCTTTGCGGCGGCAACCTCTTCCTCTGCGGCTTCCCCCTTCATAGCGACAAAACTGCCGCCTATCTTAACATAAGGAATACAGAATTCACAAAGGGTGGGCAGAGCCGCCACCGCGCGCGAAACGGCAAAATCAAAGCTTTCGCGCAAAGCGGGGTCTTTGCCGCCATCCTCGGCGCGAAGATGTAAAACCTCTGCCGAAAGATTTATTTTCTCAAGCACATTTTTTAAAAATGTAAGCCTTTTATCAAGCGCATCCATAAGGGTGAGCTTAATATCGGGGCGGATGATTTTAAGCACAAGCCCCGGAAAACCCGCACCCGTTCCTATATCTATTATTTTATCCCCGGGGTTTGGGGTTATGTTTTTAAAAAACAAAATGCAATCATAAAAATGCTTTAAAACGATTTCCTCAGGCTCTGTTATGGCGGTAAGGTTTACCGATTTGTTTGTTTCAATCAGCATATCGCCGTATATACTAAGCCGCTCTTTTATTTCATCGCTAAGAACCACACCAAATTCTTCACACAAGGGGGAAATGGGGGAGAAATCAAAACCTGTCAAGACTTTCCCTCCTTTGAGAGATATATAAGCAGCACCGATATATCGGCAGGGCTGACACCCGAAATGCGCGAAGCCTGACCGACACTTTTAGGTAGCACGCGTTTAAGTTTCTCAATAGCCTCAAGCCGCAGACCTTTAATTTTGTCATAATCGATGTTTTCGGGCAGTTTGCGGTTTTCAAGGTGAAGCATTTTATCAACCTGCATAAGTTGCCTTTTTATATACCCGTCATATTTTATCTCGGTTTCAACCTTTTGGCGAACAAGATAGGAAAGCTCGGGTCTTGCCTTATCAAAGGGGGCAAGATCATCGTAAGAAAGCTGAGGCCGCTTTATAAGGTCGGCAAGGCAGGCTCCGGTTGAAACGGGGGCGGTGCCGCGCGAAACCAAAAAGGCGTTAAGCTCTTCGGTCGGGGAAAGATAGGTGGCGGTAACGCGCGCAATTTCCTTTTCTTTTTGCTCTTTTCTTAAAAGGAAAGCAGAATATGTATCGTGGTCGACAAGGCCTATTTCATATCCTATGGGCATAAGGCGCTCATCGGCATTGTCCTGCCTCAGCACCAAGCGGTATTCACTGCGCGAGGTCATCATTCTGTACGGGTCCATACATCCCTTTGTTACAAGGTCATCTATAAGCGTTCCTATATATGATGAAGCGCGGGAGAGGATAAGCGGGGCAAGGCCTTTAACCTTTCTTGCGGCATTTATACCCGCAACAAGCCCCTGTGCCGCCGCTTCTTCATAGCCGGATGAGCCGTTAAACTGACCCGCGCCGAAAAGCCCCGGGTTATTATGAATTTCAAGCGAGGCGTCCATATTTATCGGGTCTATGCAGTCATATTCAATGGCATAGGCATTGCGCATAACCTTAACATTTTCAAGACCTTTAATAGTTCTGTAAAACTTTATCTGAACCTCTTCCGGCAGGGAAGAAGACATACCTTGCAGATACATCTCATCGGTTTCCTCGCCGCAAGGCTCAATAAAAAGCTGATGGCGGCGCTTATCCGCAAAGCGGACGATTTTATCTTCTATGCTCGGGCAGTATCTCGGTCCCACACCCTCTATAACCCCCGAATAAAGGGGAGAACGGTGCAGATTTTCAAGTATTATCTTTTTTGTTTCATCATTTGTATATGCAATATGGCAAACAACCTTGTTTTCGGGCGGAGTAGTGGTGGAAAAACTGAAAGGCTCGGTGATTTTGTCGCCCTCTTGAAGCTCCAGAACAGAAAAATCAATACTGTCCCTTGCAACACGGGCGGGTGTTCCCGTTTTAAAGCGGCGAAGCGGAAGCCCGAGTTTTTTCAGCGAGTCGCTTAAATATTTTGCGGGGAACATTCCGTCCGGTCCGCTTTCATAGTTTACTTCACCTATATAAACCTTGCCTGCCAAAAATGTTCCGGTTGCAAGAATAACGCATTTTGCCGTATATTCGGCGCCAAGGCGGGTGGTAAGGTGCCAAAGCCCCGTATCATCTTTTATAAGTTCGGTGATTTCTGCCTGCTTAACATCAAGTCCCGATTGCTTTTCAACCGTTTGCTTCATATATCCGCTATATGCGCGGCGGTCTATCTGCGCGCGCAGAGAATAAACCGCAGGACCTTTGCCGCGGTTTAGCATTCTGCTTTGCAGGCTTGTTTTGTCGGCGGCTTTTCCCATCTCGCCGCCCAAAGCGTCAAGTTCTCTTACAAGATGGCCCTTTGCCGTTCCGCCTATGGATGGGTTGCAGGGCATATTGCCGATAAAATCAAGACTAATTGAAAACATAACGGTACTGCACCCGAGACGGGCGGAGCTAAGCGCCGCCTCTATTCCCGCGTGTCCGCCGCCGATAACGGCAACATCATAACTTTCGGCTTTATATTTAGGTATCATAAAAAAGTCACCCGGTTTCTATTTTCCAACACAAAAATGTTTAAATATCTCATCGCAAACGGCGTTTGTTACCCTCTCACCCGTAAGGGTTAAAAGGCTTTCAAGCGCCCCGTCAACGCAAACGCCCACCGCATCCACCGTAACACCCGAAAAAAGTGCCGTGCGGGCTTCCTCGATATATTTTTGCGCTTCCTTAACGCAGGAAAGCTGGCGCTCGTTTATAAGAACGGCATCGTTTTCGCTAAGGCTGTCCATTTGGCAAACGCGCTTTATGGCGCTTTGAAGATTATCGGCGCCTTTTCCTTCTTTTGCCGACAGCATAACGCATTCAAAACCGCAAAAATCTTTTGGTGATAACCTTTGCTCTAAGTCGGTCTTGTTAATAATTACAATGGCGCGTTTAGTTCTTATATCCTCCAAAAGGGATCGGTCATCCGCGTCAAGCGGCGCAGAGCCGTCAAAAACCGCTAAAATAACCGCCGCGGTGTCAAGCAGTTCTTTTGCGCGGGAAACCCCCTCGGCTTCCACTACATCATCGGTGGCATGAATGCCTGCCGTATCGGATAAATTAAGGGTTATATCCCCTAAATTAACCGAATTTTCTATAATATCCCTTGTAGTACCGGGCACCGCCGTTACAATAGAACGGTCACTGCCGCAAAGCAGGTTCATAAGGGTTGATTTGCCCACATTCGGCTTGCCTGCTATAACGCAGTTTATGCCCTCTCTTATAAGCTTACCCGTGTCGTAATTTTTAATAAGGGTATTAAGCTTTTCCTCTGCTTTTAAAAGCCCCTTTTCAAAATCGGAAATCTTAGCGCCCTCAAGCTCTTCATCGGGGTAATCGGAATAGGTGGCGATACCTGCGGCGGTAAGCTTTAAAAGGTCGGTTATTTCGTTTACCGCGCGGTCGATACTGCCGCCCGCCGCCTTGCGGGAGATTTTAAGCGCTTCATTACCGCGAGCGCTTATAAGGCTCATAACGCTTTCCGCTTTGGAAAGTGGCATTTTTCCGTTTAAAAAGGCGCGTTTTGTAAACTCGCCCGCGCCGGCAGGCATAGCGCCGCATTCCAAAACCCTGCGAAGCGCCTGGCGCAATATTTCGGTTCCGCCGTGAACCGAAAGTTCCACAACATCCTCGCCGGTATAGCTTTTCGGCGCGCGAAAGACAAGGGCAACCGCCTCATCAAGACTTGTCCCGTCAGATAAAACAATGTTTCCGAAAGCGGCACGGTAGCCGCCAAGGGAACAGAGCGGTTTGCCGGATACTGCTTTAAAGCATTTATCGGCAACCGATATGGCATCCTCGCCCGATATTCTTATAACTCCAATACCGCCTTCCCCCATAGGAGAAGATATTGCGGCAACGGTATTCTCGCTCAAAGCAGTCCCTTCTTTCAATAAATTTTACAAAAATAATTCTATCACAAGGTATTATATTTTTCAACATAATTAAGAAATTATAGTTAAATTCGATTGACATACGAAAGATTTTTTAGTATTATATTCTGTATAGGAAAATTTTTATAATATATAATGGCAGATTGTTTCACAAAGGCAATTTATACCGGAAAGGAAAAAATGGACTACGGTAAAATCTTAAATCCTGCAGTAAGGGATATGGAAGCATCGGGGATAAGGAAATATTTTGATATTGCCGCCACGATGGATGATGTTATATCGCTTAGTGTCGGCGAGCCGAATTTTGTAACCCCCGAGGTTATTCGCCGCGCAGGTATAGAGTCTTTAAAAATCGGAAAAACTAAATATACATCAAACAGGGGTCTTGAACAGCTTCGCGAAGAGATAGCCTCGTATGTTAAGAGAAGATATAAAGTAAGCTATGATGCCGAAAGCGAAATTCTCGTAACGGTCGGCGGAAGCGAGGGCATAGATATGGCCATTCGCTCTCTTGTAGGCCCGGGTGATGAGGTTATCATTCCGCAGCCGAGCTATGTATGTTATGAGCCGATTACCATCTTTTCCGGCGGTGTTCCGGTTATTATAGAAACACGCGCGGAAAATGAGTTTAAAATCACCGCCGAGGAACTTAAAGCGGCAATCACACCAAGGACCAAGATGCTGGTTCTGCCTTACCCCTGCAACCCGACAGGCGCCATAATGGAACGCGCCGATCTTGAGGCGGTGGCGGAGGTTCTTCGCGGCACCGATATAATCGTTTTATCGGATGAGATTTACGGCGAGCTTACCTATGATGGCTTAAAGCATGTTTCCATAGCGGAGCTTGAAGGTATGAAAGAGCGCACAATTCTTATAAACGGTTTTTCAAAAACCTTTGCTATGACCGGCTGGCGAATGGGATATGCCTGCGCCCCGAAAGAGATTATAGCGCAGATGACCAAAATTCATCAGTATGCGATAATGAGCGCGCCTACCGTTTCGCAGTATGCGGCGGTGGTTGCAATGCGCGAATGCGATAAGCAGGTTGATGAAATGGTTAAAAGCTACGATGAAAGGCGCAAGCTGACCGTAAAGCTTTTAAACGAGATAGGTCTTGAATGCAATATGCCAAAGGGTGCCTTTTATGCGTTCCCAAGCATAAAGTCCACAGGGCTTACAAGTGATGAATTCTGCGAGCAGGCGCTTATCGAAAAGCATGTTGCGGTAATACCCGGCTCTTCTTTCGGCAAGGGCGGCGAAGGGTTTATCCGTTTCTGCTATTGCTATGACATTGAGCATATAACAGAGGGTATAAAACGGTTAAAGAGCTTTGTAGAAGGACTTTGAAATAAACCGCTATTGAAATGTTAAAATTATAATGATATAATAAAAACATAAAGATTTGGGAGGCAAATAATGGAGAACATCAATTTTACAATGCTGTTTCGCATTTTTATGAAAAGGCTTTGGGTGATTGTGCTGGCATTTGTTGTCGCGGTTGCCGTAGCATATTCATACTGCACATATATTGTAAAGCCTATTTACAGTGCAACAGCATCTATCCTTGTTACTAACGGTGCTATCACCGAAGAAACCCCCAGCGAGATTAAAAGAAACGTATTATCGGCGGATATTTCCGCTTCGCTTGAACTCGTTGATACTATAACCGATATTCTTAAAACCCCCGAGACATATCGTGCGGCGGCAAAGGCAAGCGATGGTAAATACAGTTATGAAACATTGCGCAACTCCGCCAGCGTTGCAAGAAGAAGCGAGAACACCTTGTTTATCGATATCTCGTTTAAAAACGCAGAGGGCGAAACCGCAATAGATATGGCAAATGTTTTTGCAGAGGTTGCGTGTGACTATATTAAAAATGTTATTCCAAACTCCAGCGCAACGGTTGTTGCAAAAGCGGTAAGCGCAAAGCTTGTTTACCCGAGAACATTTTCAACAATGGCAACCGCCGGTGTATTTGCGGTAGCGATAGTTTACATCCTCTTCCTTATTCCGGAAATAGCAAACCGCGTTATAAGAAATGAAGATGATTTTGTTAAAAACTTTGATTTGCCGATAATCGGCTCAATTCCGAGTTTTGACAGTGGGGATAATGAAGGCTATTCAGCATACAGGAAAGGAAAGTGATGAATATGGCAGAAGAAAACATTCAGGTCAAGCCAGAAGAACAGGAAGTTGTTACCGAAAACAAAGGCCGCCGCGTTCCGTTTTCCGTGGTTGAAGCCTATAAAACGGTAAGAACAAATCTTTCGTTTTTACAGTCCTCAAGCAATTCCAAATCTATAGCGTTCACAAGCCCTGAGGTAAGTGACGGCAAATCGACCACCAGCGTTAATATTGCCATTGCTTTTGCTCAGCTCGGCGAAAAAACCCTTTTAATAGATGCCGACCTGCGCCGCAGTTCGGTTCATAAAAAGTTGAGGCTTGAAAACTCCAGAGGCCTTTCAAATGTTTTGGCTGAAATGTGCTCTTTGGAAGATGCGGTTAATCACACATCCGCTTCCCTTGATGTTTTAACCGCGGGACAGGTTCCCCCCAACCCGTCAGAACTGCTCAGCAGTCCCAAGTTTAAGGAACTGCTTGAAAAAGCGGAAAAGGAATATGACCATATCGTTGTTGATACACCGCCTATAAACGTTGTTTCCGATGCGCTTATAGTCGGCGCCGCAACAAACGGTATTGTGCTTGTTGTTAAGGAAGGTTATTCCACAACAGACGCCGTATCTCATGCGATTTCCGCCGCAAAATTTGCCGAAATCAATATTTTGGGCGTGGTTATGAACGGTGTCAGCGCAACATCTAAAAAATACGGAATAGGCCGTTACAGAAAATATAACTATAAGTATGGCTACGGCTACGGTTACGGTTATGGCTACGGTTACGGTTACGGACCGCAAAAAGAAAGCAAAGACACAAAAAAATAAATTTTTAAAAGCCGCCGTAAAATTCCGGCGGCTTAGTCTTTTGTTAAAGCGAGGTGTGCAAAATAGATATTCTCGATATACATTCTCATATTTTACCCGGCGTTGATGATGGCGCAAAAGATTTGGAAGAATCGGTAAAGCTACTCGAAATGTTAAAGGAGCAGGGGGTTACCGCAGTTCTCGCAACACCGCATTTTTACGGTATGCAGGATAGCATTGAAGATTTTTTAGAGCGCAGGGAAAATGCAAAGAAAGCCCTTTTAAGCGAAATAAAGGATAGAGATTTGCCGGCTGTTTATATCGGCGGTGAAATTTTATATTTCCCCGGAATGGGCGGAATTGAGCGTGTAAAAGAACTCGGAATTACAGGCGCAAAGTACATACTGCTTGAATTCTCCGTTATTGATTTTAATGATAACGTTTGCCGCGATATTTTAAACATTCGCGATAATTTCGGGCTGATTCCGATTATTGCACACATTGAAAGATATAAACAGTTTAAAAACTATAAAAAACTATTGCACCTTGTAGAAGCGGGGGAAATTCTTTCCCAGGTAAACGCAGACTCGGTGGTAGAAGGCGTTTTTTCAAAATCAGCGCATAAGCTTTTAAAGAAAAACCTTGTTCATTTTATCGGGTCGGACACTCATTCGGTAAAAACGCGTCCGCCGCACATGGCAGAAGCCTACCGCATTATCGGTGAAAAATACGGCAAGGAAACAGAAAATCGGTTAAAAGAAAATTCAAGTCGTTTTTTAGAAGAACTAAAATAAAAAAGCTCTCGCTTTAAGCGAGAGTTTTTTATTTTAATCATTTTCCTTTAATCGGTAAGAAAGGGTTAAAAGTTTATCACCAAGATGGATGTTTTCAACCGTGATTTCGGGGTGGTTGACCGTAAGGTCATAATGTGAAAAGTTCAAAAAGCCTTTAACACCGAGTTTCACAAGCTGGTCGGAAAGCGACTGCGCCGCCTCCTTCGGGGTGGTGATGATGGCAACCTCCGGCTTGTTATCGCGGCAAAATTCATCAAGGTTTGAGGTGCTTCTAATCGGAATATTTCTTACCATCTGACCGATAAGTGACTCTTTAATATCAAAAAGACCGATAAGCATAAAGCCCTTGTTTTCAAATTTTAAATGCTGAGCCAGGGCTTTTCCGAGGTTTCCCATGCCTACGATAATTGCTTTTTTGGGGGCGTCAATTCCTAAAATATGGCCGATTTCTTCGCGCAAAACATCAATATTATAGCCGTATCCCTGCTGACCGAAGCCGCCGAAGCAGTTAAGGTCCTGCCTTATCTGGCTTGCGGTAAGGTTCATCCTTTCGCTGAGCGCTTTTGATGATATCCTTGAAATACCGGACGCCTTTAAATCGCCCAAAAATCGATAATAGCGGGGCAGTCTTTGAATAACGGAATTTGAAACACCTGAATATGGCATGGTTGCCACCTCCCTTAAATTGCCGCAATTTAGGTTATTAACAAAAAGTATAATAACACTTTTTATTTTAAAAATCAAGGAAAGTCTTGATAAATTTATAGATAGCAAGTATAATATAAACAAGCAATTATATTATATTCTAAACTTATGGAGGGAACTGTTATGAAAAAATATGTATGCTTAGTTTGCGGTTATACCTATGAAGGTACCGAACCGCCCGCAGAATGCCCCGTTTGCCATGCTCCCGCATCAAAATTTGCCGAACAGAATGAAGAAGAAATGACCTGGGCGGCAGAACATGTTGTAGGCATTGCAAAAGGCGTTGATGAAAGAATAGTTGAAGGCCTTCGCGATAACTTCAAGGGCGAATGCAGCGAGGTTGGTATGTATCTTGCAATGGCTCGCGTAGCCCATAGAGAGGGTTATCCCGAAATCGGTCTTTACTGGGAAAAGGCCGCTTACGAAGAGGCAGAGCATGCCGCAAAATTTGCCGAAATGCTCGGTGAAGTTGTAAGCGACTCCACAAAAGAGAACCTCAAGGTTCGCGTTGAAGCGGAAAACGGCGCTACAAAAGGCAAAACCGAACTTGCAAAGCTTGCAAAGGAATTAGGCCTTG
Source organism: uncultured Clostridia bacterium (assembly GCA_946646305.1). Taxonomy (GTDB): domain Bacteria; phylum Bacillota; class Clostridia; order Oscillospirales; family Acutalibacteraceae; genus UBA737. The sequence goes on along the minus strand of CAMPCO010000002.1, from coordinate 10,142 downwards.
ATGCTATTCACGATACCGTTCACGAAATGGCTCGCGATGAAGCACGCCACGGCAAGGCTTTTGAAGGCCTTCTTATCCGTTATTTCGGTGCAGAGCTTTTGGCAGACGGCGTTAAAGACAAAGCGAAAGATCTCGCTAAGAAATTAGGCCTTTAATAATATAAGGAGAGAAAACAATGAAATACGTATGTCAGGTATGCGGCTGGGTTTATGATGAAGAAGAAACCGGCGTAAAATTTGAAGACCTCCCCGAAGATTTCACTTGCGAGCTCTGCGGTGTTGGTAAAGATCAGTTTGAAGCTGAATAATTAAAGATAAAAAGAAAGCCCGAATAACGGGCTTTCTTTTTTATAAAATAACATTGAAAAGAAACCCCAAAGGTAGTAAAATAAAACATAAGGAGTGATACTATGAGTATTTTAAGCAATGCCGAAAGGCAAAAACTCAGGATGGAGCCGGTGGCGGAAACCCTTTCGCCCTCTGTCTATAATCTGGCTCTTGGCGGTTTTGTTTTTTACGGCTTTTTAATCAACGCCTTTATGGTTTATGTTCTGGGCGATAAGCTGGCTCAGATAAATACTTGGGTGTTCTTAATTCTTTATTTTGTTTGCTGCATAGCAGGCTCTCTGCTTGCGCGGTCGAGAAAACCGATTTTAAGTTTTATAGGTTATAATCTTATCGTTGTGCCGATAGGCGTTTTGCTTTGCCTGTTTTTGCCGGCATACAGTATGAGCGCGATTTTGCCCGCAATAATGGTAACCGGCGGCATAGCGGCTGTTATGACACTGCTTTCAACCCTTTTTCCGAATATATTTCTCAGAATGGGCAGGGGACTGTTTATCAGCCTTATAGTAGGCCTTATAGGTCAGCTGATTGCTTCGCTTTTCGGCTATGCGGGCGGACTGTTTAACTGGGGCTTTGTAATTCTTTTTTCGCTTTACTTGGGCTTTGACTGGGCGAGAGCGCAAAGATACCCCAAAACCCTTGATAATGCAATAGATTCCGCCATTGATATTTATCTTGACCTTATAAATATCTTTATCCGTTTGGTGGAAATATTCGGCAAGCGCGATTCATAATCGGAGGAATGATAAAAATGATAATTTCAACTACCACCTGTAACTTATTGGAAAACGATGATTTTTGCGCGGCGGTTAAAATGATAAAGGATGCGGGCTTTGATGCTTACGACCTTTCCTTAGAGGTTTTAACCAAAGATGAAAACAGCCGTTTTAATAAAGACGATTATTTAGAGCAGGCAAAAAAACTGCGGGAATATGCCGATAGTATCGGTATTACCTGCAACCAGTCGCACGGTCCTTTCCCCACCGGATATAAGGAAGATGATAAAACCGAATGGGTGTTTCAAAAGACCGTTCGCGCCATGGAGATTGCCGCCATTTGCGGGGCAAAGCAGATAGTGGTTCATCCGCAAAAGCCGCTTCCCTATGTGCTCTACAAAGAAAAACTAAAAGAAATAAATTTAAAGTTTTATAGTTCCCTGGTGCCTTATGCCAAAAAGTTCGGGATAAAGGTCGCCATTGAAAATATGTGGGGCAGAGACCCTTATGACAATAAGAAAACGGTTATTGTGGATAGCATTTGCTCCCACCCGGAAGAGTTTTGCGAATATCTTGACAGTTTTCCCAAAGAGCATTTTACCGCCTGCCTTGATATAGGACATGTGGTTTTAACCCACGACAGCCTGTCAAGAACCATAACAATGCTCGGCCACGATAGGCTTGGCGCTTTGCATGTTCACGATAATAACCTGCTTGATGATAACCATACCTTGCCATACCTCGGTAAGATACCGTTTGATGAGGTTATATCGGCGCTAAGGGAGATTGATTACAGCGGCGATCTGACCCTTGAAATACTCGGGTTTGACAAGGCTTTCCCAAAAGAATTAAAACCGGCGGCGCTGCGTTTTGCGGCAGAGGTTGCAAGGCATATTGCAGACAGCATATAACATAATAAAAAGAAGATATAAAAAAGACCCACGCTTTGGCGTGGGTCTTAAATTTTAAGAACGCATTATAAAGTTTGTTGTGTCAACAGGGCCGCTGTCGTGGTGATGGCGGTGGTGTCTTCTTCGCTTTACGGTTTTCGGTACAATCAAATAAACCACAATCATAACAAAAAGCGAAACCAAAGTGGATGTCACAAGGTTTGTGAAGCCTGCAATTTTAAGGAAGGCGAGGGGGCTAAACAGGAAGTAATAATACGGGTCTAAATTAATTATTGCCATTACAAGCGAAATAGCGGCAACAGACAATATAGCAATGCCGTTTGTCAAATAGTATGTTTTTCTGTGCATACCGTCTATAAGGCTTTTTCTGAGACAGGTAACATTCCAAACAATATAACACAAAAACGCCGCGGCGTTAACAACGGCAAAAGCCATACCGAAGCTGATATATTCTCCGATAACCAGAAGTTCAAAAAGCACAGAAGTCGTAATTAAAGGAAGGAAGGTTTCATTCAGCCTTCGACCCAAGTTCCTTACTTTCAACCTCTTCTCCTCCAAACCTTAACTATATTTATATTTTAACATAACTGTTTTTCTATTACAAGGGCAATATTAAGGAAAAACCGAGCGTTTTAGTTTTCTATAAAGGTTTTATATGTTTGTTTTATCTTTTCGCGTAAAGCAAGACACTCGGGCGAAACAAGTTTCGGGTCGTGCTCCAAAAGATTTGCCGCCGCCATGGATGCTAAGCGCATAATATCGCCATCGGCATAAAGGTCGGCAATTTTAAGTTTAGGCATACCGTGTTGCCGGTTGCCGAGATAATCACCGGGGCCGCGCAGGCGTAAATCCTCATCGGCGATTTTAAAGCCATCGGTGGTGTTTTTTATAACCTGTAGTCGCTCGTTTGCATTACCTTTCATATCGGAAAGCAGAATGCAGTGGGACTCATATTTGCCCCTGCCTATTCTGCCGCGAAGCTGGTGCAACTGCGAAAGACCGAACCGCTCGGCGTTTTCTATAAGCATAACCGCGGCATTCGGAACATCGATACCAACCTCAATCACCGTTGTGCAAACGAGCAAATCTATATCGCCGTCTTTAAACGCCAGCATAATTTTATCTTTTTCGGCGGGCTTCATCTTGCCGTGCAAAAGTCCCACCCTGTAATTTGAAAATTCGTTTCGGCACAAAGCCTCATAGTATTTTTCCGCCGCCGCCAGGGCAAGCTCTTCGTTTTCTTCCACCATAGGGCAAACAATATAACCCTGCCGCCCCTCGGCAATAAGTTTTTTTATAAACCCAAACGCGCGGGAACGAATATCGGAGTTTATAACATAAGTTTTTACAACCCCTCTGCCTTTCGGATATTCATCCAAAATGCTTATATCAAGGTCGCCGTAGATTATAAGCCCCATAGTGCGCGGTATCGGTGTTGCCGACATAACAAGGGTGTGAACCCCGCTGCCCTTTGACGCCAAAGCGCCCCTTTGCGCCACACCAAAGCGGTGTTGCTCATCGGTTATAACAAGGGATAAATTTTTGAAAACTGTATCATCGGTGATAAGCGCGTGCGTGCCCACAATAACCTGAATTTCGCCGCTTTCTATCGCCGCTTTTATTCTGCGCTTTTCCGCCGCCTTTACAGCCCCTGTAAGCAGGGCGACCTTTATGCCGCGTTTTTCAAACAGACCGCTTAAAAAGGCGAAATGCTGTTCCGCCAAAATCTCGGTCGGCGCCATAATGGCGGACTGGTATCCCGATTTTGCGCAGGAATACATAAGCGCCGCCGCAACGGCGGTTTTTCCGCTGCCGACATCACCCTCAACAAGTCTGTTCATAGCCGTGCCGCTCTTTAAATCCGCCCCGCATTCCGAGATAACCCTCTTTTGGGCCAAGGTCAGAGAATATGGCAAAAGCGACTCATATTCCTTGATATAATCGGTATTTATTATCGGGGCTTTTCTCTTGCGCTTATTCTTCATAAGGCTAAGCGAGGTTCTCAGCACAAACAACTCTTCAAAAACAAAGCGCCTTTTTGCCCTTTCAAGCGCCTCGCGGGATTTCGGGAAATGTATATTTAAAAGCGACTCCCTGAAATCGGCAATTTTGTTTTGCCGCCGGATACTTTCGGGCAAAACATCGTGCGATAAATCGCATAGCTCAAATGCCGTTTTAACAAGCTTTTCAATCTGCTTTGAGGTTATACTTTGGGTAAGCGGGTAAACGGGATGAATGCTGGTGTCGTTTTCCTCCCTTATCTCGGGAGAGGACATTTCCGCACCGTAAGAGCCCGTTTCCACCTTGCCTGAAAACAGATAGGTTGAGCCAAAATGCAAAGAGCTTGCAAGATATTTATTATTAAACAAAACAATGGTGAGAAAGCCTGTCCCATCGCTTACACGAAAGCGGTAAAGGGTCATATTTTTTCTTATACGGTGCTCGGCTATATCTGTCACGATTTTAGCCTTTATGCAAGCTTTTTCGCCGCCGTTTATGTCAAAAATATCGGTAACACGGCTAAAATCGGCATAAGAACGGGGAAAATAATACAAAAGGGCACCGACAGTATCGATGCCCAAACGACCGAGAACAGACGCACGCTTTTCACCCACGCCTTTAAGATATCTTATATCGGTATCAAGGTTTAACATATCACACCTATTCAACCGAAATTACGAAGTAATAAATGGGCTGGCCGCCGTTTACAAAGGTTATTTCAACCTTGTCGCCCCATTTCGCATTCATTTCTTCTTCTAATCGGTTGGCAGTTTCCTCATCAACAGAATCACCGTAATAAACGGTTACATATTGGCTGTCCTTTTTAAGCATTTGCTTTAAAAGTTTTGTTGCGGCGCGGGAAATATCGCTTTCAAGGAAGGAAAGCTTGTTTTCAAGCAGCGCCATAATTTCGCCCTTTTTGATATCATGACCGTCAAAATCAGAATCTCTTGCGGCAAAGGTGATGGTGCCGGTGGCAATTTTTTCGGATGCTTTTTGCATCTCTATTGCCTGGGCTTCAAAATCATCCTGCCCCTCAAAGTCAAGCGCTTTAAGCATAGCCGCAACACCCTGCGGAACGGTGCGGGTGTGAAGAACGAAAACATTTCTTGAGCTTATCGGAATAGCCTGCTCTGCCGCCATAATAATGTTTTTGTTGTTCGGAAGAACAAAAACAGTGCCGGCAGGGGTTCTTTCAATGGCATCGAGAATATCATTGGTGCTGGGGTTCATGGTTTGACCGCCGCTCACAATGGTATCAACGCCCAAATCGGTAAACAACTGAGCCAAGCCATCGCCCGCGCAAACCGAAACAAAACCAACAGGTTTGGTTATTTCGGCGGCTTTTGTTTTCTTGGCGGTTTCCTTTTTCTTGGTTTTTTCTTTTTTGCGCTTTAAATCGGCATCGTGTTTAGCCTTTTCGTGCTGATCGCGCATATTTTCAATCTTTAAATGAACCAGCTGGCCAAAGGTAAGACCTCTTTCAATGGCATTGCCGGGGTGGTCGGTATGAACATGAACCTTTATTATTTCTTCATCATCTACAACAACAACGCAATCGCCGATAGACTCAAGGAAAGAGCGAAGCTCGGCGGGTTCTGTTTTAACTTCCTTGTCACGGTTAACGATAAATTCCGTGCAATAGGTGAAGGTGATTTCCGTTTCAAATTCACCCGCGGCGCTAACCGATGCATCATAATCATCACTATCTGTAGGCTCGGCGGCGGCTACAGGGGCATCGCCCTCAATAATTTTGCCGTCTTTCAAAACGGATAACATACCTTCAAGTATGTAAACATAGCCCTGACCGCCCGCATCGACAACACCGGCTTTTTTAAGGGTCGGTAAAAGGTCGGGGGTTGTGGCAAGAGCCTGCTTTGCGCCCTCAAACGCCGCTTCGAATATGGCGAGAGTATCGCCGCCCTCGGCAAAGGTTTTGTCGGCGCATTCGCTTGCAACACGGGCAACGGTGAGAATGGTGCCCTCTGTCGGCTTCATAACGGCTTTATACGCCGCCTCAACACCGAAAGCAAATGCATTTTTAAGGCTTTCTTCATTAAGCTCATCGCCGGTAACGCCTTTTGCAAAACCGCGGAACAAAAGCGAGGTTATAACACCCGAATTGCCGCGCGCACCGCGAAGCAGAGCAGAAGCATTAACCTGCGCCACCTTGGAAGCGGGTTCACCCGCAAGCTCTGCAAGCTGGCTTGTGGAATTTTGCAAAGTGAGAGACATATTTGTGCCGGTATCACCATCGGGAACCGGAAAAACATTAAGATCATCTACAGATTTTTTGTGATTAAACAGATTGTTTGCGCCTGAGATTATCGCATCGCGCAAAGTATCCCCGTTAAACAAATAAAACACTCCTTTAAAAACCGAAAAACTATTCCTTTATTCCGTCAACCTTAATAACAACACGGTCAACAGGCGTTCCGGTTATTTTTTCAACCTTGTATTTTACCTTTTCGGTTATGCTTGACGCAATCGCGTTAATGTTCATACCGTAAGTTACAACAATGTGTATTTCCACATCTATTTTTTCGGCGTTTCCTGAAACCTTAATTCCCGTATCAAGAGCGCCGTCCTTTAAAAAGAGGCGGGAAAGGCGTTGCTTGTTGTTACTGGGTACCATACCTACAACACCGAAACAAGAAACAACTTCGTTGCCGATAAGTCTGCTTAAAAAGTTTTCGGTAAGGTCAATGTTTCCAAGCCTTGTTTCATAAGAAATCATAGACATTTCCTCCTGTTAGAATTTGTAATCTGCCATATTGTAATATATGTCGCACGAAAGGCCGTTTACACCCGATTTTATTTTATCGCTGTAAAACAAAGAGCCTTTGCGGTAGCATATCGGAATTTGGGGCATTTCGGTAAGCAAAACACCCGAGAGGGAAGAAAGATTTAAACTGCCTTCCTCATAAGATTTAACCGCGCCTGAAATAGACATAGAGGAGCCGCCGCTTGTATCACTAACGCCGAAAGCGGCACTGCCGCCCGGTACCACAAGCCCTTTTATATCCATATTAAGTCCTATTGCCACTTCGCCGAGGTAAAGTTGGAAATGGCCCGCTTTGATACGGCTTAAATATGTTTCAAAGGAAACCGGCTCAACCGTTATTTCAATGCCCGCCGATTTTGCCGCGGTGCTTATATGCCTTGCCGCAATCATACGGGACGGGTTGTTTTGGTTAACGAGCAGGGAAAAGCTTGCCCGCGTTCCCGAGGATGAGACATAATACCCATCTTCATCTTTATTAGTATAACCTATCTTTGCCAAATTTTCAATACTAATGTCTGTATCGGCGTTTTGCTTTATGGTGGAGGTTGATTTAACATCGCTAAGCGCGGGGTTAAAAAAGCCGTTTGCCACCACAGCGGCATTATAGTAAGCGGAGGAAACAATGTCCGCCCTGTCGATTAAGGAGGAAATAGCATAGCGCATTTCCTTGTTGCCGAGAGCTCCGTAGGATGAATTTACACCGAGAAAAACAAGGTGGTTTATATCAATCTCGCTTCTTTTGCCGCTCATACGGACAATATTTGTCTCGGAGCTTGTGTAATAAAGGTCGCAAGCCCCCATCTGAACATAGTGGGAAGCCGACTCGCTGTCGGGCGCGGAAATAAGGTTTATCTGCTTTATAACACTCAGGGTGTCGTGATAATTATCATTTCTTATAAGTTTAAGATTTGCGGTGTCGGGAACATATCTGCCGCAACCGATGGGTGGAATTTCCACGCCATCGCTATCGGTAAGACCGGCGGAGTCGGTTTTAAGTATCGGGAAGGTTAAAAGATTTAAAAAATAAGGGTCAAAACGGTTAAGCGAAAATCTTACCGTTGCCGGGTCAACAGCGGCAATGCTTTCAACCTCCGAAAGCGCGGCGGCAAAGCCCGAGGTGGCGCTTTGTCTTGCCTTTTCAAAAGAATAAACAACATCAGCCGATGATAGGGCTGTACCGTCAGTAAAGGTAAACGCGCCGAGATGAACGGTAAAAACAGTGTCCTTCTGTTCGCAGGTTACCGCAAGGCAGGGCACTGCGCGGAAGTTTTTATCAACCTTGTAAAGTGAGTCAAAAATAAGGGTTGCAAGATGTCTGTTCTGCTCGGTCTTTGCGGAATAGGGGTCAAGAGAGTCGGTCTGCGAAAACAAAAGGGTTATTTCCTGCTGCTTTTGCGCGGCGGGGGTGACCGCTTCTTTTTTGCCGCACGAAGCCATACAAAAAATGCAAACTGCCGCCAGCATTACCGCAAAGCACCTTTTCATTTTCACTCACCCTCTTTAAACTTAAATTATCTTAATCTCTTTTGCCGAGAGGCAAAGCCCCGAATTATCATCAAATTCGAAAACACAACCGCAAAGCATGGCTTTTCCTTCTGCGGGCATAAATTTTGACATATCTTTTTGCTTTAATCTGTTAATGATTATCTCTTTTTTAACACCCAAAACCGAGTCGATAACCCCGGTCATACCAAGATCGGAGATATACCCCGTTTTTGCGGGAAGCACCTGCGCGTCAAAGGTTTGAACATGGGTATGCGTTCCGAAAACGGCGGAAACCCGCCCGTCAAGATAAAGTCCCAAAGCCCGCTTTTCGCTTGTGGCTTCGGCATGAAAATCAACGAGAATAAATTTAGCGCCGTCCGAATTTGCTTTTTCTATAAGACTATCGGCGCATAAAAACGGGTTTTCGCATTCGTTCTTTTCAAGAAAAACGCGGCCCATAAGGTTTATAACCGCCGCGCTGTACCGACCCATATCATAAAGGCAGTAGCCCTTACCTATATCGGTTTTAAGATTATCGGGGCGCAAAAGATATTCTTTTGTATCAAGCCTTTCGTAAATTTCGGGGTTTCTGAGCGTATGGTTGCCGCCTGTTATAATATCGGCTCCGGCGGCGAATATATTATCGCAGGAAGCTTTATCTATGCCGTTATTATCTGCGGAGTTTTCGCCGTTTACAATGCAAAGGTCAATATTATATTCCTTTTTTAAACCGGGCAGGGTATTAAGAAGCATATCAACACCCGGCGAAGCGAAAACATCACCTACACATAAAGCGCGCATAAAAATCAACTCCCATTAACTTATAAATTTTATCATATTATATTATATATTTCAATCATAAAAATAAAAAAGACCCGCCAAAGCCTTTTTTAAAATAAAACCGCAAAAGCCTCACAAACAATAAAAAATTTTTAAAAATCATAAGTGAGCAATCGGGAGAAAAAAAGAGAAAACAAGAGAAAACGAGAGATAATAATTTAAAAGTTAATTTTTTTGAAAAAAGTAGTTGACAAAGGGCAAACGACTGTGATAATATTATCAAGCACATTCAATTAAGGGAGGAAAAGTTATGTCAACATTTATGGCAAAACCTGCTGAAGTTCAGCGCAAATGGTATATAGTTGACGCCGCTAACCGTCCGCTCGGTCGTACCGCCGTTAAGGTAGCAGACCTTCTTCGCGGAAAGGGCAAGCCGTCTTTTACACCGCATGTTGATTGCGGCGACCATGTTGTTGTTATCAATGCTGAAAAGGCAGTTTTAACAGGCAAAAAATTACAGGACAAATACTATCGCCGTCATACAGGCTATATCGGCGGTCTTAAAGAAGTTCAGTATGCAAGACTTATGGCTACCCGCCCTGAGCTCGCTATGGAACTCGCCGTTAAGGGTATGGTTCCCGACACAACGATAGGCAGAAAAGCACTTACCCGTTTGCACATCTACAAGGGCGAAACTTACGCTCAGGTTGCGCAAAAACCGGAAAAGTATGAATTTTAAGAAAGGGGACAGAAAAAATGTTTGAAGGCAAGCCTTATTTTTACGGCACCGGCAGAAGAAAAAGTTCTGTCGCCCGTGTTCGTCTTTATAAAGGAACAGGAAAAGTTACAATTAACGAAAGGGATATAGACGATTATTTTGGTCTTGAAACTCTTAAAGTTATCACCCGTCAACCCCTCACTCTTACCGAAACAGCCGATAAGTTTGATGTTGTATGCCGTGTTACCGGCGGCGGTGTAACAGGCCAGGCAGGCGCTATCCGCCATGGTATAGCCCGCGCACTTTTGCAGGCTGATGAAGAGCTTCGTCCCGAACTTAAAAAGGCCGGCTTCCTCACTCGTGACCCGAGAATGAAGGAAAGAAAGAAATACGGTCTCAAGG
>CAMPCO010000001.1 GCA_946646305.1 uncultured Clostridia bacterium | reverse complement strand
TTTTCTACCGTAAAGGTAACTTTGCCGTCTTTATAATCACAAAGAACGGTATCGCCGTTTTTGACCGAGTTATCAAGTATCTTTTCGCTAAGCGCATCTTCAACTTCGCTTTGAATAAGTCTTCTGAGCGGTCTTGCGCCATAAACGGGGTCGAAACCTTTTTCTGCCAAATGCTCGAGCAAAGCATCGGTAAAGTTTGCGGTAATATTGAGATTTGAAAGTCTTGTATTAAGATTTTTAAGCATATTACCCGCAATTTTTTTGATTTCTTCTTTGCCGAGTTTGGTAAAGACTATTATATCGTCCACACGGTTCAAAAATTCGGGCCTGAAGGCTTCTTTAAGCTCGGCGAGGACTTTTTCCTTAACATCTTCGTTAGAGGCTTCCTCGGCGGATTTATCGCCAAATCCGAAGTTTACCTTTTTATTCACGATCTGTCTGGCGCCGATATTGGAGGTCATAATGATTATGGTATTCTTAAAATCGACCTTGCGACCCTGCGAATCGGTTAAAACGCCATCATCAAGAATTTGCAACAGAATATTGAAAACATCGGGGTGGGCTTTTTCTATTTCATCAAAAAGCACAACCGAATAAGGATGACTGCGCACCTTTTCGGTAAGCTGACCGCCCTCATCATAGCCGACATATCCCGGAGGCGAACCGACAAGGCGGGAAACGGAATACTTTTCCATATATTCCGACATATCAAGCCTTATCATCATTTCTTCACTGCCGAACATAGCGGCCGCCAAGGCTTTGCAAAGTTCGGTTTTGCCGACACCGGTAGGACCTAAGAATATAAACGAGCCGATAGGTCTTTTGGGGTCTTTCAGTCCTACCCTGCCCCTTCTTATGGCTTTTGAAACGGCGGTTACCGCTTCCTCCTGACCGATAAGGCGCTCATGCAAAACATTTTCAAGGTTTAAAAGCCTTTGGCTTTCCTCTTCGGTAAGCTGGGTTACGGGAACACCTGTCCAGCTTGAAACAATATTCGCAATTTCTTTTTCGGTTACGGTGCCGTTTGAATGTTCGTTTTCCTTTTTGCGGTTTTCTTTTTCGGTTTTTATCTCGGTTTCGATTTCTTTTATGCGATCCCTGAGTTTTGCCGCAGATTCAAATTCCTGGGAAGAAATGGCATCGTCTTTTTCCGCCTGTAGTTTTGAGAGTTCGGCTTTTAGTTCTTTTATATGAGCCGATTCGGTTCTTGAATCAAGGCGAACACGGGAGGATGCTTCATCGATAAGGTCTATCGCTTTATCGGGCAAAAATCTATCATTGATATAGCGGGAAGAAAGTTCTACCGCCGCGGTTATTGCCTCATCGGTTATTGTTACCTTGTGGTGGGCTTCATATTTATCTTTAAGCCCTTTCAAGATAAGAATAGCATCTTCTTTTGAAGGCTCTGAAACGGTTACCGGCTGGAAGCGTCTTTCGAGCGCGGCATCTTTTTCGATATTCTTGCGGTATTCGGAAATGGTGGTGGCGCCGATAAGCTGCAAATCACCGCGGGCAAGCGAAGGCTTTAAGATATTGGCAACATCGGTTGTGCCTTCGGCAGAGCCTGCGCCGATAATTGTATGGACTTCATCGATGAACAAAATGATATTCTTTGATTTTATCGCTTCATCGATTACCGCTTTTATTCTTTCTTCAAAATCGCCGCGGTATTTAGTACCTGCAACCATACCTGTAAGGTCAAGGGAGATAATCTTTTTATCCGCCAAAAGATCAGGCACATCGCCATCGCTTATCTTTTGAGCGAGGCCCTCTACAACCGCCGTTTTGCCGACACCCGGTTCACCGATAAGGCAGGGGTTGTTTTTTGTTCGGCGGCAAAGAACCTGGATAATTCGCTCAATTTCCTTATCTCTTCCGATTACGGGGTCGATTTTGCCTTTTTTGGCATCTTCGGTTAAATCTCTGCCGAATTTCATAACGGTATTCTTTTTGTTTTGGGCATTGCCGGGAATACCCTGCCCCTCTTCGGAAGCGAGATTTTCAATGTCAATTCCCACCGCTTTAAAGGCTTCAGCTTGAATGGCCTGAACATCGCCGCCGCATTCGTTTATAAACCTTACGGCATAACTGTCGCTATCGCTTAAAACACCGGCAAGCAGATGTTCTGTTCCGACAAATTTCTTTCCTGTTCCCTGACAGGTTTGCATTGCGATTTCTATTACCCTTTTTGCCCTTGGGGTTAAATAATCGGGAGAAAGGCGGGTTGGGGCGCCACGACCGATTGTGGCGGTTATTGCTTCTTCAACCTTTTCTTCCGATACACCGGCATTGGTAAGCAATGAGTAGCCTACACCACTGCCGACACAGAGAATACCCAGCAGCAGATGTTCACTGCCGACATAGGTATGGCCCATAGCGCCTGCTTTTTCTATGGCTTTATTGATTGCAAGGTTTGCCTTTTCGGTAAAACCGCTGAAATTGTATTGCATAAACATTCCTTCTTTCTATTTAAGGACATCCCTTAACACCCCGGCGCGCTTTATATCGCGGTCGGCGGCGGTCATTTCGCCGTATTTTTTCATTAGGGTATGCGGTTGTCCTTCTATAAACAACGCAAATGGTTTTATATCTTTTTCTATAACGCCTGCAGATATTCCGACAGAAAGATTACTTAGCAGCTGCATCATTTCACTGCTGGATATTATTCTTGCGTATTTTAGTGTGCCGAGCGCACGCATCGAAATATCTTCAAGTTTTGTTTTATCTATTTTGCTTTGCAGTTCTTTTTCATTTTTTATAAGGTTTTCCGCGATGACTTTCAGATTTTCTATAACGCTTTTTTCACTGATACCGAGAGTTATCTGATTTGAAATCTGATAAAGATAAGCGGTCGCCTTTGTACCCTCGCCGTAAAGCCCTCTTACGGTGTAGCCGATTTTTGAAGCGGAGTCTATAAACGATTTAAAGTTTCCGCTTTCACTACTGAGGGGCAGATGCATCATAACCGATGCCCTGAGCCCTGTACCGAGATTTGTAGGACATTCGGTTAAAAAGCCCAACTCTTTATGAAAAGCAATATCGGCTTTTTCGCAGAGCATATCATCCACAAGAGAGGCTATTTCATAAGCCTTTTCAAGCTGAAGACCGGGTAAGATTATTTGAATTCTTATATGGTCTTCTTCGCCGAGCATTATGCTTATGCTTTCATCGCTTGAGATGATTATTGCCCTGTTTTGATAGTTTTCCGCAAAAGCGGGGCTTATAATATGGCGCTCGACCATACAAGCACGCTCATTGGCGGGGATATCTTCCATCTTTATGAATTTAAGCCCTTTTGCGATAGGGGCGCTTGAGTTTAAAACGGCTTCTTTTACTATGTTATTAACCTTTTCAAACTGCTCTTTATTCATTTTTGCCGGAAAAGGTATTCCGCGAAGATTTCTTGCAAGGCGGATGCGCGTGCTGACTACTATATCATCGTTTGGACCTTTCCTGTCATACCAACTCATTTATTCTTTTCCTCCAAGGCTTTTATCTTATCCCTTACAACTGCCGCCTGCTCAAAATTTTCCTCTTTTATAAGTTTTTCAAGTTCTGCTTTTAAGGTTTCGACAGTTTCGCCCTTTTCATGCTTTTCCTCTTCCGCCTTTTCTGCGGGCTTATCATCGTTATTCTCAACGGTATAGGCTATTTTTCCTATATGCTTTATACCGCCGTGAATTCGATTGAAATAAGGCAGTAAATCTTCGTAAAAACTATCATAGCATTCACTGCAACCGAGCTTACCGCTATTCATAATATCGGCAAGAGTACTGTTGCAACAACTGCAATGCTTTGCACTGAGCGGTTTTTGGTGCTCAGCCGCACTGCCGAAAATCGATGTTAACATATCGGCAAGCGGATTATTAAAACTGAAATCTTTTGCTATTCCCTTCTTTTCGGCACATTCGTGGCACAGATGTTGTTCGGTTATGTGTCCGTTTATATTTGTTTTGACATGGGTTGTGGCTTCTCTTTTTTTGCATTCTTCACACAACATATAAAACACATCCTTTTGTAAAATATTTAGATTTGAACAAGCAACATTTCTTTAAGTGTTGCCGCCCTTACCTTATCCCTTATTTCAACGGGAACCTGGCGCATAACATTGTTTGAAAGCGCCGCATACATAACTCTGGCGCTGTTCTGCGATATAAGTCCCGACTCCAAACAGTTTTCGATAACGATACGAGCGCTGATTTGGTCTATTGTATCCCCTAACGAATTGATTATATGCATTATGGGACTGGTTTTATTCATTATTACCTTTTTAATTCGGATATAACCGCCGCCGCCGCGCTGGCTTTCGATGATATATCCGTTTTCAGGGGTAAAGCGCGAAGATAAAACATAGTTTATCTGGCTCGGCGCGCAACCGATATGACTTGCAAGCATATTTCTTTGAATATCGGCGATATGCTCATCCGATTCGCTGATTGCCCTTAAAATCTCTTCTGTAATTAAGTCACTGATTTTCATAACAATTCCCCTTTTTTGACTTTCTCTGACTTTAATTATAATCATTAGTCAGAAAAAGTCAATACCTATTTTAAAATTTTTTTAAAAAATTTTTTTAACAACAAAAAAACATCAGCATAGTATGGGATGAAAGACAAAAAGGAGGTCTTGTATAATGTGTAATAACAACGGTTTTGGTGGAAATTGTACCTGGATACTCATTCTCATCCTTATCCTTACATGCTGCTGCGGTAATAACGACAACAACGGTTGCTGCTGATAATCCGCAAATAAAAAAGGCAGGGATATATTCCCTGCCGAAAAAGACAAAACCCGAAGAAATATCTTCGGGTTTTTGACTATGTAATTTTAATTAGTCTCTTTTAAAGATGCTCATTACATCGCCTAAGTTATCGTCATCCTCATCTTCGAGAGAGTCGCCGATAATTTTAGCAAGATCATCGCCTTTGTTTTCCTTCTTGCTATCGCCGAGGCCGGTAGCAATAACGGTAACGCGGATGGTATCTTCCAAGTTTTCATCAAGCTGAGCACCCCAGATGATGGTTGCATCCTGATGAGCCATATCGGAAATGATGGAAGAAGCCTGTTCAACCTCTTCAAGACCGATATCTTCAGAACCGGTGATGCTGATGATAACGCCGCGGGCATTATCCATAGAGGTTTCAATAAGCGGGCTTGTGATAGCCATACGAGCAGCCTGCTCAGCCTTATCGCGACCGGTAGCAGAACCAACACCCATATGAGCATAGCCGGCATCAGCCATAATAGCCTTAACATCTGCAAAGTCAAGGTTTACAAGGGCTGTAACATTGATAAGTTCAGAGATGCTCTGAACACCCTGGCGAAGAACATCGTCAGCAATATTGAATGCATTCTTAAATGTAATCTTTTCTTCAGAAACATATTTAAGGCGTTCATTCGGAATTACAACAAGGCTATCAACCTGTTCGCTGAGAGCGGCAATACCCGATTCAGCCTGAGTCATACGCTTTCTGCCTTCAAAAGCAAAAGGCTTTGTAACTATACCAACGGTAAGGATACCGAGTTCTTTTGCGATAGCTGCAACGATAGGAGCCGCACCTGTACCTGTGCCGCCGCCCATACCTGCGGTAATGAATATCATGTCCGCATCGCGGATTGCATTGGTGATTTCATCACGGGATTCTTCAGCTGCATTGCGACCGTTTTCCGGATTACCGCCTGCGCCCATACCTAATGATGATTTTTCACCGATTTGTATTTTCTGATCAGCCTTGGAAAGGAACAAAGCAGCTTTATCGGTATTTATTGCGACAAATTCAACGCCGCGAACACCTGCAGCAACCATTCTGTTAATGGCATTGCCACCGCCGCCGCCTACACCAACGACTTTAATATTAACAACCTTTTCCATATCATCTGCTACTTCGAATGACATTGCTTTTCCTCCGTCTTTTTTATTTATTTTTATCCTTTATTTTTAAGTGCGTAAATTTATATTAGCACATATATTTTCAAATTGCAAGATTTTTTATTACAAAATTGTAACTTTTTTTCAATTATTTTTTTATGAAGCTTCCCTGACTGTTTTCAGGGGTCCACATACTAAGGTCAATAGTGCCTTTTTTATCGGGTTCAATAGATCCTAACATCCCTTTTAAATGGGCAATTTTTTTGGTAAGATAATCTTTGGTGCCGAGGTTTATTTCAAACCGATTGCCGACATTTATTTTTATTGCCGCGGGATTTCTGACATCTATTGCGGTTATCGGAATATCCCTATCCTCTAAAACAGTTAATAGTTCATCTACAAGTTTTTGTTCTTTTTTGGAAACTATCGTAACCTTTTTACCTACATTACAAACCGCTTTGCTGCATTCTATTCGGATAAGCTCATTAGCTCCTGCGGAAGACTCTTCCAAAACATAACCTTTTTTACTTGCTATATAACACTTACCATTATTTATATAATATGAGTACGGCGCCGCATCCTCTACCGTAAGCTTTACGGTATGAGGAATTTTTCTGTTTATTTTAACAGAGTCGACATACGGCAGTGTTTCTCTTATTTTATCTTCTACCTTTGATGCGGATAACCGGAACATATTTTGCCCTGTTATTCCCGATGCCGATGATATCTGCTCTTCTGAATAAATATCACTGCCTGTTACCTTTACCGTTTCAACTTTAAAAAACACGGTAAAGCATAAAACAACAAGGGTCACAACGAGAAAAAAACAAAAAACCACAAAGTTTCTTTTTCTTCTTTTGCGTTTTATTTCCCTTTGGCGAGATCTTCTTCTGGCTTCAAATTCATCGTTTTTCGGCATCCTTTTACTCCTTTATATAAATATCCGCACCTATAAGGGCAAGTTTTTCTGATAAATTATCATATCCGCGGTTTAAATATTCTATATTGCTTAAAACCGTTGTACCGCGAGCGCCGAGCGCCGCAACAACCACCGCCGCTCCGCCGCGCAAATCAAAAGACTTACATTCGGCGCCGAAAAGCGGTTTTCCGTTTATTACCGCAATGTTGCCCTCAATCTTTATATCGGCGCCCATTTTTATAAGTTCTGAGATGTATCTAAACCGGTTTTCAAATATTCCCTCGCAAAAAACAGAATTACCCTCTGCCTTAGATAGCGCCGCGCAAATCATAGGTCCTGCATCGGTCGGGAATGACGGATAAGGCAGGCTTTTTATAAAGCACACCGATTTAAGGCTCTTTGGCGCTGTGATGTCAAGGGTGTTATCCCCCGCCGTTATTTTGCATCCCGCACGGGTTAAAACCTCGGTGACACTTTCTAAATGTGCCGGAATTACATTATGCAGTGTAATACTACCCGAGGCAGAGCCTACCGCCGCCATAAAGGTTGCCGCCTCTATCCTATCGGGTATTACGCGGTGGCTTACACCGTTTAGTTTATTAACGCCTTTAATAGTTATTGTACTGCTGTTTTTACCGATAATATCGGCGCCGGCTTTATTTAAAAAATCTATAAGATCGCCGATTTCCGGTTCTCTTGCGGCATTATTGATTACAGTAGTGCCTTGTGCCGTTACAGCTGCAAGAATTGCCGTTTCGGTTGCGCCGACACTCGGCAGTTTAAGATCAATCGTGTTACCTTTAAGCCCGTTTTCTGCGGTAAAAAGCATTTTACCGCGGTCTTCTGTTACGGTAGCGCCAAGACTCTTTAAAACATCTATATGAATATCAATGGGTCTCGGCCCTAATTCGCAACCGCCCGGTGTACTGATAACGGCTTTTCCCCTACGGGCTAAAATACTGCCGACAAAAACAACCGACGAGCGCATTTTACGCATCATATTCTCACTGATTGTCGTATTTATCGGCATTCTTCCGTTTACAGTAATACAATCATCCTTAAAAGCAGTTTCGATACCGAGCGAATTTAAAATATGTAACGAGTTTTCAACATCTGAAATATCAGGGCAGTTATAAAGCTTTACCTCGCCATCACAGAGCAAGGTTGCCGCAAGAAGTGGCAAAACACTGTTTTTTGCGCCGGAAATGAAAACATCTCCATTTAAAGTTTTTCCGCCCGTTATAATCATTTTAGGCATAAAATCATACCTTTCATGCAATAGTTTGAAACATATTTCATACTATGCAATCGTATGATTTTTGCCATTATTTTGCCAAAAGTTCTTCTATTACCGCGTAAATTCTTTCATTTGAATCGGTTATTGCTATTTTTTCATCAGCCTTTTGCATTTCAAGTAGTTTGTTTTTATCTGACAAAAGTTCCGATACCGCGGATATTATTGTATTTTTATTCAAATCTTTTTCTTCTATTACCTCTGCGGCTCCCGCCTGCTTTAGAGTCATAGCATTATGATACTGATGATTTTCGGCAACATAAGGTGACGGGATGAGTATTGCAGGCTTTCTGCAAGCCTCTAATTCACTAAGTGTTATAGCTCCTGCGCGGCAAATGACAATATCAGCCGCCGCAAGGCAGATATCCATATCGGATATATATTCTCTTATTTCAATCTCAGGCGATAAGGTTATATTATCGTTTTTCAGGCGCTCCATCATTGTTTTATAACCGTTTTTTCCTGTTGCATGAATATGATAATATTTACCTGTGCCGTTATGCCATTTTATAAGTTCTTCTACCGCTTCATTTATCGGTCTTGCACCCAAAGAGCCGCCAAAGGAAAGTATAAGCGGTCTTTTATCAAGTCCGAGTTTTTTCCTTGCAGACTTTTTGTCTGAAAGGAGGAGTTCTCTTCTTACGGGGTTGCCCACTATAATCGGGGCATTTTTGCATTTTAAATATTTTTCTGCCTGTGGCATTGCCAGCAAAACCCTATCCACCTTATCGGATAGCATTTTGGTTGTAACACCGGGGTAGGCATTTTGTTCATGAATAATGGTTTTAAAGCCCATCTTCGCGGCTTCGCGCAAAACAGGTCCGCTTACATAGCCGCCTGTTCCGATAACCAAATCGGGCGATAATTCCTTAAGAATTTTTTTAGCGGTCATAGAGGATGTAACCGCTTTTCTTGCAACCTTTAAATTATATATAACTGCAGAAGGAGAAAAACTGCGTTTAAACCCGGCTATATCTATCGTTCTGAAATTATAACCCTTTTCGGGGACTAATTTTGCTTCTAATTTATCGCGTGTTCCGATATAACTTATTCTTGCATCGGGATGTTTTTCCCTTATATACCCTGCTATGGCAAGCGCCGGGTTGATATGACCGGCAGTACCGCCGCCCGCAAAAAGAATATGCATTATAATTCCCCTTTGTTTTCTTATGTTTTTTCTATCGCACTGCTTCTTGAAACCGATAAAACTATCCCCATTTCGGCAAGCAGCATAAAGAGTGATGTTCCGCCGTAACTGAAAAACGGAAGACTGATGCCCGTATTCGGCATTGTATTTGTTACAACCCAGATATTGAGTATTGCCTGAATACCGACCTGCACCGTCAGTCCCACTGCGAGGAGCGAGCCGAATTTATCGGGCGCGTGCATTGCGATTGTAAATCCGCGCCAAACAAGTAATGCAAACAGAATTATAATTACCATTGCGCCGATAAGCCCTAACTCTTCGCAAACTATTGAAAAGATAAAATCATTATGCGGTTCAGGCACCCAAAGGTATTTTTGTCTTGATTGACCAAAGCCGCGGCCGAGTATACCGCCGGAGCCTATTGCCAAAAGCGATTGAATTGTTTGAAAGCCTTTGCCTGCCGGGTCAAGCCAGGGGTTAAGCCAATATTTAATACGGTCAGAGCCGTAACTGATAACACCCGAAACAATGGCGACACCGACAAGCCCTACTGCTGCTCCCCCGCCTAATACTATTATTTTTTTCTTTATACCGCCTATTACCATTAAAACAATTCCTATTGCAAAAACAAGAATGGTGGCGGAAAGATGAGGTTCTAAAACAATAAGTCCGCAAGGCAATGCCAAAAGAACTGCTAGAAACAAAACAAACTTAATTTCGCCCATCTTTTTATAGTTTGCAGAGATTACCGACGAGAAAAGAAGTATTACCGCAAACTTGGCAATTTCCGATGGCTGGAAGCTGAAAGAGCCGATAACAAGCCAGCGTTTAACATCAAGTCCCGGTATCATCGGCGGCATAATAAGCAGCGCCGCCAAAACAACCAGAGTTGCTATATAAAGAAAAACCGCAAACTTTCGCCAAAAATGGTAATCAATTCGGGATAATGCATACATAGCGACAAGGCCGACCAATGCGAATAACAACTGCTGGGTTATAAACTTATAGCTTGAACCGTAATATTCAAGACTGTAAGCATAGCTTGCAGAAAAAAGCATTACAAGTCCTATTGTAAGAAGTATCAGTACAAAAGACAAAAAGGTAATATCTAAGCGGCCGCCTTTTATAAACATACCGCGCTTGCGTCTTTCGGCTTTTTCCGGCATATTATTACCTCCTTGTTTATCTGTTTAAAATAATATTTATAATTGTTAAAACACCTATAATTATTGTAAGCGCCATTATTATATCAATTCGAATAATAAGGGGCTTTTTTATTTTTTCTATCGGATCTTCCCCATTTTTCTTAAAAATGATTACCGTATTTATTCCGACACAAAACAAAATAAGAATTAAAACTATTTCTATTATTTGAAGAATTCTCATATATCACCACGAAAAGATAATGCTGAGAAGTGCTACAAAGCAAAGCACAAACGATACAAGCGAGAAAAGGAAAACTATCTTTTCTTCGGAAAAACCGCTCATTTCAAAATGGTGATGGATGGGAGCCATCTTAAAAATACGCTTTTTTGTCTTTTTAAAATATGCAACCTGAATAATAACAGAAAGCGCTTCCATAAGATAAACACCGCCCATAATAATTAGCAAAACAGGGCGATTTATCGCAAAAGAAAGGGCAACCACCATTCCGCCTAAAAACATCGAGCCGGTATCTCCCATAAAGACCTTGGCGGGTTTTGCATTCCAAACTATAAAGCCGGCACAAGCACCCGCAAGAGACGCAGAAAGCGCATTGGGTGCAGATAGATTTAAAAAACCGCTTGCAAGCATAAATGCACAAGCCACCACGAGGGTTACCCCGGAAGCGAGGCCATCAAGTCCATCGGTAAGATTGACGGCATTTGTAAAGCCGTAAATAAACATTAGCGCTATCGGCCAGAAAATAAGTCCCGCGCCTTTTACAATGTTTACATTTCCCACAAACGGAATATAAGTTTCATTCATTCCGCCAAGCGCGAGTGTTGCAAGATAAGCGGCGGAAACAAGCAACTGCAAAAATGTCTTTTGTCTTGCGGTAAGACCTAAGTTGCGTTTTTTTACAACCTTGATATAATCATCGAAAAAGCCAATAGCCCCCATAAGAAGTGCCATTATTATGCCGGAAAGCATTGTTACGAGGCGATTGTTGGCTTTAAACTCCATATAAAGCGAGCCTTTAAATGCCGCAGAGACACAAAAAGCAATCGCAAACGAGAATATAACGCCGAGCATAATCATTATTCCGCCCATTGTCGGTGTTCCCTGTTTCTTTTCGTGCCATTTAGGGCCTATTTCAAGAATAGTTTGCCCGAATTTTAACTTTCTGAGATAAGGTATTACAATAAATCCCAAAAGTGATGTTACGGCAAAAGATACAACAGCCGCAATTATGGTAACATATTTATCCATTTTACAAATTCCTTTTTTGTTTAATCTCTTCTATTACTTTTGCCACTACCTCGCGTTCATCAAGATGGATGGTACCGCTTGCCAAAATCTGGTAGGTTTCGTGGCCTTTCCCCGCAAGTATTATAATATCACCCGGCATTGCGTTTTCAAGGGCGTATTTAATTGCTTCGGGTCTGTTTACTATTGTTTTAACCGGAGTGCTGAACCCTTTAACGCCTTCAAGGATATCCTTTATTATGGCCTCGGGGTCTTCGCTTCTCGGGTTATCGCTTGTGATAATAACATTATCGGCATAATGAACGGCGATATTGCCCATAATCGGTCGTTTGGTTTTATCCCGGTCGCCGCCGCAACCAAAGAGCACGGTCAGGCGATTTTTTTCACAATCGGTAAAAGCGGAGATTATATTCTTTAAACCATCGGGGGTGTGGGCATAGTCTATTATCACCGTAAAGCCCAAATCACAGGGGACAACCTCTGCCCTGCCCTTAACACCCTTGATATTTGAAAGCCCCGCGCTTACATCTTCAGCGCTTTCGCCAAGGCTTATGGCACATACCGCCGAAGCAAGAGAATTATATACCGTAAACTTTCCGCCGGTATTTACCGATATATGCTGCAAAACATCATTGCCGAGCAGTTCATATTCAACACCTGTGGGCTTATAGTTTATCGATTTTGCAGAGTAATCGGAATTGTTGCCGAGCGAATAGGTTATTATATCGCAATCAAGGCCTTTTATCAGTTCTTCTGAATAATTATCATCAATATTTATTATGGCTTTTTTGCATTTTTTAAAGAGCAGTTTTTTGGCGGCAAGATAATTTTCCATAGTTTTATGATAATCAAGGTGATCCTGCGTAAGATTTGTGTAAACCGCCCTTTCAAAGGTAAGTCCTTCAACGCGGCGCTGGTGGAGCGCATGAGAGGATACCTCCATAACCGCCATATCGCATCCGCTTTCAACCATTTGGGAAAGCAAGGAATAAAGCTCGAACATTCCGGGGGTTGTATTATGCGACTCGATTTTTTTATCGCCTATCATATAGAATATCGTGCCTATAAGACCGACCTTATGTCCGGCATTTTCGAGCGCGCTTTTTATCATATAGGTAACGGATGTTTTTCCGTTTGTTCCCGTAACACCTATTATTTTAAGTTTATCCTGCGGAGAATTAAACCATTTTGAGCACATAAGGGCAAGAGCGGCATGGGTATCTTCAACTATAACCTGGTTTTCAAGCCCTAAATCTTTTTCGCAAACGACAACAGTCGCACCCGCCTCGACCGCTTTATGGGCAAAATTATGACCGTCATTATCAGGGCCGCAGATGCAAACAAAAACACTGCCCTTTGTAACTTTTCTTGAGTCATCGGTTATGTTTTTTATATCGCACTCGCCAAAGTTTCCTTTATACTGCGGTAATAACTCTTTAAAAAGCATGGTTTTCTCCTTAAAATTTTGTCTTATTCGGTAGAAATATCGGGCTGTGCTTCTTCCGTAAAGTAAACGGTTACAACTTCGCCCTTTTGAACTGCTGTTCCGGCGGATATGCTCTGACTTCCCGCCCTGGCGGTGGATGATGTTGTTGAGCCGGAATAAACAATATTTACCTCTGCCGATGCGGCGGCGGTATTAACCTCTGCCGCAGTCAGTCCTATGAAATTCGGAACGGTTGTATTACCGGAAGATGAATCATCGGTATAAAGAATTACTGTTCCGCCCTTATATACACTGCTTCCGGCTTCGGGCAGTTGTTTAATTATCTTTCCGCCTTCGCCTACAGTTTTATAAGAAAGATTTGAATTTTGGATGATTTGTTTTGCGGTATCGGTATCTTTACCTACCGTATCGGGAACCGATACCGAAAGCCTCTCAAGTTCATCTTCACTGTATTGCGGTTCTATGCCCATATAAGGCAATATATCGCCCATTATCATTGAAGCCGCAGGAGCGGAAATCGTTCCGCCGTAATAAGAGCCGCCGGTCGGCTGGTCTATCATAACAAAAACTGCGATTTGCGGGTTATCAATCGGCGCTATTCCGACATAAGAACCGATATAAAGGCCTTGCTGACCTGATGATAACATCTCTGCAATTTTTTCCGATGTACCGGTTTTACCGCCTATGCGATAGCCCGCCACCTTGCCGTTTTTAGCATTATTTTCAACAACATATTCAAGATAGGTTCTCATCTTTTCGGATGTCTCTTTTGAAATAACCTGTCTTTTATAATCATTGGAAACAGTTTTAACAATGTTACCTTCGCTATCGAGTTCTTTACTTACAATATGGGGCTTTACAAGATAGCCGCCGTTTACGGTTGTAGCCGCGAGGGTTATCATTTGAATGGGTGTAATATTAAATGTCTGACCAAATGAAGAAGATGCAAGCTCAACAGGGCCCATATTCTCTTCCTTATGATAATTAGGCATTGCTTCGCCGGGAAGGTCAATTCCTGTTTTGCCTGTAAGTCCGAAAGCCCTGAAATATTTTGAAAAAAGATTAACACCTATTAACTGACCTATTTGTATAAAAGCAGGGTTGCAGGAGTTACCCATTGCCTGCATTATCGTTTGTATTCCGTGTCCGCCGATGTTTTCGTGGCAGTTATAAACATTTCCCGCAACAACATATCTGTGGTTACAAGTGAATGTACTGTTATCGTTTACAAGTTTTTCTTCAACCGCGGTAGCGGCGGTGAAAATTTTGAAAACCGAACCGGGTTCGTATGTATCGGAAACGGCTTTGTTTCGCCACTGGCGGCTTAAAAGTTCGGACCTTAATTCCTTTTTCTCTTCCGGATCGGTGACCGCATCAACCTTTGCCTGGTCGGCGGAAGAGAGGGTGAACGGCTCATTGGGGTTAAAATCGCCCGCAACCGCCATACCGCGAATTTCACCGGTATTAACATCCATCGCTATTGCGGCACCGCGCTCAACCGCGCCAAACTGCTCAACCGCGTTATCAAGATACTTTTCACAAGCATACTGAATATAAGAATCAAGGGTTAAAACAAGTGAATTGCCCTGCTTTGCCTCCTCTACCTTTTCATAGGTAAAAGGCATATCGGTTCCCTTGGCGTTCTTTGCCGCAACAACTCTTCCCGCAACGCCGGTAAGGGTTGTGTCATAATAACTCTCAATTCCCGCAAGGCCTTGGTTATCATCCCCTACAAAGCCCAAAACGGAAGAAGCAAGGCTATCGTTTGGATAGTAGCGCTTGGTGGTTTCATCAAGACCTATGTATTTTGTAAGTTCCAAATCGGAATTATCCGATATAAATTTTCTGATTTTATCAGCGGCTTCTTTTCCTATGCGCTTTTTTATTACTACATAGTAGTCGTTTTCTTTTGTATCCTCATAAACATCATCATATTTGATACTTAAAATTTCCGAAAGGCCTGTCGCAATCGTTTTTCTGATTTTTTCCGCTTCCTCCTCGGTTAGGCCTTTAAGACCGTTTGGCGTTATAAAGACATTCCAATCGGTGGCGCTTGTTGCAAGAAGGTTCATATTGCAATCGTAAATATCGCCCCTCGGCGCCGATATAAAACTATCGTAAAGCTGTTGCTGTGAAGCAAGGCTTTGATATTTTTCACCCTTTAAAATCATAACATTAAAAAGGCTTACGAAAGAAACACCCACAAGACACACGAGTGCTATTATGCGCGTTACATTCGCTCTTACAGTCATTTGTTTATCAGGTCTTGCCGACATTTTGTTCCCCGCTTTCAGCCCTTTTTTAATGCCCAAATACGAGAGTCAAAAGCCCTGCTTTAACTCTCGTATTTATATATTTATTATACTATCTATTCTCTTTGATTATTACTGAACACTTTCACTGCTGCTCATAATTTCACCATCTGAATTAACAGCGGTGTTTTTATCATTTACTCTTATATATTTAACCTGTGATTTATCAAGCTTTTGCATACCTATATTAGTAGCTTCAACCTCGATATTGGAATAGGATATGCGGCGCTCGAGTTCAACCTGAAGACTTGTTTTTTCGGTATTTAAAACCTCTATTTCCTCTTTTACGGAATTTATCTTTGAATTAACCTCATTTACGCGCATTCTAAGATATATGTTTCCGCAAAAAGCCGCAAGAAGAATTATGCTGAACATAACCGCAAACGCCGAAAGCGATACCGCTGACTTTGCGGCCTTGGCTTTTTTCCTTGTATAGGTTTTAGGCATAGGCATAACATTTTCCCTGCCGCCACTTGCGACTGCAGGCGCTGCGCTTTCACGCGGCATAAACATATTAAAATCATACGCCAGGCTATCATTATAATATTTAACGTTATTCATTTGCCTATCTCCTATATCTTTATTATCGTTCGAAGCTTCGCACTGCGGCTTCTCTTGTTACTGTTTAATTCTTCTTCGCCGGGTGTTATTGGTTTTCTGTGGGGAAGTCTGCCCTGCGGCTTTCTGCCGCAAACACAAACCGGAATATCCGGCGGGCATATACACCCTGTACATAATTCTTTAAACTTTTGCTTTACTATTCTATCTTCCAGGGAATGGAAGGTTATAACCGATAAAACACCGCCGGGCTTTAAAATATCAAAAGCATTTTGAAGGGCGGCATCGAGATGCTCAAGTTCGTGGTTTACTTCAATTCTTAGCGCCTGAAAGCATTTTCTTGCCGGATGGCCGTCTCTTCTTGCCGCGGCGGGAACCGCCGAAGCAATTATACTACCGAGAGCAGTTGTGGTTTTTATTTCCTCTTTTTCGCGGGCGGAAACTATCGCCCCCGCTATTCTGTAAGCAAACTTTTCTTCCCCAAAATCTCTGAATATCCTTGTCAGTTCATCGCGGGAAAGGTTGTTTACAAGGTCTGCCGCCGTGGGTCCCTGCTTGCTCATTCTCATATCAAGCGGGGCTTCTGTCTTATAGGAAAATCCGCGCTCGCCGTTATCAAGCTGATAAGATGAGACACCCAAATCGAGCAAAATACCGTCAACCTCTTTAATACCGAGGCGAGAAAGCTCGTCCTTCATATCAAAAAAGTTGGCGTTTATTACTGTTGCATTAAGCCCTTCAAGGCGGGATGAGGCAACCTTTACCGCATCGGGATCGCGATCAAATGCATAAAGATGGCCTGTTTTTAGTTTTAAAGCAATCTGCTTTGAATGACCGGCACCACCTGCCGTGCCATCAACATATATACCGTTTTCTTTAATATTTAACGAGGAAACGGCTTCGTTTAACATTACGGGATTATGAACAAATTCCATAATTATATTTCCAGTTCGTTAACAATGGAAGCAATGGCTTCGGGCGTGTATTCCATATTCTCTTTAGCCCAAAGGTCTTTGTTCCATATTTCTATATTGGAATCAACACCTATAATATGTGCTTCCGATTGAAGGTCGGCATATTCGCGCAAGGAAAGAGGCAAAAGTATTCTTCCCTGGCTGTCAAATTCAACATTAAATGCGCCATCATACAAAAAGCGCTTAACAACACTTGATTTTGCCATTGGCAAACTGCCGATTTTATTTACAAGTTCTTCCCACTGCTTCATAGAATAAACGCAAACACAACGCTTGCCGAAAATACCGCGGCAAACCATAAAACTTTCGCCGAGTTCTACGCGCAGTTTAAAAGGAATGGCTATTCTGCCTTTTTTATCTATTGAATGATCATATCCGCCATACAACACAGAAAGCCACCACCTTTTCTAAACAAATTCAACACTTTTAAACACTTTTAGTGATTTTAGACACACTTTTCACCACTTGTATGTATTATATAGGACTTTTTAACAAAAATCAAGAGTTTTTTTAATATTTTTTTAAAAAAATAAAAAATGTCGAAAAAGATAAAAAAAGGCATAAAAAAAGCCCGGTCAAATTGACCGGGCTTTCCCAAATATTTATTTGTAAAATTACTTGCCGTAAAGCTCAACAAGTTTTTCAAGGTGAGCGCGTCTTGCCTTAGCGGTTTCTGCCGCCTTGTCAAAGAGAACCTCTGCCCTTTCGGGGAATTCACGAGTAAGTCTGTTATAACGGGCTTCATTCATTATGAATTCCTTATAATCAGCAGTTGCGGGCTTGCTATCGAGGGAGAACGGGTTCTTGCCTTCTGCTTTAAGTGCAGGGTTGTAACGGAAGAGATCCCAATATCCACTGTCAACAGCCTTCTTCATTTCTGCCTGGCAGTTAACCATACCGCCCTTGATTGAATGCATTTCGCAAGGAGCATAACCGATGATAAGCGAAGGACCATCATAAGCTTCTGCTTCTTTGATTGCTTTAAGGGTCTGGTTCTGATCAGCGCCCATAGCTATCTGAGCAACATAGATATAACCATAGCTCATAGCGATTTCTGCAAGGCTCTTCTTGGCAATCGCTTTACCGGCAGCTGCGAACTGAGCAACCTGACCGATATTGGAAGCCTTGGAAGCCTGACCGCCGGTATTTGAGTAAACCTCGGTATCGAATACCATAATGTTTACATTGTCGCCGGAAGCAAGAACATGGTCAACACCGCCGAAGCCTATATCATAAGCCCAACCGTCACCGCCGAAGATCCATACAGATTTCTTGGAAAGATATTCAGCATTGGCAACAACATCGCGGCAGTTATCGCAGTCAGCACCTGCGGCCTTGATTGCTTCTACCAAAGCCTTTGCAGCAGCGGAGTTCTTAGCGCCGTCATTAACAGTATCAAGATACTCGCCTGCGGCAGATTTAACTGCATCGTTTTTGCTGTTTTCAGCTA
Source organism: uncultured Clostridia bacterium (assembly GCA_946646305.1). GTDB lineage: Bacteria > Bacillota > Clostridia > Oscillospirales > Acutalibacteraceae > UBA737. The sequence goes on along the minus strand of CAMPCO010000001.1, from coordinate 21,015 downwards.
TTTCCTTAACCTCATCAATAAGGCGGCGGCGAATAGCCTGCTGACCTAAATACATACCGTAGCCGTGTTCTGCGTTATCTTCAAACAAAGAGTTTGCCCAGGCAGGACCGTGACCGTTAAAGTCGGTAGTGTAAGGTGAAGTTGCGGCAGGGCCACCCCAAATGGATGAGCAACCTGTTGCATTGGAAATATACATTCTGTCGCCGAAGAGCTGAGTTATAAGGCGAGCATAGGATGTTTCAGCACATCCTGCGCAAGAGCCTGAGAATTCAAGCAACGGCTTTTTATATTGAGAGGAAATAACATTTGCATCAGAAGCCACGCCTGCTTTTTCGGTAACATTTGCTACGCAGTAGTCAAATACCTTCTGCTCATCAAGCTGGCTGCTCTGTGCTACCATTTCGAGCGACTTGGTCGGGCAAACGCCAACGCAAACGCCGCATCCCATACAATCAAGCGGAGAAACGGTAAGAGCAAATTTGTAGCCCGCGTTCTGAACAGCCTTTGCCTTGTCGGCATAGCGGATGTTTTCGGGAGCATTCTTTGCTTCTTCTTCGCTTAAAGCAAAGGGGCGAATTGTAGCATGCGGGCAAACGAATGCGCACTTGTTACAAGCAACGCAGGTTTCGTTGTTCCAAGCGGGAACCATAACGGCAACACCGCGTTTTTCAAATGCGGAAGCGCCCTGTTCAAAGGTACCGTCTGCATGGGGAACGAAAGCGGAAACCGGAACTTCGTAACCATTCATAAGGCCAACCGGCTTCATGATGTTATCAACCATAACTTCAAGCTTGGTGCTGTCTTCCAAAGCGCCTGTCTTCTTTTCATCGGCTGCATCTGCCCAATCGGCGGGAACATCAACCTTAACAAAAGCGGTAGCGCCTATATCGATAGCCTTGAAGTTCATCTGAACAACATCGGCACCCTTCTTGGAGTAAGAGATTTCTGCTTTTTCTTTCATATATTTAATAGCATCGTCAACCGGCAATACCTTAGAAAGAGCAAAGAAAGCAGACTGCAAAATGGTGTTGGTGCGCTTACCCATACCGATTTGAGCCGCAAGGTCGATAGCATTAACGGTATAAAGCTGAATGTTATTCTTAGCGATATAGCGTTTTGCCTCGGCAGGCATATGAGCGCTGAGTTCATCCTTATCCCACTGGCAGTTGATAAGGAACACGCCGCCCGGCTTAACATCGTTAACCATCTTATAACCCTTGATTACATAAGAGGGGTTATGGCAGGCAACGAAGTCGGCTTTGTTTATGTAGTAAGGACTCTTGATCGGCTTATCACCAAAACGAAGGTGAGAAATTGTTATACCGCCGGTCTTCTTAGAGTCATACTGGAAGTAAGCCTGAACATATTTATCGGTATGATCACCGATGATTTTGATGGAGTTTTTGTTTGCACCAACGGTACCATCGCCGCCGAGACCCCAGAATTTGCATTCGATAGTGCCTTCTGCCGCGGTGTTGGGCGCATGCTCTTCGGGAAGTGAAAGATGAGTAACATCATCGTTGATACCGAGAGTGAACTGAGCCTTGGGCTCATCTTTGCCAAGTTCTTTATATACAGCAAATATACTTGAAGGAGGAGTATCCTTAGAACCAAGACCATATCTACCGCCGATAACGGTATCAATATGTCTGCCTTTTTGAGCCAGGGCGCTGATAACATCCATATAAAGCGGTTCGCCGAGAGCACCGGGTTCCTTGGTGCGGTCAAGAACGGCAATCTTCTTGGTGGTTGCAGGAATTGCTTCAACCAGCTTTTCTGCGCTGAACGGACGATAAAGGCGAACCTTTACAAGACCAACCTTTTCACCCTGAGCGGTAAGGTAATCGATAACCTCTTCTGCAACATCGCAGATAGAGCCCATAGCGATAATAACCTTTTCAGCATCGGGAGCGCCATAGTAGTTGAAGAGTTTATAGTCAGTGCCGAGTTTCTTGTTAACTTTGTCCATATATTCTTCAACGATAGCCGGCAAAGCGGTATAGTATTTGTTGCAGGCTTCTCTGTGCTGGAAGAAGATATCGTCATTTTCATGGCTGCCGCGCATTACGGGGCGCTCAGGATTAAGCGCGCGCTTGCGGAATGCGGCAACGGCATCCATATCGCACATCTCTTTAAGATCTTCATAATCCCAAACGCGGATTTTCTGAATTTCATGAGAGGTACGGAAACCATCAAAGAAATTGATGAAAGGAACACGGCCTTTAATTGCAGAAAGGTGAGCAACTGCGCCGAGGTCCATAACTTCCTGAGTGTTGGTTTCGGCAAGCATTGCAAAACCGGTTTGACGGCAAGCATAAACATCGGAATGATCGCCGAAAATGTTAAGCGCATGGCTTGCTACGCAACGAGCTGAAACATGGAATACCGCAGGCAAAAGTTCACCGGCAATCTTATACATATTCGGGATCATAAGAAGAAGACCCTGAGATGCCGTGAAGGTGGTGGTAAGAGCACCGGCCGCCAAAGAGCCGTGAACTGTACCGGCCGCACCGGCTTCGGACTGCATTTCAACCACTTTTACCGTGGTGCCGAAAATATTTTTAAGTCCCTGAGCAGACCACTGATCAACATAGTCAGCCATAGGACTGGACGGAGTAATCGGGTAAATACCCGCAACCTCTGTAAACGCATAGGCTACATGAGCAGCCGCGTTGTTACCGTCCATTGTTTTGAACTTTCTAGACATTTGTTTTCCTCCTAAATAAAAGCTTAAAAATTCGCTCATAGTAATTATATAACTTTTAAAGGAAAAAGTAAAGAGCAATTTTAATATAACTATATATTTACTATATAATACCAATATAAAAAAGCGAACCGCTTTTGCAGTCCGCTTTTAATATTATCTTTCTTCTCTGAAATATGAAAGTCCGAGATGTGCCGGGGGTTGGTTTTCTCTCTTCTTGCGCATACTGATAATTACAAGAACAAGAATTGTTACCACATAAGGCAACATATTTATAATCTCTTTCGCACTGCCCGAAAGACCGGGGATATAGATTGAAAGGATATAAAGTCCGCCGAAGAGGAAGGAACTCAGGATGGCGGTTGTGGGTCGCCAGATAGCGAAAATAACTATCGCGATTGCGAGCCAACCTCTATCGCCAAAGCCGTTATTTGTCCAGGCGCCGCCGGTATAGTCCATAACGAAATACAGGCCGCCGAGTCCTGCAATAGCGCCGCCTATAAGGGTTGAAAGATATTTATACTTGGTAACATTTATGCCCGCCGCATCGGCAGTCGCGGGGTTTTCACCAACCGCGCGAAGGTTAAGACCTGCTCTTGTGCGATTGAAGAAATAGGATGTTACAAGCGCGATGGCTATTGCAAGGTAAGCAAGGAAACCAAAAGATAAAAAGGTTTTGCCGAAAATACCGAGTTTATGAGCAAAGGGCAGGCTTGCTTTAAAAGCTTTACCTGTTCTTATCAATGATATAGAGCCGGTTTCGCCAAAGAAACTCAGTAGCGAACCGCCAAAGAAGTTTCCTATGCCTATACCAAAGGTTGTGAGCGCAAGACCTGTAACATTCTGGTTTACGCGAAGGCTTATGGTAAGGAAACTGTAAATAAGCGCCAAAAGGGTTGAACCGATAAGGGATGATAAAAGCGGAATTAAAACACAGAGAATTGCGCTTGGGTTTGCAACCGAATGTTCATAAAGATAACCGCCGATAATTCCCGAAATGCCGCCCATATACATAATACCCGGAATACCGAGGTTAAGGTTGCCGCTTTTTTCGGTAATAATCTCGCCCGTGGCACCGTAAAGCAACGGAATTGACTGAATGATAGCCGCATTGATAAAAGCAAAAATTGTTTTAATCATTATTCCGCCCCCTTCGATTTAGAACGCATATTGATTTTATAGTTTATAAAGAATTCACTGCCTATAATAAAGAAGATTATGATACCGGTCAGGATATCGGAAACACTTTCATTAAGCCTGAAAGCGGTTGCAATCTCCCCTGCTCCCTTTTGAAGGAAGACAATAAACATAGAAGTGAAAATCATCATAACAGGCTCAAATTTTGCAAGCCAGGAAACCATAATAGCCGTAAAGCCCATACCGCCTGCGAGTTCTTTTGAAATGGTATGGTTGGTACCCGACACAAGCAGGAAGCCCGCAAGACCGCATATAGCGCCGGAAATAACCATTGTTCTGATTATAACCTTTTTAACATTTATGCCGACATATCTCGCAGTGTTTTCGCTCTCACCCACAACGGAGATTTCATAGCCCTGCTTGCTGAAATGCAGGTAGATAAACATCACAACTGTGAGCAGTGCAACTATTATAATATTAAGCCCGTATTTTTGACCGAAAACAACCGGCAACCAGCCGCTTTCACTCTTTTGGTTTAAAACGCCCATAACGCTTGAACCGTTTGGAACCCAAACCATTATAAAGAATGAAACAAGCTGCATTGCAACATAGTTCATCATAAGGGTGAAAAGGCTTTCATTGGTCCGCCAAATCGCCTTGAAAACGGCGGGCAATACGCCCCAGATAATACCGCTTAAAATACTTGTTACAAGCATTATGATTATAAGCAACCAGGAAGGCAGGCTGTCTTTTGCATAAAACATACAAGCCGCGCTTGCAAGACCGCCGACAAGCACCTGACCCTCGGCACCGAGGTTCCAGAACTTCATCTTAAATGCCGGCGTTACCGCAAGGGAAACACAGAGAAGCATTGCGGTGTTTTGAAGCAGAATAAAGAATTTACGCTCGGAACCGAAGCTGCCCTCAATCATCTTTGCATAAACTTCAATCGGGTTGTAATTTGTTATGGTTACAATAACCAAAGCGCTGACTATAAGCGCCGCAACAACGGCTATGAGTCTTATTCCCCAAGCCGCAAGCGGTTTAATATCGGTGCGGCGGGTTATATGAAACAGAGGTTCTTTTACATGTTTTTCATTAGTCATTACCGTTTGCACCTCCATTTGCGCCGGTCATCATAAGACCGATTTCACCTTTATCTGCGCCGCGGCCTTCAACTATACCGCTGACTTTACCTGAACTGATAACAAGAATTCTATCACAGAGTTCTATTAAAACATCCAAATCTTCACCGACAAAAATAACCGCTACACCGCGTTCTTTCTGCTGATTTAAAAGATTATAAATAGCATAAGAAGAGTTGATATCAAGCCCTCTTACGGGATAAGCCGCCATAAGAACAGTCGGCGAAGCCGCAATCTCACGACCCACAAGCACCTTTTGAACATTACCGCCCGAGAGTTTACGAACGGGGGTTTGGGCAGATGGGGTTACAACCTCCAAGTCCTTTATAATGCGCTCGGCAAGGTCTTTCGGTCCCTTCTTTTCAAGGAACATTGAATGACCCTTTCTGTAACTTCTGAGCATCATATTGTCAATGATATCCATATTGCCGACAAGTCCCATACCGAGTCGGTCTTCCGGAACGAATGAGAGGCGAACGCCGAGTTCTCTTATCTGAATGGGACTTCTGCCGCGAAGCTCATCTTCTGTTCCTGTTTTGGGGTTGTGGTAAATGATACTGCCGCTTTCAATCACCTGAAGTCCCGCGATTGATTCAAGCAGTTCCCTCTGTCCGCTTCCGGCGATACCGGCAATGCCGAGTATCTCTCCCGAACGGGCTGTGAAAGAAACATTATCAAGAAGCTTTACACCATCAGCGCTTACGCAGTTAAGATTTTTAACCTCAAGTCGGTCTTCGGGGTCTTTTGGCTCTGTTCTGTTGATATTAAGACTAATCTTCTTGCCGACCATCATCTCGGTCAGTTCCGATTCGCTGGTTTCGGCGGTGTTTACCGTGCCGATATATTCACCTTTTCTCAGTACCGCAACCTTATCGGAAAGGGATAAAACCTCATGAAGCTTATGGGTGATTATGATAATCGCCTTGCCGCTGTCACGCATTTTGCGAAGAACTGCAAAAAGCTTTTGAGTTTCCTGCGGGGTGAGAACCGCGGTGGGTTCATCGAGAATAAGAATATCCGCGCCGCGGTAAAGCACCTTGATTATCTCAACGGTCTGCTTTTCCGAAACGGACATCTCATAAATCTTTTTATTCGGGTCAATATCAAAGCCGTACATACTGCTTATCTCTTTAACCCGTTGCGTTACGGATTTAATATCGAACTTACCCTCTTCTTCAAGTCCCAAAACGATATTCTGCGCGGCGGAGAATACATCGATTAGTTTAAAATGCTGATGTATCATTCCTATTTTATATTTAAAGGCATCTTTAGGGGAACGAATTACAACCTCTTCCCCATCTATAAAGATTTGACCCTCATCCGGGTAATAGATACCCGAAATCATATTCATAAGTGTTGTTTTGCCGCTTCCGTTTTCACCGAGCAAGGACAATATCTCGCCCTTGTAAACACTTAGTGAAACATTGTGATTGGCAACAACCTTGCTGCCGAAACGCTTAGTTATATTCTTAAGTTCTATTGCGGCACAAGCCATATTCCTTACACAACCTTTCTTTTTTACTGCATTCGAAAAAAGGTATAAACCAAAGCCTTGTACCCTTTTGCGAAGGTAGATTTTTAAAAAAAATAACAGATACAGGCGGAGTATAAAAACTCCGCCTTTTTCTGTTAGTTTAAAAATTAAAGAGCGCTGATACCGTCAATATATTTAATATCGAAGTAAGGAGCAGATCTCTTTACTGATTCAGCGAATTCACCGTTTTCAATAGCCTCTGTTTCCGGAACGAAGTCGCCTTCGTCTACAACATCGGCGGTATAGGTGGTGAGTTCTTTACCACCAACGGTAAAGGTCTTGGTGTCGAATACTTTGAGTTCGCCGCTTTCAAGCTTAGCCTGAACTTCGTCAAGTTTTTCCTGAGTGCCGGCAGCAGCTGCTTTTTCGTTGAGCTCGGTGAGCTTAACAGCGCCTTCTGCCATAGTGCCACAGTAATCAGTGGGGATTTCTTTGCCGTTCATAACAGCTTCGATAGCGAGCTTGAAGTATACGCTCCAATCAATCTTGGAAGAAATAAGAGCGGTGTTCGGGCCCATGGAGATGGTGCTGATGTTGTAAGCAACATTCGGAACGCCTTTTTCTTCGCAAGCCTTCGGTGCGCCTTCGCTATCAGCATGCTGGCTGATAAGAACACAACCGGAGTTGATGAGGTTAAGAGCAGATTCTTTTTCTTTTGCTATATCGAACCAAGAGTTGGTGTATGTAACCTTCATAGTAGCGGTCGGGCAGATAGAACGAGCGCCGAGGAAGAATGAAGTCATACCTGAAACAACTTCTGCATAGTCGAATGCGCCAACATAACCGATAACAGCCTTATCAGCGGTGATAGTGCCTTTTTCGATCATTTCGTTGAGCTTCATGCCTGCAGCAACACCTGCAAGGTAACGACCCTGATAGATAGCGGCAAATGCATTGTGGAAATTGTCAAGACCTTCGGTCTGTGACTTTGTGCCGGTAGCGTGGCAGAACTGAACTTCCGGGAATTCCTTAGCAGCCTGAATCATGAAAGATTCATGACCGAAAGAGTCAGCAAAGATGATGTCGCATCCTGCGTCAACGAGTTCAGCAGCTGCATTGTAGCAAGCATCGCTTTCATCTACGTTTGTTTTGATAAGAACCTGATCATCTTTAAGGCCGAGTTCTTCCTGAACTTCTTTTAAAGCCTGGATGAAGTTATTATCATAGGTTGAGTTTTCATCGTGGAGACAGATAAGGCCAACCTTGATGCCTTCTTCGGTCTTCTTTTCTTCGGTGTTTTTGCTACCGCAAGCAGCAAGGCCCATAAGCATTACTACTGCAAGCAAGAGTGCAAAAAGTTTTTTCATTTTTGTTTTCCCCCTGATTTTGTTTTGGTTTTTTATGTAAATTTTATTTACACCGAATTTATTTGCGGAATTTTATACCGCCGGCGGACATTTCATCGATAATAGCAAGGGAATGAACTTTATATCCCTTGGCGCGAAGATTATCGCCGCCGCCCTGGTATCCTTTTTCTATCGCAACGGCACAACCCGCAATCTGACTTCCCGCCTGTTTCGCAATCTCTATAAGGCCTTCAAACGCCTTTCCGTTTGCAAGAAAATCATCAACAATAAGGACTTTATCGTTTGGGCTGAGGTAGTCTTTCGGAACGATTATATTATTATCAATACAATGCGTATAGGAATGAACACGCGCGGAATAAACCTCACCGTGAACATTTATTGTCTTGCTCTTTTTTGCAAACACAACCGGTACATTTATATAATGTGCCGCCGCAACGGCAATCGCAATGCCCGAAGCTTCGACGGTTAGAACCTTTGTTATATGTTCATCCGCAAAAGCGCGAGCGATTTCATCACCCATTTTAAAAAGAAAATCAATATCAATTTGTTGATTTAAAAAAGAGCCGACTTTAAGAACATCACCATCAAGCACAATACCCTCGCGAAGTATTTTCTCTTCAAGTGATTTCATTAAAAATCGCCTCCCTTACAACAAAAGAAAAAACAGACCGATAAAAACCAGTCTGTTTGCCGATAACCAAATATTACACCGTTTTATATAAAATAAAGCAGTGAAAAATGGAAAACTTCACCGATAGTCGTGACTTAGGCGCCACGGTAGAAACATTCGAACCATAAACTCGAAACTATATCGGCAAACAATTTAATTGTTGATTTTATACTAACATAAGGGTCATTTTTTGTCAATAAAAAAACCCCTATTTTTTAAAGTTTGGACAACTTGTTGTTTTCTCACTGACAAAACTAAATTCGCTTTGTAAAAAATATACAAATCAAAAAACGATTTTTTGTATTACACAAGTTGTAGTATTACTTTGTGATGCAATCCGCAACATATATGCCCATTGCGCCCGACTGCGACAGACCGCGACAGATACCGCTGCCGTCACCTATTATATATGCGCCGGGGGTAAGTTCAAAGTTTTCATTGAACTGCGGGCGGATGGAATAGTACTTGCTTTCGCAACCGTAAAGCAAGGTATCATCATTGGCAGTACCCGGGGCAACCTTATCAAGAGCATATATGGTTTCAATTATATTTGTAAGTATTCTATGGGGCAAAACAAGAGATATATCGCCGGCGGTGGCTTTAAGGGTCGGGGTAACGGTGTTTTGAGAAAGTCTGTGGTCATTAGTTCTGCGGCCGCGAATTAAATCGCCGAAACGCTGAACAAGAACATTGCCGTTGCCTATCATATTTGCAAGGCGGGATATATTCTCGGCATACTCGGTAGGCTGATCGAAAGGCTCGGTAAAACGAATGCTTGAAAGAATGGCAAAATTGCAGTTTTCGGTCTTTTTATCCGCCTGCGCAAAAGAATGCCCGTTTGCGGTGATTATTCCGCGGTTGCTTTCCGCCGAAACAAGGCCGCCCTGGTTAAAGCAGAACATACGGCATCTATCTTCAAATGTTTTGGTTTTATAGAGAATTTTAGGCTCATAAATAGCCGATGAAAACTCGCGCCATATAATATCTTTCATCTCTACGCGAACACCGATATCAACATGATTTGAACGAACCTTTACGCCAAAATCTTTGCAAAAGCGGGAAACAAAATTTGCACCGCCGCGGCCGGTTGCGATGATTATATTTTTAGCCTTTAAAACCTCATTGTTTTCGTATGTCAGATGATAGATTTCGTCAATCTTTTCAACCTTTTCACAATCATAAAAATGATAAAGCTCTGTGCCGCTTTCGGCGATGGCGTTTATCAGATTTTGCATTGTGAGATAGTTGTTATCCGTACCGAGGTGCTTAACATTCATATCAAGAAGCCGAAGATTATTTTGCAGGCATTTAAGACGCAATGCATCGTTTGATTTATAAACAACCGGTTCGCCCGATGTGCAATACTCGGTAAGTATTTTATCAACCTCATTGATAAATTTATTGGCAACATCTTCACCAAGTGCTTCGCCAAGGGTGCCGCCGTAAGCGGTGCCGAGATTAAACTTACCGTCCGAAAAAGCGCCCGCACCCGCAAAACCGCTTGTTATATTGCAGATTTTGCAGTGAGCACAGGTTTTATCCTTGCCGGCAAAGCATACTCTTTTTTCAAGAGTGTTGCCGCGCTCGGTAATGGCAATTTTAAGCTCGGGCGCATTTTTATGCAACCTGTATGCCGCCATAAGGCCGCCTATTCCGCCGCCTATTATAACAACATCATATATCTTTTCGTTCATCTGTATCATCTCCGTTAAAATGAGGAACATTCCGATACATTTTACTATATACAGAAAAAATTGTCAAGGAAACGGGCGCTATTATTATAGAAATAAAATAATTTATACTTTATTAAGATTTATACTTTTATTTTGAGTTTTGTTATGCTATAATAAATTGATTAAATATAAAAGGGCGGTTAGGTTTTGACTGATAATAATACACCTGAAATAAACGAAAGCAAAAGAAATGATATTGTCTGCGGCAGAAACCCGGTTATGGAGGTTTTGCGTTCAAACCGCGAGATAGACAAGCTCTTTATTGTAAAAGGGGCATCGGGCGGAACGGTTACCGCGATTGTTGCCAAATGCAAGGCAAAGGGTGTTCCCATAAAAGAAATAAGCCCGCAAAAAATGGATTTTTATTGCGGCAACTTAAACCATCAGGGTGTTGCCGTTTCCTGTGCGGCTCATAAGTACAGCACGGTTGAAGATATATTAAATCTTGCAAAGGAAAGAAACGAAAAGCCATTTATTGTAATATGCGATGAGATAACCGATACACATAACCTCGGCGCGATTATAAGAACTGCCGAGGCCTGCGGTGTTCACGGGGTTATCATCCCGAAGAACCGCTCGGCAACCCTTAATGCCACTGTTGAAAAAACCTCTGCCGGGGCGCTTGAATATGTGCCGGTTGCAAGGGTTACAAACATATCAAACACCATTGAATATCTAAAAGAAAAGGGCGTTTGGGTTTTCGGTGCGGATATGAACGGAACCGATTACCGCAAGTTTGATTATGATACTCCGCTGGCATTGGTTATAGGCAGTGAGGGTAAAGGAATAGGAACTTTGATTTCAAAAAAATGTGATGGGATAATCAGTCTGCCGATGAACGGCAAGATAAATTCCCTTAATGCTTCGGTTGCGGCAGGAATTCTTATGTATGCCGCCGCCGCAGGAAGAGAAAAGATATAAGGAGTGATTTAGGGTGAACGAATATAGCAACAATAAAGAAAACGAAAAAAGCCCCCTGGATGCTTTAAAAGATAGAATTAAGTCCATTCAATCGGGTGAGACCGCAGATAAAAAGCCCACTGACTTTGTAGGCTTTGTTGTTGATACCGATGAAGAAGCGGCGGAAGCCGATGTTGCAAAAACAGAAGAAGCGGCTGAAGAAAAAGATTTTTCGAACCCGCTTCCCCCTGCCCCCGATTTTATCGGCGAAGAGGATGATACCCCATCAAACAAAAGCAAGCTTTCATTTTTAAAGCGAATGCGCCGTTTTACAACAAATGATAAGGGCGAGGATGCGCTTGAAGAGATGGAAAAGCCTTCTTATGAACTTGAAACGGTTGATGAGATACTTAAAACCGAAGAGAAGGTTCAAGAAGAGGATGAAAAGCCTGCATACGAGCTTGAAACGGTGGATGAAATACTCGGAATAGATACAGAGGATAAGTCCGAAGATGCTAAGGACACGGTTCAACCTGAAGAAGACCGAGAGCCTGAAGAGATTCATTCTGATGAAAAAACAATGGAAGAACCCGCGGAAAACATTAAGGGTTATATTTCCGATATCGATAAACCCGAAGAAACCGATACCATTCAGGATAAACCCGCCACATCCGATACGGCAACAATCAGGTTTACCCCTGTTACCGACACGGGAAGCGATAAGCCTGTTTTAAAGGTTGAAACAATTACAAATCAGTTTGATATAAGCGGCGAATTTACCGAGAGACCCGTTTCGGATGATGATACCATCTCCGATTATGAAGAGGATGATTTTGACACCTTTGCTCCAAAAGAGGAAATAAACGATCGCAAGGATGAAAAACTGTTTTTACATAAGTTCGCAATCAAAAAGCGCAACCTGTTTTTGAGTTCTATTCTTTGCGGCGTTCTGTTATTTGTTTTGCTGATTTTCCTTATGCCTTCTATCTATGCCTCATTTTATAGCGGCTCATCGGCATTGCTTATCGCCTCTACCGCCATTCTTTCGGTTATGGTGCTTTTAAACTGCGAAATGTTTACAAGCTTTGCGAAGGTTATAAAGGGCGAGCCGAGTTTTGATTTATGCGCCGCTCTGGCCTCCCTTTCCACTTTGGCGCTTTCCGTTTTTTCCTGCATTAAAGGAGAAAACTGCTTTACGGTTATAGTGGTTTGCGCATTTATGTTGCTTATCCGCATAATTTCCCGTTTTTATGATGTTTCAATAAAACAAGGAAATTTAAAAATCATTTCTGTTCAAAGGCCAAAAAAAGCGGTCAGCCTTATCAATGATGACCCGACAACCATTGTTATGGCGAGGAATTCCATAGAGGGTAAGGTTATGATTGCCACTTCAAGGCAAACCGACCGCGTAGCCGACTTTATGAAGTATTCTTCATACAAGCCGAAAACCTTTGAAAAATCATCTATACTTATTGCTGTTTCCCTTTCGCTGGCTGTTGTGGCGGCGATAATTGCGGGACTTATAAAACACAGTGTTACCGAATCGCTTTATGTTTCATCCGCCATCCTGTGCGCGGCGGCGATGCCTGTTGTTTTCCTGCTTGATGTTCTGCCGCTTCGCAGTGCCGCAACAAGGCTTAACAGAATAGGCGCAATGTTAAACGGCTATGCAGGGGCGGATAAAATAAACCAGGCAAACGCGGTGGTTATAAAAACAGAAGATATCTTCCCGCACGGAAGTGTTGTTTTAAAAGATATGAAGGTTCTTGCAAACAACAATGTTGATGATATTATTCTTCGCGCCGCTTCGCTTACCGATGCGGTATCAAGCCCGCTTTCCAACATATTTAAGCAAATTGCAAAAACAAATGCCGCTTATGATGTTCCGCCATCCGATACGGTTAAATACGAAAAAAGGCTCGGTATATCCGGCTGGGTTGATGATAAACTGATGTTTATAGGCAACCGCACCCTGCTTCAAGCCCACGGCATTGAAGTTCCCGATCTTGAATACGATCGCGAGATTTTAAGAAAAGGCTTCTTCCCTGTTTATGTTGCAACCGACAACAAAGCCTGCCTATTACTTGTTATAAAATACAAGGTTAATCACGCGGTTACAAAACAGCTTAAAAGCGCGGCGGATCTCGGCATCACTCTTCTTGTAGATAACACCGATCCTAATGTTACAAACGAGATGATCTGCGATTATTTTGATCTTTATGAAGACTCGGTGCTGGTTATGAATGTAACCGGTGCAAATGCCCACAAGGAAGCGACTATGCCCTGCGAAGAGACCTCCGCTCCGGCGGCTTTCCGCGGCACATCTATGAGCCTTTTGCAGATAATGTGCAGCGCGGCGAGGATAAAAAAATCAAACATATTGCTGACCGTTTTATATGTTATCGCGGCGGTTATAGGAACCATCTACTTTATCTACGGTTCCTTCCTCGGCGATGTTACCATAGCGGAGCGCGGACTTACCGTTCTCATATTTGAACTTGCCGCCACCGCGGTTTCACTTGCGGCGTTTATGATTAAAAAACCTTGATTACTTTTTAGGAGATAATATTTTATGTGCAAAGAAAAGGAAAAGTTTTATATTACAACGGCGATTGCCTACACATCCAGAAAACCGCATATCGGCAACACCTATGATGTTGTGCTTGCGGATATGATTGCGAGATATAAAAGGATGAGGGGCTTCGATGTTTTCTTTATGACCGGTTCTGATGAACACGGACAGAAAATTGAAGAATACGCCAAAGCCGCAGGTATATCACCGAAAGAATATGTTGATAATATTTCTTCCGAAATCAAAGCGGTTTGGGACGGGCTTAACACAAGCTATGATAAGTTCATAAGAACAACCGATGATTATCACGAAAAAACCGTTTCAAAAATCTTTAAAAAGCTTTACGAAAACGGCGATATTTACAAGGGCACTTATGAGGGTAAATACTGTGTTCCCTGCGAATCTTTCTTTACCGAATCACAACTTGTTGACGGCAAATGCCCCGATTGCGGAAGCGATGTAATTGATGCAAAGGAAGAAGCATATTTCCTCCGCCTTTCAAAGTATCAGGACAGGCTTATGAAACATTTTGAAGAGCATCCTGATTTTATCGCCCCCGCTTCCCGCAGAAACGAGATGATAAACAACTTTATAAAACCCGGTCTTGCCGATTTATGCGTTTCGCGTTCATCCTTTAAATGGGGTATCCCGGTTGAGTTTGACCCGGGACATGTTATCTATGTTTGGATAGATGCGCTTTCAAACTATATAACAGGTATAGGTTATGATACCGAAAACCCCGATGAAAGATACAAAAAACTTTGGCCTGCCGACCTTCATGTTATCGGCAAAGATATTGTAAGGTTCCATACGATTTACTGGCCGATAATTCTTATGGCGCTCGGCGAGCCGCTGCCTAAAAAGGTGCTTGGTCACCCGTGGGTGCTTTTCGGCGAGGATAAGATGAGCAAATCAAAAGGCAATGTTATATATTCCGATGATTTGGCAAACCGTTTTGGCGTTGACGCGGTAAGATATTATCTTTTAAGCGAAATACCCTTCACCCAAGACGGCAGTATTACCTATGAAAACTTTATAGGTGTTTACAATACCTGCCTTGCAAATACGCTCGGCAACCTTGTTAACCGTTCTATTGCCATGACAAACAAATACTTTGGCGGAACAGTTACAAAGCCCAAAGAGAATACAAGCCTTGATACCGAGCTTATCACAACGGCAAAAGAAACGATTGAAAACTATCTGTCCTTTATGGAAGATTATCACAATGCGGATGCCGTTAATACGGTTTTAAACCTTGCCAAGCGCTGTAATAAATATATAGATGAAACAACACCCTGGGCGCTTGCAAAGGATGAGAATAACAAAGCAAGGCTTAATGATGTTCTTTATAACCTGCTTGAATGCATCAGGCTTATTGCCACAATGTATCTGCCGATTATTCCGGGAAGCGCCGAAAAGATAATGGAACAACTCGGCACAAAGGATAATTCCCTTGCCTTTGGCGAGAGCGAAAAGTTCTCTGTGGGCGAAGCTACTCCGCTTTTTGCAAGAATTGATGCAGAAAAGGTTATAAGCGAAATTTTAGCGGAAAAAGAGAAAGAAACAAAGGAAGAAAACGCAGAAAACATTGTTACTCTGCCGCAGATTTCCATTGATGAATTTGCTAAAATAGAACTTAAAACCGCCCGCGTTACCTCGTGCGAAGCGGTGAAAAAATCCGAAAAACTGCTAAAGCTTACCCTTGATGACGGCAGTGGCAAGGAAAGAACGGTGGCTTCAGGTATTGCCAAATATTATAAACCCGATGACCTTATCGGCAAAACGGTTATAGTGGTTGCAAACCTAAAACCCGCAAAGCTTTTCGGAATAGAAAGCTGCGGAATGATACTTGCCGCCGACACAAAGGATGGCATTCGCGTTATTTTCGCCGATGGTATTGCCCCCGGCAGTACGGTGAGATAATGGAATACCCAAAGGAATGTATTTTAGATGAGCCACTGATTTTTGACAGTCACGCTCATTTGGATGACGCAAAATTTGATAGCATAAGAGATGAACTGATACCCGCTATGTCCGGTTGCGGTGTTATGGGTATTATCACCTGCGGTTGTGATATAAACTCTTCAAAAGCGGCTTTAATGCTTGCCGAAAAGTATGATTTTATCTATGCCGCGGTGGGTATTCATCCGCAGGAAATATCAAAAGGCGAAAATGCGGATGAAATAAAAGCATTATGCAGTCATAAAAAATGCGTTGCCATCGGTGAAATAGGGCTCGATTATTATTGGGAAAAAGACAAAGCAGAAGAACAAAAAGAACTGTTTAAAAAGCAGATTATTATCGCAAAGGAATTAGATTTGCCGATAATTGTTCATGACCGCGATGCCCACGAAGATACCCTTAATATTCTAAAAGCCTACAAACCAAAAGGCGTTGTTCATTGCTTTTCGGGCAGTGTCGAGATGGCAAAAGAGATATTAAAGCTTGGGATGTATATCGGCATCGGCGGTGTAATTACCTTTAAAAATGCTAAAAAACTGCCCGATGTCGCGCAAATTGTTCCCGATGACAAACTGCTTATCGAAACCGATTGCCCCTATCTTGCGCCCGAGCCGTACAGAGGCAGGCTTTGCCATAGCGGGTATATTCCGCTTACCGCCGCAAAATTAGCCGAAATAAGAGGCGTTTCCGCAGAAGATATACTAAAACTTACGGCAAAAAATGCCAAAACACTTTTTGCAATAGAATAAGAATAAATCACCCCGCCAAAGTACATAATAACTAAAAGCGAGGTGATTTTTTATGTCTAAAAATAAGCAAAGGCAGGAAATGCAAAACAAAAAGTCTCAGGCTGAAAAGAATAAGCAATATAATAATAACGAGACTGAAAAGAAGCTTAATTCTTATTCTAACAAGAAGAACAACAATTCAGAAGACTGCGAATAATAACAAAATCCCGTATCGCCCAAGGCGATACGGGATTAAACTTATTTTACCACTCTTGCAATCGGGTTAGGGTTTGTGGTTTCATTTTTCGGTTTTGTATCATTTACCGTTCGGCAAGAGCAAAAAACCGTTGCCATAAGCAGAACTGATACTACGAGCGCAATAATCTTTTTCATATCAACACTCCCATTAAAAGACTTGTGTGTAAAGATTATACTCGCATAGAGTTATTTTGTCAAGGTTTCAATATAATCGCAGGCGGCAAGCGCGGCAACCGCACCATCCGCGGCGGCGGTTGTAACCTGCCTGATTTTCTTGGTTCTGCAATCGCCCGCAACAAATATTCCGCCATCTAAAAGGCAGTTTTCATCGGCTATTGCATATCCCCTTTCATCAAGAGGAATAATATCGGCAAAAGCCTCGTTCTGCGGGATAAGACCAATCGCAAGGAAAACGCCGTCAAGCGCGATTTCGGAAAGTTCCCCATCCTTTTCGCGTTTTATGCGAACGCCTTTGATTTCATCTTCGCCAAGATATGCATCAAGCACGGAGCCCAAGATTATTTCAACATTGGGCTTTGCCTTTAATTGCTCCTGCAAAGCGGCTTCGCCGGTTAAAAAATCAAGGTTTTGAATAACATAAACTTTTTTTGCCTGCTCGGACAATAAAATGGCTTCCTGCAAAGCGGAATTGCCGCCGCCGATAACGGCAACGGTTTTATCCTTATAAAAAGCACCGTCACAAACGGCGCAAAAGGATATTCCCTCGCCGATGAATTTATCCTCGTTTGGAAGACCTAATCTGCGGTGCTTGGCGCCGGTTGCGATTATAACGGCCTTGCCCTCATACTCGCCCGAATCGGTCACAACGGTTTTTATATCCCCCTGTTTTACCGATACCGCTTCGCACATTTCAAAATCCGCGCCGAGGTTTATTGCCTGGTCAACCAGATTTTCGGCAAACTCATTGCCCGAAAGTTCTTTAAAGCCGGGTATGTTTTCAACCTTAGGCGAAAAGGTTATCTGTCCGCCGAAGACCTCTTTTTCAATTACGAGAACGCTTTTTTGCGCGCGGCGCGCATATACTGCGGCGACGAGCCCCGCAGGGCCGCCGCCGATAATTATAATATCATACATAAAAATCAACTCAAATGTTAAGATGTTTCTTTATATCAGATACACCGGTAAATTTCTCAAACTCGCCGTTTCTAACCTCTACAAGGGTGGGAGCTTGCTTAATACCGAATTTTTCAACCATATCGACATGCTCGTTTGCAAAAACCTTTTCATAAGCCACACCCTGTTTATCAAGCAGGCTTGCCGCTATTTTGCAGTTGGGGCAAGTGGGTGTTGCAAAGAGATAGGTTGCGTTTTCGCTATCCGCACTAACGGTGGCTGTCGCTTCGGTTTGCGGTTTGGCATCGGCACCTATAACGCCATCGTGGGTGAGATGAGAATGAGCAATATCATAGGTCTTTCTGTCTTGATATTCCTGAGCCTTACCATCGTTCCAGTTTTGTACCGGGCGATAGTAACCGGTGATACGGCTGTAAACCTCGGTCTTTTCGCCGCATATCGGGCAGGAGAACTGCTCGCCGGTGAGATAGCCGTGGTTCTTACATACAGAATATGTCGGAGACATGGTGTAGTAAGGCAGTTTGTAGTTTTCGGCAATCTTTCTTACAAGATTTGCCGCCGCAGACCAATCGGGAAGTTTTTCACCGAGGAATGCGTGGAAAACGGTACCTGAGGTATAAAGGGTCTGCAATTCATCCTGAATATCAAGAGCCGTGAATACATCCTCGGTAAAGCCAACCGGCAGATGAGAAGAGTTGGTGTAGTAAGGTGTGCCGTTTTCGTTGGCGGTGATGATATCGGGATAATGCTTCTTATCGTGCTTAGCAAGACGGTAAGAGGTTGACTCGGCAGGTGTTGCCTCTAAGTTGTAAAGGTCGCCGTAAAGCTCCTGATAATCGGAAAGGCGCTCACGCATATGATTTAATACATCAATGGTAAACTGCTGGGTTTCCTTATGGGTCATATCTTTCCTGAGCCACTTGGCGTTAAGACCTGCTTCGTTCATACCAACAAGACCGATGGTTGAGAAGTGGTTGTTAAATGTGCCGAGATAGCGCTTGGTATAAGGATAAAGACCGTTTTCAAGAAGCTTTGTGATAACTGTTCTCTTAACTTTAAGTGAACGGGCGGAAATATCCATCATATGGTCAAGGCGCTTATAGAATTCTTCCGGTGTTTCGGAAAGATAGGCTATACGCGGCATATTGATGGTAACAACGCCGACAGAACCTGTTGACTCACCGCTTCCGAAGAAACCGCCCGACTTTTTGCGAAGCTCACGAAGGTCAAGACGAAGTCTGCAGCACATAGAGCGAACATCGCTGGGTTCCATATCGCTGTTGATATAGTTAGAGAAATAAGGTGTGCCGTATTTTGCGGTCATTTCAAAGAGCAAACGGTTGTTTTCTGTGTCAGACCAGTCAAAATCACGGGTGATTGAATAGGTCGGAATAGGATACTGGAAGCCGCGACCGTTGGCATCGCCTTCGATCATGATTTCGATAAACGCCTTGTTTACCATATCCATTTCTTTCTTACAATCTTTATACTTAAAGTCCATTTCCTTGCCGCCTACGATGCAGTTGAGTTCTGCAAGGTCGTTAGGAACTGTCCAGTCAAGTGTTACATTGGTAAAGGGTGATTGAGTACCCCAACGAGAAGGAGTATTTACACCGTAAATGAAGGATTGAATGCACTGTTTAACTTCCTTATAGGTAAGGTTGTCCGCCTTAACAAAGGGAGCAAGATAAGTATCAAAGGATGAAAACGCCTGCGCGCCCGCCCATTCGTTCTGCATAATACCGAGGAAGTTAACCATCTGGTTGCAGAGGGTTGAAAGGTGGGAAGCGGGAGAAGAAGTAATCTTGCCGGGAACACCGCCGAGACCTTCCTGAATGAGCTGCTTGAGTGACCAACCTGCGCAGTAACCTGTAAGCATGGAAAGGTCATGAATATGAATATCCGCATTGCGGTGAGCATTGCCGATTTCATCATCATATATTTCGGAAAGCCAATAGTTAGCAGTGATAGCGCCCGAGTTTGAAAGGATAAGACCGCCTACCGAATAGGTAACGGTGGAGTTTTCCTTAACGCGCCAGTCTGCAACATTAAGATAGTTATCAACAATCGACTTATAGTCAACCATTGTATTTGAAATGTTACGAATTTTTTCGTGCTGACGGCGATAAAGGATATAAGCCTTAGAAACATCATCATAACCGGCTTTGCTTAAAACCGATTCAACACTATCCTGAATTTTTTCAACGGTGATAGTTCCGTTTTCAATCTTCGGCTCAAAATCAGCTGTAACTTTTAAACAAAGAAAATCTATAACCTCGGGGTTATATTCCCTTTGGCATGCTTCAAATGCTTTAATAATAGCATCCTTTATTTTTCCCAGTTCAAAGCCAACTATCTGACCGTCTCGTTTGGTTACTGAATACATATTTATCCTCCATATTTTTATTGCTGTATTTAAGAATATACCATATCATTTGTGGTTTGTCAAGAGAAAAAACACAATATCTTGTGTTTTTATATCCCTCTGACCCCAACATTTTCAAAATAAGGGGTGGCTGCCTTGCGCATTTCCTCTAACTTCTCCCTTGAAACGGCGGAAAAACCGCTTCCTATGAGGTTTCCGCTATCAACAAAGTTTTGCAAAAAGTAGTTCTTTTCGCCCTTCATCCACTCGCCTATCTTTATTATGTCCTCGGTTTCGTGAAGTTCTTTAACAATAGTAGTGCGGAATTCATGCTCTATATCGCAGTTTTTAAGAATTTCAAGCGATCTATCAAGGGAAGCCAGGTCATAATCTTTAACGCCTGTGGTAAGCGCATACTTTTCGCGGCTGTTTTTTATATCGACTGCGATGTAATCTACCAAATGCTCGCTTACTATCTCTTCCAGCTTATCGGGGTAACTGCCGTTTGTATCAAGCTTAACCTTGTAGCCCAAACCCCTCACCTTTTTAATAAACCCGCATATATCAACCTGCATAAGCGGTTCGCCGCCGGTTATGGCAACGCCATCAAGCAGATTTGTTCGCTTTGCCAAAAAGGCGATGATATCATCTTCATTATATATAGCCGCGGGATCGATTTCGGTCACAAGGGCGGCATTGTGGCAAAAAGGACACCTTAAATTGCATCCGCCGGTGAAAACCGTTGCCGCAACATGACCGGGGAAATCAAGCAAGGTCATTTTCTGAAAGCCGTATATTTTCATATCACACCCCCGATAAATAGTATAATATATATGGTCGCAAAAAGTATTTTACCACAACATATCGTGGTTTGCAATATGTCATAAACGCTAAATATACAAGAT